>JBJTOG010000069.1:0-15366 GCA_046074425.1 Actinomycetota bacterium
TCCTGGGGCGACGTGCAGGCCCGTTTTGAGGCTGCAAGAGGCCAAACTAAGGGCTTACTGCTAGTCTGATACGAGTAATTCCACCCAAGGGCGCGTGGATCAGCCATCTTTGAATAATGCGCTTTTTGCGCCCTTAGAAGGGAAAACTGTGAGCACTCGTGTTGGAATCAACGGCTTTGGCCGAATTGGAAGAAATTACCTTAGAGCCGAACTGGCCAAGGGAACAGACCTAGAAATCGTTGCCGTCAACGACCTCTCTGACCCTAAAGCCTTAGCCCACCTGCTTAAGTACGACTCAGTTACCGGCAGATTAGATGCAGAGGTTCGAGTAGAGGGCCAGAACATTTTGGTTGGGGATTACAAGATCAAGGTCTTGGCAGAGCGCGAACCAGCTGCCTTGGGTTGGGGCGACCTTGGTGTCGACATCGTAATCGAGAGCACCGGAAGATTCACTAAGGCCGAGGATGCCCGCAAGCACATCGAGGCTGGAGCAAAGAAGGTTCTGATTTCAGCGCCGGCAACCGGCGAAGATGCCACCTTCGTTATTGGTGTAAACGAGCAGCTGTATGACCCAGCCAATCACCACATCATTTCAAATGCTTCTTGCACAACCAACTGCCTGGCCCCGCTAGCCAAGGTGTTCAATGATGAATTTGGTATCGAAAACGGCCTTATGACAACCGTCCACGCTTACACTGCAGATCAGAACTTGCAGGATGGACCACACAGCGATCTTCGTCGGGCTCGTGCCGCTGCAATCAACATTGTTCCTTCTTCAACCGGTGCTGCAAAAGCAATCGGTCTGGTGCTTCCAGAACTAAAAGGCAAACTGGATGGCTACGCACTAAGGGTTCCGGTTCCTACCGGTTCGATCACTGACCTTACTTTGGTTAGCAAGAAGGCTGTGACAATTGAAGAAATCAAGGCCGCCTATAAGAAAGCTGCTGATGGTCCGCTCAAGGGTATTTTGAAATACACCGAGGACGAGATTGTTTCTAGCGACATCGTCACCGACCCACACTCATCAATTTTTGATGCTGGGTTGGTTAAGGTAATCGATAAAACCGTCAAGATCAGCTCGTGGTACGACAACGAGTGGGGTTACTCAAACCGCCTGGTTGATCTAACCGTTCTGGTTGCTAACAAACTCTAAAGATAATTTGCGCAAACTTACTGATTTCACCGACCTAGAGTCCAAAAGAGTAATCCTTCGTTGCGACTTTAATGTGCCGATGAGCGAGGGCGTCATTACCGATGATGGCCGAATTCGAGCGTCAATTCCAACAATCAAATACCTCCTTGAGCAAGGTTCGAGCGTAATCATCTGCTCGCACCTAGGACGACCAGAGGGCGAAGTTGTTGAGAAGTATTCGCTTCAACCAGTAGCCAAAAGATTAGGCGAGCTGCTTGATCAGGAAGTTTTCTTCGCCTCAGACACCGTCGGAAGTGAAGCCAAGGGTGTGGCCAAAGCGCTTTTGCCTGGCGGTGTGGCGTTATTGGAAAATCTACGTTTCAACTCCGCAGAAACATCAAAGGATGCCCAAGAGAGGCTCGGTTTTGCACAAAAGCTTGCAGACCTGGGGGATTACTTCGTTAGCGATGGCTTTGGTGTGGTGCACCGGAAACAAGCCAGCGTTTACGAGCTAGCTAAGTTGCTGCCATCGGCCGCGGGTTTGCTTGTTTCCAAAGAAGTTGAGGTGTTATCAAGGCTCACCAATTCTGACTCCAAGCCATACACGGTCGTGCTAGGCGGTTCCAAAGTTTCCGACAAGTTAGGTGTGATTGGAGCCCTGCTTCCAAAAGTAGACAATCTCGTTATCGGTGGAGGAATGCTCTTCACCTTTTTGGCGGCAAAGGGTTATCGAGTAGGGAAGAGCCTGCTCGAGGAAGATCAAATAGAAACTGTTAGGAATTACCTAGCCAAGGCTGAGGAGCTTGGAGTAAGCATTCATTTGCCAACCGACATTCTGATGGCTTCAGGATTTGCAGCTGATGCTGAGTATGTCCCCGCCAATGTAGATGCCTTAGAGGAAACGAAATTTGGCTCCGCTGGAATTGGGCTGGACATAGGACCGGAAACTTCCCTTGCCTTTGCCAAAGTTATTGAATCATCTGGTCTTTGCTTCTGGAATGGACCGATGGGGGTTTTTGAATTTGAAGCTTTTAGCCAAGGCACCAGAGCAGTCGCCGAGGCACTTACGAAAGTAAGTGGCTTGAGTGTGGTCGGAGGTGGCGATTCAGCCGCCGCAGTGAGGGCACTTGGTTTTGATGAGAGCGCCTTTGGTCACATCTCCACAGGCGGTGGCGCAAGTTTGGAATATCTTGAAGGCAAGAGCCTTCCCGGACTGGAGGTACTGAATTGACCGAACGCATTCCGCTAATTGCCGGAAACTGGAAGATGAATTTGGATCACCAACAGGCAATCGCTCTGGTCCAGAAACTAGCCTGGACCCTGAAGGATGTGTCCCACGATTTTGACAAGGTTGAGGTTTCGGTTTTCCCTCCTTTCACAGACCTACGGAGCGTCCAAACCCTAGTTGACGCAGACAAATTACCTCTCAAAATCGGCGCTCAGGATCTTTCCAAGTTTGATTCCGGAGCCTATACCGGTGAAATTTCCGGGGCATTTTTGAAAAAGCTTGATTGCAAGTACGTTTTAGTTGGACACTCTGAAAGAAGGCAGTATCACGCCGAAGGCGATCAAGTAATTCGGGCCAAGACGGCAGCCAGCTTTAAGCACGGCCTGATTCCGGTTATCTGCGTTGGGGAAACGCTAGAGGAGCTTGAGCTGTTCGGAGCGGCAGAGGTTCCAATTCGTCAACTAACCGAAGCCCTTTCTGGACATGAAAAAATTGGTGAATTCGTTGTTGCCTACGAGCCGGTATGGGCAATTGGAACCGGAAAGGTTGCCACCAGCGAGCAGGCTGCAGAAGTAGCCAAGAGGCTCCGCGAAACCATAGCCAGCCTAATTTCGGAAGAAGTGGCCCAAGCTACTCGAATTCTCTACGGTGGTTCGGTTAAGTCGGCAAATGTCGCCGGTTTCCTAGCCTCCCCTGAGGTGGACGGGGTTTTAGTTGGCGGTGCCAGCTTGGATGTCGATGAATTCACCGGTATCTGCCGCTTCCAGAAGCATGTCGCTCTATAATCGTCTAGGACCCGTAAAGAACAGGTAAATTCATGGCTGCTATACAAATCGCTCTTCAGGTGCTGCTGGCTATCACCAGCCTGCTGCTAATCCTGATGATTCTGCTACACAAAGGCCGCGGCGGGGGTCTTTCCGATATGTTCGGTGGCGGTGTCACCTCAAACGTTTCCTCTTCTGGGGTTGCCGAGCGTAACTTGAACCGAATCACCATTATTTTGGGACTGGTTTGGCTGACGGTCATCATCGCCTTGGGTTTATTCACCAGATTTGGGCTCTAGGGGTTAGCAATGGCAAATAGCGGTTCGGCAATCAGGGGTTCACGAGTCGGTGCCGGCCCGATGGGTGAGCAATACCGTGGCTATCAGGCAGAAAGAGTTCAGCGAAGCTATTTCTGCATCAACGGTCACGTTCAGAACCCACAGTTTGCAGCACACATTGATCCCGCTGAAATTCCAGAAGTAATTGACTGCCCAAATTGTGGGCTTCCGGCCGGTCAGGATCAAAAAAATCCACCGCAAACCGCTAAGCACGAACCTTATAAGACTCACCTGGCATACGTAAAGGAACGCCGAACAGCCGAAGAGGCAAAGGCATTGTTGGATGAGGCAATCTCGACGATTAGGGAAAGACGTGCCCGTCTCGCTGAAGAGACCGCACGTCAGGCAAAGGCCCAAGCTGCGAAAATTAAAGCCGCCAAAGCCCAAGCGGCTAAAGCAGTGAAGACCGTGAAGCCAGAACCAAAGCCCGCAAAAGCTCCAAAAGTAGAAGCCAAGAAGCCGGCCGCGAAAAAAGAGCCTGCATCAAAAACCGCGAAGGCTACAAAAACCTCCAAACCTGCAAAGCCAGCCAAGCAGGTGAAACAGCCGGCAAAACCCGCGGCTAAGAAGTCGACTAAGAAGTAATTCCGGCGGCTGCAGCCTTATCCAAATACCAGCGAGTTAATTTCTTTCCAGCGATGCGAGCTGCTGGAAGATTAGAGTTTCCCGCAAAAACCTCTTTTGTTGCATCAGCCTTTTCGGCTCCAGCCACCAAAAGCCAAACTTGATCGCTGGAATTTATTGCTTGATAGCTAAGAGAAATTCTTCGATCCGGCGGTTTGGGGGAGTTGGACTCAATCACGACCCAGGGACTTACGGCTTGAAAAGTTTCCTGTGGGAAAAGCGATGCCACATGGCCATCCGGCCCCATGCCTAGCAGCAAAACGTCAAATGTCGGAGCTGCTTTTCCAATCTCATCAGCGAAGGAATTTGCTGCCGACATCAAATCATTGTGATCGCTGCTTGGAAAAGGGTGCAGATTTTCTGAAGGTAACGAAATTTTCTCAATTAAAGCTTGATTTGCCTGAAGCTGGTTGCGCTCGTTTGAATCCGCAGCAACAAATCTTTCATCACCCCACCAAATGTGTAATCCCGCAAGGTTGATCCCCTGCAAAAGTGGAGCGAGCTGTTCCAAAGTCTTTATACCAACGCTGCCGCCGGTTATAACGAGATTTGCCTTACTATTTGAGCCGAGTAATTTAATGATTTCATTTGCCAAATCAACTGCCGCCGTCTTGGCAACCGAATCGACGTCCGCTAGCACGACCTTTTCAATCTTCAATTACTTCTCGCTAAGCATCGGTAGTCCATTTTTGATTACGCGTTCGAAGGCGGAATCCGGGTCTAATCTTCTTAGGTCCTCGGCTAAACAGTCCCGCAACGATCGAACTGGCAAACTTAGCTCCTTGGGAGGTTGCCCGGTTTGCGTTAGGGTCGCGATGTTTGACTTATCGCGAATTATCTCAATCGAACCGCTGGCTCTTTGAAGTCTAACTAGATAGATTCCCCTGACTCCGACGCTCTCAGCGCGCTGAATAAGTCTGAGCGGGCAACCTAACTGCATTTTTAGCCATGCAGCTAAAAGTTGAACACTGGGATTGGCGCTGTCACCTTCGATTTCAACCGCGGTTATCTCCTCAAAAGGGGGCTGATCCAAAATGGCAGCCAATTGGGCTCGCCATAGGGTCAGCCTTGTCCAGGCGAAATCGGAATCTCCTGGCGCATAGCTAGTTGCAAGAGACTCTAGGAATTTGATGGGGTCTGGTTGATTGAGAGAATCAGAGATTCGGCGGGTTGCTATTTTCCCAATCGGAGAATTGGAGAGCGAGCTAGGGGTGTGATTTGGCCACCAGGCAACCACTGGAGCATCTGGAAGAAGAAGTCCCGTAACTAGCGATTCTGGATTAAATGCCGCAGCGCCGGATGGTTTGAGCACAATCACCTCGGAAGCCCCAGCATCGCCACCAACTCGGATCTCGGCATCCAGCTTGGGTTCAAAAGAGTTTGAGGAATCAATCAGAGCAATGATTCGGCAAGGGTGCTCTCTGGAGGCGGCGTTGGCGGCTGCGATAGCCTCCTCAGCCCCCTCGGGGTTGGTTTCGATTATCAGGGTCAGCACCCGGCCAAGGGCAACTGCACCTCCTTGCTCGCGCACCTTCACTAAGGATTTGGAGACTTTGCTGATTGTGGTGTTTGGGAGATCAACAATCATGGACGCCTCCAACTTCGACCGTCAATTTGCATCATGCGATCAGCACTTGCCGGTCCCCATGATCCAGGTTGGTAAACATCGCAACTACCGTTTTCTGCCCAGAATCGCTCAATCGGATCAAGTATCTTCCAGGAAAGTTCAACTTCCTCGTGGCGAGGAAATAGCGGCGGCTCACCCAGTAGGACATCGAGAATCAATCTTTCGTAGGCTTCGGGCGAGTCTTCGGTGAAAGAGTGACCGTAACCAAAATCCATGGTGACATCTCTCACCTGCATTCCAGGGCCGGGAACTTTGGAACCAAAACGAATAGTGACACCCTCATCCGGCTGTACTCGAATCACGATTGCATTTTGACCAAGAGCTGAAACTTGCTCGGCGGAGAAAATTTGCTGCGGGGTCTTTTTGAGCACCACGGCAATTTCTGTGACCCTGCGACCAAGACGTTTTCCGGCTCTTAGATAAAACGGCACCCCTTGCCAACGCCTTGTTTCAATGTCTAGTCGCATGGCAGCATAGGTTTCAGTTTGTGAATCCGGATTGATACCTTCTTCTTGCAGATATCCCTTGACTTGCTCACCGCCCTGCCAGCCTCCGAGATATTGTCCTCGTGCGGTGTGTTTTGCGAGATCGGTTGGAATGCGAACCGCAGCAAGTACCCGTTCCTTTTCGTGCCGTAAATCAGCTGCATCGAAAGAGATTGGCTCCTCCATCGCGGTCAAGGCAAGAAGTTGTAGCAGATGGTTCTGGATCACATCTCGGGCGGCCCCGATACCGTCGTAGTATCCAGCCCGACCCCCAACTCCAATGTCTTCAGCCATTGTGATTTGAACGTGATCGATATATTCGGCATTCCAAATTGGTTCAAATAATTGGTTTGCAAAACGTATCGCCAAGATGTTCTGAACGGTTTCTTTTCCTAGGTAATGATCGATACGGAACACCGAATCCGGTGGGAATACGGATTCAACAACTTGGTTCAGTTCTCGGGCGGTTTCCAAGTCACTTCCAAAGGGTTTTTCAATTACCACCCTTCTGAAAGTATTTGGCTTTGGATCGGCCAAACCAGATCGTGAAAGCTGCTTGGTTACCTGGGGGAAAGATTTAGGCGGTATAGAAAGATAAAAAGCGTGGTTGCCATTTGTTCCACGACTTTGGTCCAATTCCTCTATTGTTTCTTTCAATCGATCAAAGGCTGCATCGTCATCGAAATCTCCAGCCACAAATCGAATTCCAGCCGAGAGCTGCTTCCAGACATCCTCCGACCAAGGAGTTCTAGCAAATTCGCGAACCGAATCGTGAACCACCTTTTCGAAATCCTGATCTTTCCAATCCCTCCTGGCAAAACCAACCAAGGCAAAACCTGGAGGAAGTAAACCTCGGTTAGCTAGGTCATATACCGCTGGCATCAGCTTCTTCCGCGACAGATCGCCAGTGACACCAAAAAACACCAGGCCTGATGGCCCAGCGATTCGGTTTAGGCGATTATCGTCCGGGTCGCGAAGTGGGTTGCGAGGTTTTCGAGAGGACATTGTTAGCTAAAGGCTCTCGCAATTCTTTCAATCAAGGCAGCTGGATTATCGGTCCTGAGGCTGAGAACAGGACGCCCGGTAGCGGCCAATACTCTGGCATCACCATCAGCCTGGGAAACAATAAGTTCTTGAAAACTAAAGTCCCTGCCGGGAATTGCTTGATCAACCGATCCAGATTGAGTTAGCTGAAGGAAAATACCCTGCTTAGGTCCACCCTTGTGGTACTGACCGGTGGAATGCAAAAACCTAGGTCCCCAGCCAAACGTCACTGGCCTTCCGGATTTTTTAGCCAAGAGCCTTCTTAGTTTCAACGCTGCCTGAAAACTATTGCGGTTCAAATAAACCTGTAGAGAAAAATAGCTCTCTGAATCGGAGCTGGTGATAAGAGCTTCAAGAGCCTCTTCGATGCTGCTGGATTCGGTGATGGCCAAATTGGAAGCGGATACTTTCACTCCATCGATTTCAAAAAGCGAAGACGAGCTTTGAGCAGGGGATTCCAAAAGGGACCGAGCTGCAATTTTGGCGGATTCAACATCTGGTTGGTCAAATGGGTTGATGGAAAGCAGCCTAGAAGCAATAGCTGTGGCAGCTTCCCACAGCATTAGTTGCTCACCGATTCCTCCAGATACTGCCACATCAAATTTTGACGAATCTGCATCAGAAGCTAAACCCAATAAGACAACATCGGAGTGATTAGCGCTGGCCTCAGGGGCATCGGATTCGAGGGCTACTGGTAGCACACCGCGATCGTTCTTACCGGTGGATTCAGCAATCAACTGCTCAAGCCAATCGCCAAAGCCTGGAATCTGCGAGCCTTCTGGAACCAGACCCAGCTTGTCGCGAAATCCAGACGAACTGGCGGTTCGGGCCATAGCGGCTCCTAACCTTAGAGCAGGATTGTTTTGCTCATCAGATGAAAGAAGTTCCACAGAAGCAATCGCTTCTTCCAAAATTGGTCTCATGTCCACTCCGGCAAGAGTTGATGGGACAACTCCGAAAGCCGTGAGGGCGGAATAGCGGCCACCAACTGTTGGATCGGCTAGAAAGACTCGGTAGCCATCCTCTATGGCTTTCTGCTCCATGGCCGAACCCGGATCGGTCACTATTACGATTCGGTCGGTTCGGTTGATTCCGGCATCGTCAAAGGCTTTTTCGAAAGCTCGCTTTTGCGAGTCGGTTTCAACCGTGGAACCGGATTTCGATGAGACCACAACAACAGTTTTTGTCAGGTCTCCATCAAGTGCATCCCTTACCTGAGAAGGGTCAGTGGAGTCAAGGGTAATCAAGGGCACCTTGGCATAAGCTGTCAAAATTTCGGGGGCCAATGAGGATCCGCCCATTCCACAGAGCACCACTCGATTAACTCCCTGAGTGTTGAAATATTCTCTTAGCTCGGTCACTTCCGAAAGAAAGGGTAGAGAATTTGCCGCAGCATCGATCCAACCGAGGCGAATCGATGATTCGGCTTCGGCATCTTTACCCCAGAGAGTGAAGTCCTTAGCAAATATACGTGATGCAACTTTGTCAGCAATTAGCTGGGGAAGTTCTCGGTTTGCTGCATCCTGAGAAAGATTCTTTAGAGAGACTTTAAGCATCACTTTCCCTTCTTTAGAGCATTGGATACCGTTTCCAGAAGTTCATCCCAAGAAGCGATGAATTTTGAAACGCCTTCCTCTTCCAATTGCTGTACAACCTCATCGTAGGAAATTCCAAGATTGGCAATTTCCGCCAAGATCTTCTCCGCCGATTCATAGTTGGGCTTGATTGTGTTTCCAGAAATTTGACCGTGATCGTAAACAGCCTCCATGGTTTTTTCAGGCATCGTGTTTACCAGCTGTGGTGCTACAAGCTCGGTGACGTAGAGAGTGTCGGGAAGAGAAGGATCCTTAACTCCTGTTGAAGCCATCAATGGACGCTGAACATTCGCACCCTTTTCCGCCAAATCTTTCCAATCCGAGTCTTGGAATTCCTGTTCGAAAAGCTGATAGGCCAATCGAGCATTGGCCAGCGCAGCCTTGGACTTGAGGTTCTTGGCTTCATCGGTGCCAATGGCATCAAGGCGCTTGTCGAATTCGGTATCAACTCTCGAGACAAAAAAGGAAGCCACCGAGTGAATCTTTGAAACATCGTGGCCATTAGCCAACGCTCTTTTAATTCCATCCTTGTAGGCTCCAATAACCTGGCGATAGCGCTCCAGGGAAAAAATCAACGTCACATTCACCGAGATTCCTTCGCCAAGCACTGTGCTAATCGCTTCAAGTCCCTCTTGGGTTGCTGGAATCTTGATCATCACATTTTCTCGATCAACTGCTGCGTAAAGTTGCTTTGCCTGGGTGATGGTTTTTTGGGTATCACGGGCAAAACCTGGTTCAACCTCGATGGAAACTCTTCCATCTACACCAGCGGAGTTTTTATAAACCTCGCCGAAGACATCGCAGGCGGCTCTAACATCAGCTGTTGTCGCCTCGAAAATGGCTTCATCTGCTAAAGCTCCTCTAGCTGATAGCTCAGCTAGCTCCTTGGCGTAGGCAGCCGAGTTCGCGAATGCACCGGCAAAGATAGTCGGGTTGGTAGTGACCCCGGATACCGCCCTGGAGGAGATTAGTTCCTTGAGTGAACCCGATTCGATTCGATCTCGGGATAGGTCATCGAGCCAAATGCTTACTCCAGCCTCGGCTAGTTTGTGTAGTGGCGAGTTCATCTATTCCTCTCTTATAGCAATTGCGGAGGCAATAACGTTTTCCACCGTCATGCCAAATTTCTTGAACAGGGTCTTGTAATCAGCCGAGGCACCGAAGTGCTCAATCGATAGAGACTTACCAGATGGACCAACATACTTGGACCAGCCCATCGAAACCCCAGCCTCAATCGAGATTCGCTTATTAACTGCTTTTGGAAGCACACTCTCTTGGTAGGAGGCGTCCTGTTCCTCAAACCATTCCAAGCAGGGAGCCGATACAACTCGAGTTGGGATGCCTTTGGCTTCTAATTCCAATCGGGCGGCAACCGCTAACTGAACCTCGGATCCGGTGGCAATCAAAATAAGCTCTGGCATTGAGTTACTTGCCTCCGCCAAGACATAGGCGCCCTTTTCAGTTTCGGACGCAGAGGCATATTCGACTCCGGTGGCGTCGGGGGAGTTTCTATCAAATACCGGAAGATTCTGTCGGCTAAGTGCGATTCCAGCCGGTCCCTTGCGACGCTCCAATATCTTTTTCCAGGCGAATGAAACCTCGTTGGCATCGGCCGGTCTTACCACGTCAAGACCTGGAATGGCCCTGAGCGAAGCTAGCTGTTCGATTGGCTGATGGGTTGGCCCGTCTTCACCCAGAGCGACAGAATCGTGAGTCCAAACGAAGATTGATGGCACAGCCATCAATGCTGCCAATCGAACCGCTGGTCGCATGTAATCGCTAAAAATTAGGAACGTTCCGCCAAAAGCTCTGGTCTTTCCATGCAGCACAATTCCGTTAATGATCGAGGCCATGGCGTGCTCGCGAATACCAAAGGGCAATACCCGTCCATAGCTATCCCCACTCCACTCGTGAGTGGAGTGCTGAGTGGGAACGAAGGATTTGGCGCCAGAGATAGTTGTGTTATTTGACTCAGCGAGATCCGCCGATCCACCCCAGAGCTCAGGCATTACCGAGGCGAAGGAATTTATTACCTTTCCTGATGCTGCTCTCGTTGAGATCTCAGTTCCAGCCTCGAATTCCACTAATGCTGAAGCCAGCTCATTTGGAACCTGACCGCTTTGAATTCGATCAAATAGCTCCTTGCGATTCGGATTCGCCGCTGCCCAAGCGTCAAAGCTTTCTTGCCACTTCTTTCTTTCCTTTTCCGCTTTTTGAGCTAACGAACGAGTGTGTTTTAGTACTTCATCGCTCACTTCAAAAGTTTTCTCTGGATCAAATCCCAAAATCTGCTTTAGTCCTTTGAGTTCCTCGGCTCCTAAAGCGGATCCGTGGATTTTTCCGGTGTTCTGTTTTTTTGGGGAAGGCCAACCAATAATGGTTTTGAGAATAATGAGCGATGGCGCATTCGTTTCTGCCTTTGCCCTTTCGATTGCCTCGAAAAGTTCCGCAATATCTTCTTGGTAACCTCCGGATTTTTTCCAATCCACCACCTGGGTGTGCCAGCCGTAGGCGCGGTAGCGCGCCTCCAAATCTTCTGTGAAGGCAATGTTGGTGTCGTCCTCAATGGAGATCTGGTTGGAATCGTATATCACCGTCAGATTCCCAAGTTGCTGGTGTCCCGCCAACGACGAAGCTTCGGAGGTGACACCTTCTTGCATATCGCCATCTCCAGCAATGCAGTAAATCTGGTGATCGAAGGGGGATACCCCTTGGGCTGCATTTGGGTCAAAAAGACCGCGCTCAAAGCGAGAGGCGTAGGCAAAACCAACCGCAGAAGCTAGGCCTTGACCTAGGGGTCCAGTGGTTATTTCCACTCCCTTGGTGTGTCCATACTCGGGGTGACCCGGAGTTAGCGAACCATCGGTGCGAAGGGATTTGATGTCCTCAAGTTCCAATCCAAAACCGCCCAAATAGAGCTGGTTATAAAGAGTTAGCGAAGAGTGTCCGATGCTGAGAATAAAGCGATCGCGACCTATCCACTGCGGGTCTTTGGGGTCATGTCGCAGAACTTTTTGAAACAACAGGTGAGCCACGGGGGCAAGACTTATGGCGGTACCAGGGTGACCGTTTCCAACCTTTTCAACTGCATCGCCAGCCAATACTTTGGCAGTAGCCACGGCCTTATCGTCGAGTTCGGTCCAATTTAGTGCGGTCAATTTCTCTCCTCAACAAACAGGTGGTAGGTCAGAAAAGGGTGCTTCGGCAACATTGCCGGGAATATCAGAGAAGTGAAAAACCCAAATTCGACAATCAACTCCGCTAAGTACTACCCTTCTGAGCAAAGTCTAGCCTCTAATGCCATCTCTGGCCCTTTGGGAGTTTAGACTTAAGGCACATCATGACCACAATTTCATCTTCGCCCGCGCCCAAGCAACTTGGCTTTTGGCACAAAGCCAAGGCATATTTAGCGCTCACTAAGCCAAGGGTCATTGAACTACTGCTTATTTCCACCGTGCCGACAATGATATTGGCGGCACGAGGTATCCCTGACCCGTGGCTGGTATTGGCAACCGTTTTTGGAGGTGCGCTAAGCGCGGGATCGGCAAATGCCTTTAATTGCTACATCGATGCCGACATCGACAAAATAATGGGTCGAACCAAAGCCAGGCCGCTAGTGACGGGGGAGCTAACCAAAATAGAGGCGTACATCTTTGCCTGGGCCATCGGGGTTGGGTCAGTACTTTGGTTAGCGATTTTGGTCAATTTACTCGCTGCGGCTTTGTCGCTGGCTGCAATACTCTTTTACGTTTTTATTTACACTCTGCTTTTAAAGCGCAGAACACCACAAAACATTGTTTGGGGTGGGGCAGCGGGATCGATGCCGGTGCTGATTGGCTGGGCTGCGGTGACAGGAAATATCTCGGCCACCCCAATTATTTTGTTTCTAATTATCTTCCTGTGGACCCCGCCCCACTACTGGCCGCTTTCGATGCGCTATCGCGAAGACTACAAACAAGCAGGGGTACCAATGCTCCCGGTGGTTAGGGGAGCTAAGACGGTAGGCTCTCAAATCATTCTTTACGCTTGGGCGCTTGTGGTGTCAACGCTGCTTCTGATTCCAATAGCGAACATGGGAGTGATCTATTCAGTTACAGCAGCCGCTACCGGGGTTTGGTTCCTGATTGAGTCATACCGACTGTATCGGCAAGCGATTTCAAATCAAATTAATAACCCAATGCGTTTGTTCCACGGCTCTATTAGCTATCTAACGGTGCTGTTTGTGGCGATTGCGGTTGATCCGCTACTTTATTTTAATTTCTTCTAATCGCAGCAGTGACTCGGCGCGCTCTTCCGAGTGATCCAGCATCGGTT
The DNA here is from genome assembly GCA_046074425.1 of Actinomycetota bacterium. Classification (GTDB taxonomy): domain Bacteria; phylum Actinomycetota; class Actinomycetes; order Actinomycetales; family Microbacteriaceae; genus Rhodoluna. Next base: position 13,152 of record JBJTOG010000069.1, read on the forward strand.
CTGGATAGCCATTAGCCAATCCATCAATTAGCAACCACGGTTCGTGAACTTGCGATTGCGGAATGTGACTCAGCTCAGGTACGTATTTTCGAACATAGTTTCCATCCGGATCAAATTTATATCCTTGGAGAATTGGATTGAAAACCCGGTAATAAGGGGAAGCGTCTGTGCCACAACCGGCCGTCCACTGCCAACCGTGGGAATTTGACGCTGGGTCGTAATCGGTTAAGTTCTGCTCAAACCAGGATGCACCCAATTTCCATTCCAGGTGGAGATCTTTCACCAAGAATGAAGCTACGATCATGCGAACTCGGTTATGCATCCAACCCTCGGCAAGCAATTGCCGCATACCTGCATCCACCATGGGAAATCCAGTGGTTCCGTTTTTCCATCGCTCGAATTTAGACTCGGCCTCTTTGCCGGTGTCATATCGCATTTGAGCGAACCTTGGCTCGTAGTAACCATCTAGGGTGTGAGGGTTGTGAAATAGAACATCAGCGTAAAACTCACGCCATGCTATTTCTTTTCCAAAAACTATTTCACCATCGCTATTGCCCAAAGCAGCTAGCAACGTTCTCGGGTGGATCTCGCCGTGCGCTAGAGCGTGAGAGAGTTTCGAGGTTCCATTCAGATCCGCCCGGTTCCGATTTTCGGAATAAGCCATAAGCCTTTTTCCTTTGAATCGCTCGAATGTTGCTTTTGCGTATGCCTCACCAGCTCGAATTGTAAAACCTGGTTTGGTAGCGGGGGTAGGGATGTCCTTTCCAAAACTAGCTCGCTCCCAATGTGCTCCCGCAATTAGTTTGTGTGGCTTTTCCCAACCAATTTGGAGCCAAGCTTTATAGAAGGGTGTGTATACCCGATAGGGCGATGAATCCTGAGGTTTTAGAACAGTTCCGGGACGAACCGCATAATAGGAATCCTGCATAAGAAGTTGAATCGAATGCTTGGCTAGTTCGGCTTGCAAAACTCGCTGTTCCGCAATTCCCTCTGGATCAAAACTCTCCGTTGCGTAAACCTCGCTAACTCCAGCACGCAATATTTCGGCGGCAAATTCCTTGGCGGTTTTTGCTCCAGTGATACTCAATGTGTTGTCAACTGAATTAGAAAGTTGTTTTAGTGATTCAGTAAGAGAGTGGGCTCGATTTGGAGATAGGGAATTTAGAGTTTCTGCCCTCAACCAATAAATCGGGATTAGCGAATCCTTGCCAGATGCTTTGATGGCTGAATTCAAAGCTGGATTGTCAGAGAGCCTTAGGTCCCTTCGAAACCAAAAGATTCGCTTCATCTGCTACCTCACTCGCTGAAATTTTGAACGCAAAGTCAAAAGCTGGAAGGTGAGGCCAGCAATAATCAAGGAGGCGCCAAGCATATGAGCTGCTGCTAATAATGGTGGCACTCCTAATCTGGATTGAATAATCCCGATCAGCGCTTGAACCAGCGAGATAGCAAACAACAGCAGTAACGAAAGAGTTGCCTTGTTGACTGGAGAATTCAGACCAGTTGATCTAATTGCTAAGAAAAGCGAAATGAGGATGAGCGCTGTCATTAAATAGGCAGGGTAAGAGTGGTAGTGCTGCCATATTTCTAGATCCAGTCCATTTCTTCCGGTATTTGCATCGCCAGAGTGAGGACCGGCACCGGTTACCAAAATTCCAATAAGCACTGCAATCCAGCCGATAAAGAATATTGGCCAAGCCAGCACCACCGACCCGTAGGCAATTGGTTTATGCCTAGGAGAATAAATTCTGAAAACCAGTACTGCTGCGATTGAAATCAAAATTCCAGAGACCAAAAAGTGGGCACCGACAATCCAGGGATTCAGCCCAGTTAGAACTGTCACACCTCCAAGCAGCGCCTGAGCGATAATTCCTAACCCCAGAGCAAGGGCTGGCCAGGTTAGACCAAAACGCTCCGACCTCGTGGCCCTGCGCACCACAATAAATGTCAAAAGGGCGATGATGATCAACACGAAAGTTAGTAAGCGGTTGCCAAATTCGATAGTCGTTCGTTGAATAGGCACTAGCTTCGCCACCTATATTGCGCTGTTTCATCAACTACCCCCAGTAGCGCTATTTATCGTAAGTCCCTGGTATGTCGTTAGAGCCTCGAACCTACGAACTAATACTATAACCTAAAATTCAAACTCTTTGTAATCGTATCTGCCATTGTCCTTTTTGAACCAACCAATTACGAAGATTCTACATTTGGATTC
>JBJTOG010000070.1:0-4715 GCA_046074425.1 Actinomycetota bacterium
AGCCTGCGGTCCCAGTGCACATAAGATCCAATTCCAGGAGGTAGGCCATAAACCAAGGTTTCAACTACCCCACCGAGGGTGTCCCCATTTTTATGGGCATCATCAATTTCGGAAATCATCAGTCTTGCAGAGGCTTCGTCAAAACATCGAATTGGATTTTCATCCAATGAATCCCGATTCTGAGGGGTTGGCAATTTAGTTGAGTGGTTAAAGATGGGCCCAATGGCAACTGTGTGGGTTACCAGCGAGATTCCTAACTCAGCAAGAAACCTAGCTGCAACCTCGCCCAGGGCAACTCTGGCTGCGGTTTCCCTAGCGCTGGCTCTTTCGAGAACCGGTCGAGAATCCAAGAACGCGTATTTTTGCATTCCTGTGAAATCGGCATGACCAGGACGTGGTCGAGTAAGTGGCTCGGCGCGAGCACCAGTTAAGCTCTCTAGATCTACTGGGTCAGCAGCCATAATCTGCTCCCACTTTGGCCACTCTGTGTTTTGAATTGTGATAGCGATTGGTCCACCTTGAGTTAAGCCGTGCCTCACGCCACCGCTAAGGCTAACCTCATCTTTTTCGAACTTCATTCTGGCTCCGCGGCCGTAGCCTAACCGGCGGCGAGCGAGCGCGTCTTGCACTTCAGCGGTAGTTAGTGGAACACCAGCGGGCAGGCCTTCGAGAATGGCCACTAATTCTGGGCCATGGCTTTCACCTGCGGTTAACCAACGCAACATAAGGCAAATTCTCTCATAATGGCCGCTATCCCATAGCTAAATTGAGGAAACTGAAGTTCTCATCACTTGGTAAAGCTCGCGATTGTCAACGCGGATTGTTGAATCGAAGTGTTCACAAAACAATCGAACTTGCTCTGTTGCCTGCCAAATCAACATTTCTAACCCTGAGATCACGTTGTGACCCTGGAAAACTACCGCCGCGGGAGATGGCCAAGGGGAATAGGCAATGTCGAATAAAACGGCCTTGTTTGGGATTTGATCAACTCCTTGCCAAATTTCGCTCGACGCCTGTCCCGGAACTGTGCTGATAACCAAATCTGCCGATTCCAAACCTGAACCCAAATTCGGAGCAGCGGAGGCGTTCAAACCGAGTCGAGAAGCAAAATCTAAACTTTGCTGAAGCTTTTGAGGGTCCCTTCCCCAAATGGAAACCCGCGGTTTATTTTGCAAATTACTAAGTGCGTAAATCGCTGACCTAGCTGTAGCACCAGTACCTATCAAAAGTGAAGAGGATGGGGAAATTCCGTCTAGCGCCATTTCTATTCCATATACATCAGTGTTGTGACCTGCCCATCCCGTCTTGGTTGAGATTAGGGTGTTCACTGTTTTAGTGGCCTCCGCTGCAACATCTCTTATTGAGGAAAACTCAAAAGCCTCTTCCTTAAGGGGCATTGTTATGCTGGCCGCCTGCAGATTGTTCTCATTCAAAACCTTAGATAGCTCTGATGCTTCTGTTTGTATTGCGCTATAGGACCATGGAAGGTCGAGGTGATGATAGGCAGCCAGATGGAGTTTAGGCGAGAGCGAGTGCGAAATTGGATTACCGAGTACCGCAAGCTTAATTGTCATACCAACCTGGATTCTCTGCTTCCCACTGTCTGAGCAACTTGACGTACCTCTCATGTTCAGCAAAGGTTTGCGAAAACTTGGTTTCCCCAGATTCCAAATTTATCGTGACGAAATAGAGCCACTTCCCTTTGGCAGGATTAAGGGCTGCATCAATAGCTAAAGATCCAGGTGAACTGATTGGGCCAGGCGGCAAACCTTTAACCAGATATGTGTTGTAGCCATAATCAATTGCCTCAGCTTTTGAATCACCTGATCGATCCTCGCCATCGAAACTATAAGAAATAGTTGGATCGGTTTGGAGCAGCATATCTAACTTGAGTCGATTGTGAAAAACCCTTGAAATCTTGTAAAAATCCTCTGGGTGTTTACCTTCTCGCTGAATTATTGAAGCAAGTGTAAGGACACGGTGCACATCCTCGCCCAACACACCGAAAGCACTTAATTCCGCTTTCATTCGGTCGACCATGGTCTTTAGGATGTCTGTTTCAGTAGCAGATGGATCAAAGCTATAGGTGGCTGGGAACAAATAACCTTCAATAGTTGGCGCCTCGGCGGGAATGCCTAGGCCTTCCAAATTTGAAGCAGCAGCAAGTATCTTTTTTGGATCGATTCCAGAAACCTTAGATATTTCTTCAAATATCTGAAACGCCCTGTACCCCTCTGGGATAGTGATCTTATAAGTCATGGCGTTATTCGCGTCTGCGATAACCCTAAGAGCGGATTCATTACTCATCTCTAGCTTTAGGCGAAAACTGCCAGGATAAAAGGTTGGGTTCTCGGCGATTAGTAACCGATAAAAGCTATCGACGTCGGCAATAACACCAGCTTCAAACAATTTATTTGCAATAGAGAGCCCGTCATCCCCTTTTTCAACCCTGATGATCACTTCTCCAACCCCTGGTCCTTCAAAATCCAGGGTGATATATCGAAGGTACTGAGCTTTAAGCCAATCAAAGTTATAGGCAACTAGCGCCCCACCGATGCCTATTGCACCAATTAAAAGCAAGGCTGCAATCTTTAAACCGTGATTTCGACGGTTTGATCTACGTCCCATTGGTTCGCCTTACCGGTATTCCCTGCACCATCCCGCTTGATCTCTCGGATTGCATTGCAAATTCAAGAATTTCAACAGCACTGGCGCTATCTATAAGGGACTTTGATTTCCGAGAGTCTTTTCCCGCCATTCGCAATTTATTTGAAGCCGAAACAGTCGTCAGCCTTTCGTCAATGAGCGTTACGGGAAAATCTATTGAATCTGCGAACAAGATAGCGAGATCCTTCGAATCCTCCGTTGATTTAGTTTCGGAACCACTAAGTGAGGTCGGCAATCCAAAATATACTTCAACCGCTTCATGGAATTTCACAGCGGCGATAAGCTCAGCCACAGTTTCGGTATCTGATTCTGAACGAACTATAAACGGTAGAGGCGAGGCAAGAATGCCGGCTGAATCGGAGATCGCTACCCCGATTCTCACTCTTCCTATATCAAAAGCCATTCTTCGGCCGACTCTCATTTAGCCTCGCAATATGCTGCGAATAACTTCTAAAGCGGCTGGAAGGGCCGAATGATTTGGTCCTCCCCCTTGAGCAACGTCATCTTTACCTCCGCCGCCGCCGCCAAGCACCGCAGAAGCAGCTTTCACCAATTTCCCAGCCGAGACTCCCCCGGACCTGGCAGCTTGGGTTGTTGTTGCGATTAGGGCAATCTTTGTCTCAACCAAACCGAAGGCTACACAAACTAGCGACTCAGCATCCCTTGCACTTCGAATTTTTAAAGCAATCTCACGAACCTGCTCGGCGGATTCAACGACACCTAAATCTGCAACAACTACCGAAGTATTCCCAATGATCTCCGCGTTGCTGAGAAATTCTGGGATCCTAGAACTTAGCTGATCGATTGCAAAGGCAGCAAGCTTCTTTTGGGCTAGCTTTAACTCTTCGGCTGTTTGGGCAATGCGATCGATCAATTGCTCTTTAGGAACTTTAAGCGACTCTGTTAGCTTTTGAACTAACAATCGCTCGGCTGTGAAGGCCTGGAAAGCTTCAAATCCAACCAGCGCTTCCAACCTTCTTGAACCGGATCCAACCGATGACTCGCCAGTAAGCGAAACCATCCCAACTTGTGATGACCTTGATACGTGAGTTCCACCACAGAGCTCTCGAGACCAGGGTCCACCAATTTGGATGACTCTCACTTGTTCATCGTAAGTTTCACCAAAAAGCGCTATTGCTCCGAATGCCTTCGCTTCTTCGATTGACATGAAATCCGCGGATACTGCTAAATCGCTTCGTATCGCAAGGTTTGATACAGTCTCAATCTCGCTCTTAGTCTCTTGGGACAAAGCTTCGTTCCAAGCAAAGTCCAAACGAAGATAGCCGGGTTTATTGTAAGAACCAGATTGCAGAGCGGATGAACCTAGAACTTGTCTAAGGGCTGCATGCAGCACGTGGGTGGCGGAGTGAGCCTGAGCTGCCCCCAATCGCCATTCCCTAGAAACTTGAGCTAATACCTTTGATCCCAATCCAATCTCCCCCTGCTTTACAACCACAGAGTGTGAGATGAGGCCCTTAACCGGTTTCTGAACATCGACTACTTCAAGCACTAATCCGGATGCTGTGATGATTCCAGAATCAGAATCTTGACCACCAGATTCGGCGTAGAAGGGAGTCTCGCGCAAGATTATTTCGGCGACGTCGCCTTGTCCTAATTGGGTGACTGACGAGCCATCTCGGATCAAGCCAACAACAGTTGATTCTGTTTCAAGTTCGTCGTAACCAGTGAAGTGGGTTTGACCGAGCGTGCGAAATTCACCATAAACTGCCAGGTCGTTATTTCCAGAACGCTTGCGTTTGGCATCGTCCTTGGCGCGCTGCTTTTGAACGTTCATCAGAGATTTGAACTCTTCCCGATCAACTTCCAAGCCAGCCTCGGCTGCTATTTCTAAAGTTAGGTCGATGGGGAATCCATATGTGTCATGGAGTAAGAAGGCGCTGGTTCCAGAAAGCGACGATTCACCCGCGCCTTTTGCTTTTGAAACCTCCTCGTCCAAAACCAGTAGTCCCGAATTCAAGGTTCTAAGGAAAGCCTCTTCTTCGGCAACTGCAATCCGCACGATTCGATCGAAATCGGTTTCCAATTCC
>JBJTOG010000071.1:0-15023 GCA_046074425.1 Actinomycetota bacterium
GACGACGTCGACGTCGGGGTCGTCTATGACGGCCTGATAGCCCTCGACCGCCCGCTCGATGCCGTGTCGCTGCGCGTACTCGTCCGCACGGGACTTGTCACGTGCACCGATGACGACGAGTCGATCACCGGTGATGCGAGACGGCTGGATGACCGCGATGTCGCTGATGCGCGCGGCGCCCAGCAGGCCGAACCGCAGAGGTGCGGCGTCTGCCACGTCAGTCCTTGCCGAGGCCGAGGATCACGTAGAGGCTGAACAGGAAGAGCAGCCCACCAGCCATCGCGGACGAGACGTAGTCAGCGCCGTTCATGAGCCCGATGCCCCACACCGTCAGGCCGGCGATGATCAGCGCGATGAGGATCGCGGCGAAGGTGGAGTGCTTGGTCTCAGCGTGCTCGCTCACGGGTATCCCTTCCTAGGCCAGCCGGTCGATAACCAGAGGCAGTCGGTCAATCGTAGAGCCGAGGTCCCCGACCACGACGGCCCCGGTCAGGTCCTCCAGCGCACCCGGGATCCGAGCCGGCTCGTCGGTGTAGAGGGTGAGGAGAGCGTCGCCGGCGCGGACCTCGTCGCCCGGCTTGGCATGCAGCCGGATGCCCGCTCCCGCCGACACCGGATCCTCCTTGCGGGCGCGGCCGGCACCAAGTCGCCAGGAAGCCAAGCCAACGGCGAGGGCGTCTAATTTGGTGATCACACCGTCTGTTTCAGCCAGGAAAGTTTCGCTTTCTTTGGCAACAGGGAGTTTGGCGCTAGGGTCTCCTCCTTGAGCCAAAATCATGGCTCGCCACTTATCCATGGCTTGGCCATCCTTAAGGGCTGCGGCCACATCTACTTCACCTTTACCGGCCAAGCGAAGCATCTCTTTGGCAAGTTCAACAGTTAGTTCAACAACGTCTGCAGGTCCTCCCCCTTGAAGAACTTCAATCGACTCTTCAACTTCGAGAGCGTTGCCGATTTTCAATCCAAGCGGGGTTGACATATCGGTGAGCAGGGCCGAAGTTTTGACACCAGCATCAACTCCAAGTTGCACCAATACTTCAGCAAGTTCTTTAGCCTTAGCAAAATCTTTCATGAAAGCCCCAGAGCCAACTTTGACATCCAGCACCAATGATCCGGTTCCCTCAGCAATTTTTTTGCTCATTATGGAACTGGCAATAAGAGGTATTGCCTCAACCGTTCCAGTGACATCCCTGAGGGCATAAAGCTTCTTATCAGCAGGCGCCAGACCAGATCCAGCGGCACAAATTACCGCACCAACTTCTTCCAGTTGTTTGGCCATGTCTGCGTTAGTTAGTGATGCCCTCCAACCCGGAATAGATTCCAGTTTGTCTAAGGTTCCTCCAGTGTGGCCAAGTCCTCGGCCAGAGAGCTGGGGAACCGCAACACCAAAAACCGCAACTAACGGTGCCAGTGGCAAAGTTATCTTGTCCCCCACTCCTCCGGTGGAGTGCTTATCGGCCGTCGGGAACGAGAGCGAAGAAAAATCTAAACGCTCACCGGAAGCAATCATGGCAAGGGTTAAATCTTTGATCTCCCTTCGGTTCATGCCATTTAGCAGCACTGCCATTGCAAAAGCCGACATCTGCTCATCGGCAACCTGCCCCAAGGTGTAATTTTCAATGAGCCAATTAATAGCTTCGGTTGAAAGCTCCTGCTTTTCTCGCTTTGCGATTATTAGATCGACTGCGTCAAAATCACTCATGAACGCTCGTCCAATTCCCTTGGTCCGAAAGCATCTGGAAGAACCTCTTCAATTGTCTTGATCCCAGAAACGGTCTGAAGCAACATTCCTGGAGCCGAGTGTTCAAAAAGCAGCTGTCGGCATCGCCCACAAGGCATCAAAATATTCTCATGCTTGTCGACGCAATAAAATGCGGTCAGCCGCCCGCCGCCGGTTCTAAACAAATCGCTCACCATCGAACACTCAGCACATAGCGTCACTCCATAGGAAGCGTTTTCTATATTGCATCCCGAAACTACTCGTCCGTCTTCCGTTAGAGCAGCCGCTCCGACCGGGAAGTTTGAGTATGGAACATAGGCTTTGCCCATAGCTTCGATCGCCGCTTGTCTTAGTGATGACCAATCAATTGACATCTTTAGCCCTTCACGTACGGTATGCCATCGTCTGCCGGCGGCCTTGACCTACCGACGAAACCAACCACCGCAATTAGAGTCACGAGATAGGGAACCATGGTGATGAAATTGGTTGGAATTCCCGGGCTAACCTGATTTGCCCAAATTCTCAAAATGATCGAGAAACCAAATAGTAATGCCGCCGAAGCTGCATAAAGCGGGTGCCAACGACCAAGAATTACAACGGCTAGGGCGATAAATCCCAACCCACCAGACATCTCGCGACCAAAGGCTCCAGAGTTTCCGATTGTTAGGGTTGCTCCTCCTAAACCGGCCAATAGACCACCTAGGGTGACCCACCAAAAACGAGTTCTGGCAACATTAATTCCAACCGTGTCGGCAGCCAACGGGTGCTCCCCAACTGCCCTAGCGCGAAGACCAAGTTTGGTTTTGAAAAGTACGAACCAAAGTACCAAGACAATCAGAATTGCTAAGTAAACCGTAATTCGGTTTTCAAACAGTACCGGTCCCAAAATAGGAATTTGGCTTAGAACTGGAATCGAAATAATAGGTAAGGTTCCTGGAGCATTGGTTGCCGAGGCATCCTCGGTGAGCCACTGCTGGAAGAAGAAGTTTGTAATTCCAATCGCCAACACATTCAGCACAACACCCACAATGATCTGCTGTGCCAAAAAGCGCACTGAGAACACGGCAAGGATTGCCGAGAATGCTGCTGCGGTAATCATCGCCGCAAGCAAACCAACAATTTGATTACCGGTTATTGTGCTTACCACTGCAGCCATGAAGGCACCGGTTAGTAGCTGCCCTTCAATTGCGATGTTCACTACTCCGACGCGCTCACTCATCACACCAGCCATTGCACCAAGCATGATTGGTGTTGCGAGCACCAGAGCTGCACCGAGGATGAAGGCCAGCGGGACAACATTTTCAGCGGCCAACCATCCCAGCAGGGCAAGCAAAGCAAAGGCACCAAAAAGCAATGACCACCAGATGGAAACTTTTCTGTTTTTAGAAACTAGGTAGAAAGCAAAGCCAGCGACCGCAACCAGAATCAAACCGGTAACAATTCCAACCTGCTTTGAAATCAAATCAATGTTAGGAAGTTGGAAAGTTTCCTTAACGGTGGAAATTTGGAATGTTACAATTTCTGGCTTTCCAAAGATGCCGAAGAAAAAGAGAACGGCCAAGGAAACTACACCCATGACAATTGGAGTTTTCCAAGACTCTCGCACTTCCTGATTCAGGGTTTGAACGCTCATTTGCTTGCTCCTCGACGGCTGAGCTTGGATCTGATTGAAGCCAAGACGGAAGTTGTTTGCGAAGGCGGGAGTCGGAAGATTGCTCTTACTAGTGGCGGTGCTGCGATAAACAACACAATCGCACCCTGAATAATCCCCAGCACATCTGGCGAAATACCAGCCGCCTGAATGCTGGCACCTCCGGCTCGGAAGGCTCCAAAAAGTAATCCAGCTAGCAAGACACCAGGAGCAGTTGAACCACCCAAAAGCGCAACCGTAATGGCATCGAATCCGATTCCCGAGTGCGAGGTTGGGGTGACACCTCCTGTTGAAGAAAGCGCTTGGTTTGCGGCAGCGATTCCAACAAAAGCTGCTGAAAGACCGAGAGCCAAAATGTAAGTTGCCTCAACTTTTATGCCGGCCGTCCTGGCCGCTGAGGGGTTAAATCCAACCGCCCTCAATCTAAAGCCAACTGTTGATCTCTCCATCAGCCACCAGTAAACAACAACTGCAATTAGTGCCAATACAAAACCAAAGTGAAGCGAGAATCCTTCTCCGAATAGAAGTGGCAGCCTCGCAGTTTCAAATGCAGGATCCGACTTGGTGTTCCCGCTGGCAGTGGCGCCTTGCAATAAATTGTTGTCCAGCAGCAAGAAAGCAAAGAAATTTATGGTCACATAGTTCAACATGATGGTGGTGATAACTTCGTTAGCACCGGTCTTAGCCTTTAGATAACCAACGAAAGCACCCATTATGGTTGACCCAATAATTGCCGCGATAACAGCAACGACAAAGTGAATAATCGGTGGAAGTTCCATTCGGGTTGCAACAAAAGTTGCCCAAATAAGTCCAGAAACCATTTGACCGGTTCCACCGATGTTGAAAAGCCCGACTCGGAAACCAAGTCCAATCCCCAACCCAGCGGCGATAAGTGGTCCTGCCAAACGAAGGCTCTCGGTCAGTGGGCGAATGGCACCTTCAAAAGTTTTGGCATCCGGGTTATAGATCGAACCCTTAATCAATGCTCCGTAGCCATTAACAATTACATCCCAGGCGGCGCGGAAAGTAGCACCAGGATCTGCAAAGAAGTAACCAATTGCCTGGAAGAACTCCTTGCTTGAGATAACCATGAAGATGGCCCCGACTAAAAAGCCCAAAAGGACCGAGAGGATTGTCCGAGTTAGGCTTCCCGAGACAATTTCCTTAAAGGCTTGATTCCATTGGATTGGCTCTTTTGTGCTCATGCTGTCACCAACCCTGCCATCATCTGCCCAAGTTTCGCTCGATCGGTTTTGGAATCTACGACTCCAACAATTCTTCCTCGATACATCACAGCGATTCGATCAGCGAGTGATGTGACCTCGTCTAACTCAGTTGAGATCAGCACAATCGCTTTTCCTTCATTTCTCTCTTGAACCAATCTCTCGTGAATAAACTCAATCGAACCGACGTCAACCCCGCGGGTGGGTTGGGAGACAACAAGCAGTTTCACCTCGCGCGATAACTCTCTAGCCAAAACCACCTTTTGTTGGTTTCCGCCAGAGAGTTTGCCGGCAGGGGTGTGAATCGATGGGGTACGAACATCGAACTGCTCAATCCACTTAGTTGCCAACTTGTTTCGACTTGCAAGATCGATGTTTGGACCTTTGGCAAAAGGAGACCCGTAGGAACCATTTAGCATCAGGTTTTCAGCAATCGAGAACTCGCTAACTAGACCATCTTTCTTTCTGTCCTCAGGAACGTATCCGACTCCCAAATCCAGAATGTCTCTAACTGACCATCCGCGAGTGCTCTTGCCTGAGATGGAAACTGAGCCAGCCTCTCCGTGCATTGGCCGAAGGCCAATAATCGCCTCGGCTAATTCGGTTTGACCGTTACCTTGGACTCCGGCAATTGCCAGAATTTCACCTGAGCGGACTTCAAAGCTAACTTGATCAACAGCTCGCTGATCTCGATCATCCAGAACTGAAATCTCATTCACAGCTAGGACAATTTCACCCGGTTTGGCAGCTTTTTTAGCAACGGTCAACCCAACTTCACGACCAACCATCATGCTCGCCAATTCATTAGCGCTTGCCGAAGGCTTGGCCTGACCAACTACCTTTCCCTGGCGAATCACGGTAATGCGATCTGCCACTTCTTTAACTTCACGAAGTTTGTGAGTGATGAAGACAATTGAGGTTCCGGATTTAGCGAGATCGCGCATGATGCTCATGAGTTCATCGGTTTCCTGCGGGGTCAACACGGCAGTTGGCTCGTCCAGCACCAATACTTTGGCATCGCGAGCCAAAGCCTTAATGATTTCGACTCGTTGCTGAGCTCCGACCGGCAAATCTTCAATCAGCGCATCGGGGTCAACCTTGAAACCAAAACGATCTGAGATTTCGGTAACTAGCTTTCGTGCTGCATCAAGATCCAGTCTCCCCAAAGACTTAGTAGGTTCGTGACCGAGGGCAACGTTTTCGGCCACCGTGAACACTGGAATGAGCATGAAGTGCTGGTGAACCATTCCAATTCCTGCTGCCATGGCATCACCGGGGCCAGAAAAGTTCACTGCCTTGTCATCGAGCAGAATTTGACCGGCATCGGCTTTGTAAAGTCCATAAAGCACATTCATCAAAGTGGACTTACCAGCACCATTTTCACCTAGCAGGCTGTGAATCTCTCCTGCCTCAACTACCAGGTCAATTGAGTCGTTGGCTACCAGGGTCCCAAATGTTTTGGTGATTCCCTTGAGCTCTAGTTTCATCTGGCACTCCTTCGTGCGCCTAAGGATTTTAGATAAATAGTCTGACACAAATAAACAAAGGCTGGATGCCCGTTAGGGGCATCCAGCCTTTGCGATTGGCTTTTTAGAACTTAGCCAAGTGGGTTGATCGAACCGTCAATGATTCCGGCTTCTAGCTCAGCAAGGCGGTCCTTGACCTCCTGGCTAATCTTCGAGTCGAAGTCATATAGTGGTGATAGTCCGGTTCCACCGTTAGCAAGTGTTCCAAGGTAACTTCCCTCGTCACCACCGACGAATGCGCCACCGGCAACTAGCTCAGAGATGATGTCGAAAACAGCGTTAGCCATTCTCTTCTCAGCTGAGGTTAGAACGTACTTAGCAACAGCTTCGTTGGTCAAGGCAATGTCCTTGTCAACACCGATCATTACTGCGTCTGGGTTAACTTCTTCGATTGCAGTTGCAACGGCAGAGAACTGGTCTCCACCAACTGGGAAGATAACGTCAGCTTTAGCGTTTAGCTGAGCAAGAGAAATGGTCTTGGACTCTGGGCTGTTAGGTGCAAAGTTACCGGTGAAGTCACCCTTCTCGGTCTTTGGGTTCCAACCTAGAACCTTGATGCTCTTGCCGGTGTCCTTGGCCCACTGCTGTGCACCGTAGTAGTAACCGCTCATGAAGTCAGTAACCGATGGAATTTGTGCCCCTCCGTAGGTACCAATTACCTTGGTGGTTGAGTACTCAGCGGCTAGGTAGCCAGCTAGGAAGCTGGACTGGTTCATCGCGTAATAAATTGGCTTTAGGTTTGCATTTCCTTCTGACCAACCATCAACAGCACCGAAGTTAACTGTTGGGTTTGCAGCGGCAACCTTGTTGATTGGAGCAACCAAGTTGAATCCAACACCGAAGGTGATGTCACAAGCGGCGTCAACCATAACCTGTAGGTTTGGCTCGAAGTCGTCAGGGCTGTTTGACTCAGCTGCCTTGATCTGAACACCAAGCTCGCTCTCGGCGCGCTTTAGGCCATCGTAAACAGCTTCGTTGAAGGACTTGTCGTTCCAGCTACCTTCGTCAGAAACTGCGCAGGCTAGAAAATCGACAGTTGGTGCAGCTGACTCGGTTGGTTCTGCGGTCTCTACTGGAGCTGCAGCACAACCGGACAGAACTAGTGCCGAGATGGCAGCTAGCGAAAGTGCCGAAACGGCACTTGAGCGTGAAAATAGCTTCACTTAGTTTCCTCCTATTTGGGGGCGATTAGTGTCCATCACCAATCGCTCGATAGCACAAGCCTAACTTGCCAAAGCAGGCCAAAGCCTCCGGAAGCCAAGTGTTTACCTGTTCGATACAATTCCTGGCTGGATTTAGAGAATTTCGTTGTGACCGGTTGCCTTTAAAGAATCAACCAAAGCTTTAACCTTTTGCGCATTTTCCTTATTGGTGACCAAAAGAGCATCTGGGGTGTCGACAACGATTATGTCCTCCAGCCCGATGATCGCAACCATTCTTTCGGTGTCGCTAACTAAAATTCCACTTGCCGAATCCGCCAGTACCCTTGCCGAGCCAAGCACTGCAAGATTATTTTTTCTGCCTTGCGATTGCAGCTCGGCGATGGCAGCAAAGTCTCCAACATCGTGCCAACTGAAAGATGCTGGAATAACCGAAACCAAACCGGCTGAGGCTGCCGGTTCGGCAATCGAATAATCGATTGCAACTTTTTTCAGACTTGGCCAAATTTGCTTAATGGTGGCTTGCCGCTTGGCGGTATCCCAAGCAGCTGCCAATTCCAAAATTGCAGCGTGAAGTTGCGGTTCCGACTTTTTGAGCTGCTTTAGAAGAAGTGATGCGGGCGCAATAAACATTCCGGCATTCCACAAATACTTCCCCGAGCGGTAATACTTGCGAGCGCGTTCTATCTTCGGCTTTTCGACAAACTTCACAACCTTGCGTGCTGAGGGAGCGGCTGATATTTCCAGCTCCTCGCCGGTTTTGATGTAACCAAAGCCAACCGAGGGTTCGGTTGGTTCAATTCCAATCACAACAATCTGGTCGGTGGCGGCAACCGCGATTGCCTCTTCGACCGCTTTTTGAAAGGCAGCTGAATCGGTAATGACATGATCGGCGGCAAAAGAGCCAATGATCACATCTGGTTCTCTTCTTGCCAGAATTGCAGCTGCCAGGGCGATAGCCGCAGTGGAATCCTTGGGTGAAATTTCAAGCACCAGGTTGTTCGTCGGCAAATTCGCAAGCTGTTCTTTAACGGCCTGCTCGTGGGCTATGCCGGTAACCACCATGGTTCTTGCCTCAGTTGCCAACGGCGTCACGCGATCCCAGGTGTCTTGAAGCAAGGTTTGTCCTGAGCCGGTTAAATCATGCAAAAACTTTGGAGCCGAAGCCCTCGAGAGCGGCCAAAGTCTGCTCCCCACTCCACCGGCAGGAATTACCGCGTGAAAACGGTCTTTAGGGGTTCTTGGATTTGCCATAACAGTAAAAACCCTAGCTGGTGTCTTGCAATGAGGCTACAGCCCAATAAATTCGGGGTTAGACTTCTTATTACAGCCATAAATTCCCAAGGAGGGGTCTTCGTGCCAACAATGCCTGCAGGCACTTTATACCGCGGAAAAGTCGGTATGTGGTCCTGGGTTCTGCACCGCATTACCGGTGTTGCAATCTTTTTCTTTCTTTTGGTCCACGTGCTCGATACCGCGCTGGTTCGACTAAGCCCCGAGGCCTACAACGCGGTCATCACCACCTACAAGACCCCAATTATTGGTCTTGCTGAACTCGGACTGGTGGCAGCGATTTTGTACCACGCCCTCAATGGCATTCGAGTCATCCTAATTGACTTCTGGAGCAAGGGAGCCAAGTACCAGAATCTGATGTTCTGGATTGTGGTCGTCATTGCTTTTGTTGTATTCGCCGCCTTTGCCCCTCGTCACCTAATGAACGTCTTCGCACACTAGGAGAGAAATGTCAGTCGTAATCGAAACTCCTAATTCGCCAAGATCTCGCAAAGGTGCCAACTTGGAAAAGTACGGTTGGGTTTACATGCGCGTCAGTGGTGCACTGCTAATTGTCTTAATCTTTGTTCACCTAATCGCCAACTTGGTAGTTCCAGATGGTGGAATCAAGGCAATTGACTTCGCTTTCGTTGCTGGAAAATGGGCCTCTCCGTTTTGGCAGGTCTGGGATCTCGCGATGCTTTGGCTAGCTCTGATCCATGGCACCAATGGAATGAGAACCATTGTGAACGACTACACCGATCGCGAAGGAATTCGCAAAACTTTGGTTTACTCCCTCTGGGGGGTTTGTACTGCATTGGTTATTTTGGGAACTTTGGTTATCTTCACTTTTGACCCTTGCCCCGCTGGTGCTGCGGCCGAACTCCTTCCATCATTCTGTCCAGGCAAGTAAGGATTAATTAATTGTCGGAAAACTCCAACGGAACCCAAACTCATCACCATCAATTCGACGTTGTCATTGTTGGCGCCGGTGGCGCTGGTATGCGCGCCGCAATTGAGGCTGGGCCGCACGCGAAGACAGCTGTTATCTCCAAGCTCTTCCCAACTCGCTCTCACACTGGAGCAGCGCAGGGCGGTATGGCGGCTGCTCTTGCCAACGTTGAAGAAGACAGCTGGGAGTGGCACACCTTTGACACGGTTAAAGGTGGTGACTACCTGGTTGATCAAGACGCTGCAGAAATTTTGGCCAAGGAATCGGTGGATGCGGTAATTGACCTAGAAAACATGGGGCTTCCGTTCAACCGCACCCCAGATGGCAAGATTGACCAACGCCGCTTTGGTGGACACACCAGAGATCACGGTAAAGCTCCGGTGAGGCGCTCTTGCTACGCAGCTGATCGAACTGGTCACATGATCTTGCAAACTCTTTACCAAAACTGCGTGAAGCTCGGAATCGAGTTTTACAACGAGTTCTATGTTCTAGACCTGGTGATGAACAATGGTCGCCCAGCTGCGGTAGTTGCCTATGAACTAGCAACTGGTGATTTGCATGTCTTCCAAGCTAAGTCGATTGTGTTTGCAACCGGTGGCTTTGGAAAAATCTTCAAGACCACCTCGAATGCTCACACCCTCACCGGTGATGGAGTAGGAATTATTTACCGCAAGGGCTTGCCGCTGGAGGACATGGAGTTTTACCAATTCCACCCAACCGGCCTTGCTGGATTAGGTATTTTGCTTTCCGAAGCCGCTCGAGGCGAAGGTGGCATTTTGCGCAATGCATCGGGTGAGCGATTCATGGAGCGGTATGCGCCAACCATTAAAGACCTTGCGCCAAGAGACATGGTAGCTAGAGCGATGGCTAATGAGGTTCGCGAAGGAAGAGGCGCCGGTCCACACAAAGACTATGTTTTGCTGGATCTGACTCACCTGCCACCAGAGGTAATCGATGCCAAGTTGCCGGACATCACCGAGTTTGCGAGAACCTACCTTGGCGTTGAGCCCTACACCGAACCGGTTCCGGTTTTCCCAACCGCTCACTACGCCATGGGTGGTATCCCGACCAACATCAAAGCAGAGGTGTTGAGCGATAACGACACTGTCGTTCCAGGCCTATACGCAGCAGGAGAGTGTGCCTGCGTTTCGGTTCACGGAGCTAACCGTTTAGGAACCAACTCACTGTTAGACATCAACGTGTTCGGTAAGAGGGCTGGAATTTACGCAGTGGAGTATGCGAAGGATGCTGACTTTGTGTCAGTTCCAGACAATGCCACCGAAGAAGTTGAAAAACTTTTGGAAGTTGCCCGCAATGCCAGAGGCGATGAAAAGATTGCTGTGCTTCGCAAGGAGCTTCAGGACACCATGGATAAAAACGCCCAGGTGTATCGAACTGAGGAATCCCTGAATGAAGCGCTGGCCAAAATCTCAGAACTCCGCACTCGATACCAAAACATTCAGGTCCAGGACCGAGGAAAGAGATTTAACACCGACTTACTAGAAGCAATCGAGCTTGGCTTCTTGCTTGATCTGGCTGAGGTGTTGGTTGTTACAGCGAGAGAGCGTCGCGAAAGCCGCGGTGGTCACTTCCGCGAAGACTACCCAGATAGAAATGATGAGCAATTCATGGTTCACTCCATGGCATACAAATCAGACGAAATTAAAGTTGACTGGAAGCCAGTCGTCATCACTAACTACCAGCCGATGGAGCGCAAGTACTAATGGTTGAAAGCACTAAAGAAATCGCCGAAGTTCCTTCCTTCACCGTCACCATGATGGTCCGAAGATTTGATCCGGAAGTTGATCAGGAACCTAAGTGGGTGGACTACGACGTTCAGGTATTCGGAACTGACCGCGTGCTAGATGCACTTCACAAAATCAAATGGGAAATTGACGGCTCGCTAACTTTCCGTAGATCTTGCGCACACGGAGTATGTGGATCGGATGCGATGCGAATCAATGGGCGAAACCGTTTGGCCTGCAAGACCCTAATCAAAGACCTAGACATTACTCAGCCAATTTACGTTGAACCAATCAAGGGTCTTCCGGTTGAGAAAGATCTGATTGTCAACATGGAGCCTTTCTATAAGGCCTACCGTGACATCAACCCATTCTTGATCGCATCTGACAAGCCAGAAAAAGAGCGCATCCAGTCCCCCGAAGATCGGGAAAGATTTGATGACACCACCAAGTGCATTTTGTGTGCTGCCTGCACTACGTCCTGCCCGGTTTTCTGGACCGATGGTCAATACTTCGGCCCAGCCGCCATCGTAAATGCCCACCGCTTCATCTTCGATTCCCGCGACGAGGGCTCCGAGCTCAGACTCGAAATCCTCAACGATAAAGAAGGTGTCTGGCGCTGCCGAACAACTTTTAACTGCACCGAAGCTTGCCCCCGAGGCATTCAGGTGACAAAGGCTATTGCCGAAGTTAAGCAGGCAATCCTAAAGGGCAAGTCCTAAGAATAACTAGGGCAACAAAATTTTGGTGATTAGCTAGTGCCCAAAGAACCAATCGAAATTGTCAGCATTAACGTCAATGGCGTGCGAGCTGCCTTTCGAAACGGCATGGGAGATTGGCTAAAAACCTCAAACGCTCAAATCCTGGCGCTTCAAGAAGTAAGAGCAAGCGATGAGGATCTTGAGGCTTTGTTTGCCGAGCATGGAGGCCTCGCAAAAGATGGTGGCCTTTGGCACATCGCTCACGATGAGGCATCCGCCAAGGGACGCGCCGGCGTCGCACTGGTTAGTAAAATTCCCTTTATATCAACATCCACCAAACTCGGTCTCAAGGAATTTGACTCGGCTGGAAGGTGGCTTGAGGGAGTCTTCCAAATTGGTAGTAAGCAAATTCGAGTAATTAGTTGCTACGTTCACTCCGGAGAAGTTGACACCCCTAAACAGGTAGAAAAATACAAGTTTCTGGAAAGCATGAAAAGCCGAATGGCGAAGTTGATTAAGACCGAAGAGCTGGTTTTGGTTTTGGGAGATCTCAACGTTGGTCACACTGAGTTGGATATCAAGAACTGGAGGGGGAATTTGAAGAATGCTGGATTCCTTCCCCAAGAGCGTGCCTATTTCGACGAGTTCATGAAAAAGCAGGGTTGGCGAGACATCGGTCGAGACTCCCACCCAGACACACCTGGCCCATACACCTGGTGGTCATTTCGCGGCAAAGCCTTTGATACCGATACCGGTTGGAGAATTGACTACCAGCTTGCCACTCCCGCTTTGGCCAAAAGGGCTTCAGATTACCGAGTGCATCGGGCGGCTAGCTACGACTCGCGCTGGAGCGACCACTCCCCGGTTAGCGTCCGATACTCTATCTAGAGTGAGCAAAGCAAATCTTCTTAGCGGCATGCAGCCCTCGGCTGACTCTCTTCACCTTGGAAACTATCTCGGTGCTCTAACCAACTGGGTGAAGATGCAGGATGAGTACCAGGCCTATTACATAATTGTTGATCTGCACGCCATCACCGTTCCGCAGGATCCAAAGCTGCTTAGAGAGAATACTCGCCGCACCGCTGCCCAATATTTAGCCGCTGGAATCAACCCTGAGAAATCGGCCCTTTTTGTTCAATCTCACGTTCCAGCTCACGCTGAATTGGCCTGGGTGCTCAACTGCATCACGGGTATGGGTGAAGCCTCTCGAATGACTCAGTTCAAAGACAAATCACAAAAGGCTGGATCCGATAGCGCTTCGGTTGGTTTATTCACCTACCCAATCCTGCAAGCTGCCGACATACTTTTATATCAGCCCAAGAAAGTTCCAGTTGGTGAAGACCAGAGGCAGCACCTTGAGCTCACTCGCGACTTGGCGCTTCGATTCAATTCACGTTTTGGGGAGACTTTTACTGTTCCGGAAGCTCACATTCTGAAAGAGACTGCCAAGATTTACGACCTTCAGACCCCCACCGCCAAGATGTCTAAATCCAATGATCCCAAGGGAACCATCAACTTGATGGATGACTCGGACATCACTGCCAAGAAGATTCGCTCAGCTGTGACTGACTTGGATGGCGAAATTAGATTTGACCCGGATAAAAAGCCAGGTGTTTCAAACCTGCTTGGAATTTACTCCGCAGTGACCGGCCGATCCATCGAGGAAATATCTGGCTCACTAACAGGTAAGGGCTATGGCGATCTCAAGAGCGAAGTTGCCGACGCGGTGCTATCGATTCTTGAACCAATTCGTGATCGGGCCAAAGAATTACTTCAAGATAGTGGTGAGCTGGATACCCTACTAGCCAAAGGGGCCGAGCGTGCCAGCGAACTGGCCGAAAATACCCTAAAGCAGGTTTACGACCGAATCGGCTTCCTTCCTAGGAAATAGCTGGCAACCGGGAAATAATCTCCCCGCCCAAGCGGTTTTCTGTAAGGATAGAGAAGCGTTCTTCGGGGTCAGTGAAAATCTGAGCCGGCGGTATAGCCCGCGACCCGAATCCAAGCTAAAAGCTCGGTTTCGGTTGATTTGGTGAAATTCCAGAGCCGACGGTTAAAGTCCGGATGGGAGAAGAACTTAGGGCTGATTTGGCTTTTTGCCAACCAAAATCAGCCCTGGTTTTGCTACTTCGCGCCCCGATCTACGTAAGTGACTACGGAAGGTTGGGTTGATGGCGAAATTCACCATCGAAGAGGCGATGAATCGCGCCTTGGAGCTGGCCCTTATTGGACCAGCCTTTGGTGTTAACCCACAAGTTGGTGCCCTCATACTCTCCGACTCTGGAGAGGTCCTTGGCGAGGGCTATCACAAAGGTGCCGGAACCCCCCACGCCGAAATTGAAGCTCTAAACCAAGTGAGGCAAATACACGGATCGATTCCGATGGGTTCGACTGCTGTAGTTACATTAGAGCCCTGCAATCACACCGGTCGAACTGGTCCATGTTCCCAGGCGCTGATCGATGCCGGAATCAAGAAAGTGGTTTTTGCATCGAGTGATCCAGGAGAGCTCTCTGGTGGTGGCGCTAAAACACTTCGCGAAAATGGCATTGAGGTAATTGAAGGATTACTAAAAGAAAAAGCCGATAGACAAAACCGAGTTTGGTTAACTTTTGCTAGCTCCAATCGGCCGTTTGTGACGCTGAAGTGGGCAAGCTCACTCGATGGCAGAGCGGCGGCTGATGATGGAAGTAGTAAATGGATTAGTGGTGAGCAGTCAAGGAATGACGCTCACTTACTAAGAAGTAACGTTGATGCCATTCTGGTGGGAACTGGAACTTGCGAAATTGATAATCCGGAACTCACCGCTCGAAAAATTAATGGATCGCTTTTTGAACACCAACCGCTGAGGGTTATTTTGGGTGAGCGCGAACTTTCTCGAGACCTCCGGGTATTCAATGAGGCTGCTGAAACTATTCAACTTAAGACCCAATCGATTCACGGAGCCCTCAGCGAATTACACTCGCGCGGTGTTAAGCACTTGCTAGTCGAAGGCGGCCCAACCATTGCAAGTCGATTCATTCAACTCGAGCTAGTTGATGAATTTCACATTTACCTCGCTCCAAAGCTGCTCGGAGG
>JBJTOG010000072.1:0-9620 GCA_046074425.1 Actinomycetota bacterium
TCGCCGCGCCTGGCGTCTGTCACAACTAGAGTCGGTCGCTCAAGATCTAGGCCGAAAGCAATGGCATCAAGTGAGCTCACAGATATCAGCCTTGCCCGCGATCCTTCGGCAAACATTTTGGCTGCTGCGATCCCGACCCTCAAACCGGTAAATGGTGCTGGACCAATTCCAACCGCAACCGTGGCAACGGCTCCTCCGATCTGCGCAACATGATTCAGAACTTCACTTATTAATGTTCCGATGCGCTCTGCATGATGCATGGTGTCAGCTTCGTAGCGCTCAGCAATAACCTTGCCATCTTGGAGCAGAGCGACGCCGGTTCCCTGGGAAGTGTCAATGGCGAGCATGAGTCTAGTCATTATCGATTCCTAGCTCGGAAACTATTTCTTTGGCTCGGTCGCCTATTGCGTTAAGTTTTACTATTCGCTCATCGTTTTCCATGGTTCTGTCGATATCAATTTCTAGTTGTGATTCGACCAGACCGTCAGTGAAGCCTCTTCCCCACTCAATGACGCTTATTGAATTGGCGAAGTCAATATCCAAATCATCCAGCTCGGCCGCCCCACCCAATCGATAGGCATCGATGTGAATAAAGGGAGTACCGGAATTGGTCTCGTGGGTGCGGGCAATCAAAAATGTTGGAGAAGAAATGTTGCCTCTGGCGCCAACACCTTCACCGATTCCTCTAGTCAAAGTGGTCTTTCCGGCTCCCAGAGGTCCGTTGAGCGAAACTAAATCTCCAGGCTTCAAAATTTTCCCGAGCGCAACGCCGAACTCGTGCATTTGATCTTCGGCCGGGACGCTCAGTTCTAATGAGTCTTTCCCGCTCATATATACACCCGCTTAGCGCGACCGCCCATTCTCGTTACAATTTCGTAGTTGATGGTTTGAGCTGCTAAACCCAGCTCTTCCGCTGTTGGCTCGCCTTTAGAACCGTCACCAATAATTACGACTTCGTCGCCTACCTCAATTTGGTCATGGCCAACATCCAAAATGAACTGATCCATCGCTATCCGGGCAAGGATTTTGTATCTCTTGCCACGAAGCAATACTTCGGCCTTTCCGGTTGCCAAACGAGGAAGACCTTCGGCATAGCCAAATGGCACCAAAGCGAGAGTTGTTGGGGCCGAGGTTTTGTAAACATAGCCATAGCTAACGCCGTGTCCAGCCGGAACCTGCTTGAGCTGCACAACTTCAGAAACGGCTCGCATAGCCGGGCGAAGCCCAGCATCTTTTGCCAAGACGGTGGGGCTTGGATCCAATCCGTATAGTGCTAGACCAACTCGGACCATTTCGTATCGGGCGAATGGGTAGCTTAGAGCTGCCAAGGATGCCGCAATGTGCCGAATGGGAAACACAACTCCTAATTCTTTAGCTGATTCGATTGCCCGATCAAATTCCCTAACTTGCTCTCTGTCCTCTGCCTCCGAGGTGCCGGAAAGGTGGCTAAAGACGCCGTCTATTGAAATCAATCCGGCGTCGGAGAGCTCTTTAGCTTTGATAACCAGCTCTGGCCAATCCGCAATTGAAGCACCGCTTCTTCCCAGCCCGGTATCTATCTTGAGGTGAACCGAAGCCTTTTTCCCGGTGGCCTTTGCGGCGGCTGCAACTTTCTCTAGAGCAGAAGTTGTTGAAAGACCAATTTCTATGTTCTGCCTCAGCGCTTCTAGGAAATTACTGTTTTGCCCGTGGAGCCAGCAAAAGATTCGGCTATGCACGCTAGCTTCTCTGAGCTCCAATGCCTCGTCGATATCGGCTACTCCCAAAACATCAACCTTGGCTCCCTCAAGTGCTTTGGCAACCTCAATCATTCCGTGACCAAAAGCGTTTGCTTTTACTATCGCCATAACCGCAACACCGGTAACTGACTTCAAGGTGGCGTAGTTTTCTGATATTGCAGAAAGATTGATTTCTAATCTGCGCATTAGGCACACTCAGCAATTACGTAGGCAATCGCATAGTCGCCATCATGACTTAGCGAAAGGTGAAGTGAAGAAATGTTTTTCAACTCAATTGTTTTCTTAGTTTCCTTTGAGATGTCAAAGCTGGGCTTGCCATTTTTATCATTGACTATTTCAACTTCTTGAAATGACAGACCCTTAGCCTCGCCAACAGCTTTCATTAGTGCTTCCTTGGCAGCAAAACGAGCTGCCAAGGAACGAGGTTTTAGATTTCGCTCTTCTCCAACGAAGAGGCGGGTTTTCAGTTCGGGCGTTTTAGCAAGCGATTCTTCGAATCGCTTGACCTCGACGATGTCAATGCCGATTCCAAAAATCATCATTCCACCGTTACTGATTTGGCAAGATTGCGTGGCTGATCAACATCAAGCCCTTTGGCGTTGGCCAATTCCATAGCAAAAGCTTGCAATGGAATAACGGTTAGCACTGGTGAGAAGATGGCTTCGGTCTCCGGAACAAACCAAACCTGCTCGGCATACTTGCTGGCCTCGCCATCACCTCGAACCGCGATAGCAATTACCTTTGCTCCTCGCGCCTTGATTTCTTGAATATTAGAAACGACTTTGGGATGAAGTGGATCAGAGGGAGAGGGCAAGATGACAATTACTGGCTGGTCTTGCTCGATCAGTGCTATGGGACCGTGCTTAAGCTCGCCGGCTGCGAAACCTTCGGCGTGAATGTAAGCGAGCTCTTTGAGTTTTAGTGCGCCCTCCATGGCCACCGGGAAACCTACGTTGCGACCAAGAAAGAGCACTGTTCGAGCATCCTTCATTGCCTTGGCAACCGCTGCAACCTCTAAAAGGCCAGATAGCACCTCAGTTACTTTGGCTGGAAGCTTCAAAAGTTCTTTGCCAAATCTTTGTAATTCAGGTTCTGAAAGGCTCTTCTTTTCTGTGGCGATAAAAAGCGCCAGCAGAAAAACCGCAGTCATTTGAGCGGTGAGAGCTTTTGTGGATGCGACGGCAACTTCTGGTCCGGCGTGAGTGTAAATTACCGCGTCACTTTCGCGCGCCAGGGTTGCACCTTGGGTGTTGCATATCGCCAAAACCTTTGCACCTTGTTCTTTGGCAAATCTGGTGGCCATCAACGTATCCATGGTCTCGCCGGATTGGCTAATTGCAACAACCAGAGTTTCTGAGTCTAAAACTGGATCCCGGTAACGAAACTCGTGGGCTAATTCCACGCTCACCGGGATCTTGGCAAATTTCTCGATTGCATATTTAGCCACTTCGCCGGCGTAGCTTGCTGTGCCACAAGCCACAACAATAATTCGAGAAATAGAGGCTAACTTCACTCCCCCGAGGCCATCAATTTCCCGAAGTGATACCTTTCCTTCCGAGCTAAGTCGTCCCATTAGGGTGTCGGCTACCGCCTGCGGCTGATCAGCAATTTCCTTTGCCATAAAGGATGGCCAACCACCCTTTGATGCCTGTGATGCATCCCAGTCAATATCGAAACTTTGCGGATTAACCTTTTGTCCGTCAAAACTTTGAACTTCGACTCCGTCTGGTCGCAAAATCACAATTTGATCCTGTCCAACGGAGATTGCTTTGCGAGTGTGATCTACAAATGCTGCTACGTCCGAGCCAAGGAAGTTTTCACCCTGCCCCAAGCCAACAACCAACGGGGCATTTCTACGAGCAGCCAGAATCAGATCTGGGAAATCTTCATGAATTACCAAAATTGTGAAGGCGCCATGGAGGCGATTTACCACTTTCGCGAAGGCCTTTATGAGGTCCTTGCCGCTTTCGTATTCGGCAGCTATTAGGTGAGCGGCCACCTCGCTGTCAGTTTCGGAATTGAACTTGGTTCCGGCTGCCAGAAGCTCATCTTTGAGCTCGGAGAAGTTTTCAATGATTCCGTTATGAATCAGTGCCAGCTTGCTTGAAGGACCCCCGAGGTGCGGGTGTGCATTCTGGTCGGTTGGGGCACCGTGGGTCGCCCAACGAGTGTGACCAATTCCGATGTGGGAATCCTCAAGTGGGTGGCTCTCGATATCGGCAATTAGGTTGTCAAGCTTGCCTGCTTTTTTTCTTGTTGCCAGACCACTTTTTGGTCCGATTACTGAAATTCCAGCCGAATCGTAACCTCGATACTCCAAGCGTCGTAGCCCGCCTAGCAGTACATCCTGAGTTGATTTCGGGCCAACGTAGCCCACGATTCCGCACACCCCTCTAATTTACGGCAGAATGATTGCTTGTGAGCGCTCAAAGCGAGGCTGAATCCCCTGGCCTAACCCCATTCATTGAAATTCTGCGCTCTGACTGGGCAGCTCTTGGCAAGGCCACCGATTTGCCACTAACCGAAGCCGAAATCGGGCAAATTCGTGGGCTGGGTGACTTTCTAGATTTGGATGAGGTTAGAGAGGTATACCTTCCGCTAAGTCGGTTCCTAAATATCTACGTTTCCGAATTTGGCGGGCTGCACCGTGCCACCAGCAGCTTCCTTGGTGAGCGGGCAAAAAGAGTTCCGTTCGTAATCGGTATCGCTGGTTCGGTGGCTGTTGGCAAATCCACGATTTCCCGTCTGCTGAAAGAATTACTCTCGCGCTGGGAGGGAACTCCGAAAGTTGAGCTGGTCACTACCGATGGTTTTCTTTACCCAAACGCGGAATTGGAAAAGCGCGGATTAATGAACCGAAAGGGTTTCCCGGAGTCCTATGATCGCCTAGCACTTTTGAAGTTTGTCGCCGACATCAAAAGCGGAAAGGAAGAGGTTTCCGCCCCGGTTTACTCTCACCTCACCTATGACATAGTTCCAGGTGAGCAGGTAGAGGTTAGATCACCCGATGTGTTGATAGTTGAGGGGCTTAATGTTTTGCAATCCCCTGGGGCGGATCAAGAGATTACCCTTAGCGATTATTTTGACTTCAAGATATACGTCGATGCTGAAACCGACAATATCGCAAGTTGGTTTTTGGCTCGATTCCATCAACTTCGCGAGTCAGCCTTTACTAACCCAGATAGTTACTTCCATCGCTACGCCGAGATGCCTTTGGAAAAAGCATTGGAACGGGCTGACGAAATTTGGCGTACCATCAACCTTCCAAACCTGACTGAGAACATTATGCCCACCCGTTCCAGAGCGACATTGGTTTTGAAAAAGGGCGCTGCCCACCGAGTTGAGTCAGTGCTGCTAAGAAAGCTTTAGTTGCTTTTCAACTACCCGAGCAATACGCTCGGCCCAACTTTGTGCAGCACCTGCCTCTAAAGCCTCCACCATCACTCGAACCAGCGGTTCAGTTCCCGATGCTCTAAGTAATACTCGGCCGTTTGCGCCAAGATCAGCTTCGGCCTCTGCAACAATCTTCTGTAATTCGGAGTCGGTTTCAACTCTTGATTTATCAACGCCCGGGATGTTGATCAGAACCTGCGGATAAACCTTCATGATGGACGCAAGTTCCCGAAGACTCTTTCCAGTGGCAGCGACCTGAGCCGCCAATTGCAAACCGGTTAAGATTCCGTCGCCGGTGGTAGCGAAGCGAGAAAAAATTAGGTGTCCGGATTGTTCGCCACCGAGGGTGTAACCACCATCTCGAATTTCTTCCAGAACATATCGGTCGCCAACTTTGGTTTCAATCATTTCAATGCCAGATTGCTGCATGGCAATTCTCAAACCTAGATTGCTCATGACAGTTGCCACCAAGGTATTTCGAGCCAAATCCCCTCGGGCTTTTGCGGCGGTTGCCAAAATTGCCATAATCTGATCACCATCGACAATTGCTCCGGTGTGATCAACGGCCAAAGTTCGGTCAGCATCACCATCGTGAGCAATTCCCAGAGCTGCTTTGTTCTCGATAACCGCAGATTGCAAAGCACTTAGGTGAGTCGAACCGCATCCAAGATTGATGTTGTGACCATCGGGGTCATTACCGATAACAACAACCTCAGCACCAGCGTCTTTGAAGGCCTGCGGGGAAACTGCCGAAGCTGCTCCATTGGCGCAATCCAGCACCACTTTGATGCCATTTAGAGAATTGGGAAGGGTGCCGAGTAAGTGAACCAGGTATCGATCTTCGGCATCGGCAAAACGTTGCACGTGACCAATCTCTCCGCCAACTGGGGTTAGCGGCATCTGAGTCATTGCGATTTCAATCTTGTCTTCAACATCATCCGGCAGCTTGTGTCCACCACGTGAGAAGAACTTAATTCCGTTATCGGGAGCTGGGTTGTGCGAGGCGGAAATCATCACCCCAAAGTCTGCATCTAGGTCAGCTGTCAAAAAAGCAGTTGCTGGAGTGGGCAAAACGCCAGCGTCAAAAACATCAACACCGCTACTAGCTAACCCAGCAGAAATTGCAGAAGCTAAAAATTCACCTGAGATTCTTGGATCCCGGCCAATCACCGCAACTGGTTTCTTACCTTGGATTCTGCCCTCTTGCCCTAAAACAATTGCAGCGGCCTGTGCCAATCGCAAAGCGGATTCGGCAGTGATGTCTCGATTTGCGAGACCTCTCACGCCGTCGGTGCCGAATAGGCGAGCCATAATGAAAAGGTTAGCGAAATCCGAAAGGGATTAACGCTTAGAGAACTGCGAAGCCTTTCGAGCCTTCTTAAGTCCAGCCTTCTTACGCTCTTTGATACGAGCATCGCGAGAAAGGAAACCGCTCTTCTTCAAGCTTGCGCGGTTGTTATCGCGATCGATTTCGTTGAGGGCACGGGAGATTCCGAGGCGAAGGGCGCCAGCCTGGCCAGCAACTCCACCTCCAGTAATGCGAGCAACAACGTCGTAGCTACCAGAGAGTTCCAAAACCTTGAAAGGGTCTTGGATTAACTGCTGGTGCAATTTGTTTGGGAAGTAGTCTTCGAGGGTTCTGCCGTTTACTTTGATCTGACCCGTTCCTGGAACCATGCGAACACGCGCAATGGCTTCCTTGCGACGACCAAGTCCCGCACCTGGAACAGTGAGTGGACCGCGAGCCTTCTTGGCTTCGCTCTTGACAGCTTCGGCAGGAGTTTCGGTCGAGTAGCTAGAAACTTCTGCTTCGGTTTCTTTCTTAGGCAAGATATTCCTCTTTGTTTTCTTTTGCGCCAGTTATTACTGGGCGACCTGGTCGATTACGAATTGGGTTGGCTTCTGAGCTGCGTGTGGGTGCTCTGCTCCACGGTAAACCTTGAGCTTTGCGAGCTGTGCGCGGCCAAGAGAGTTCTTTGGAATCATTCCGCGAATGGCTTTTTCAACAGCCTTCTCTGGATCCTTCTCAAGCAACTCGGAGTAACTGGTTGCGGTCAAACCACCTGGGTAACCAGAGTGACGGTATGCCTTCTTCTGCAATAGCTTGGCACCGGTTAGAGCAACCTTGTCAGCGTTGATGATGATTACGAAATCACCGTTGTCCAAGTGAGGAGCAAAGGTTGGCTTGTGCTTTCCGCGCAGCAAAGCGGCTGCGTGGGTTGCCAATCGTCCCAGCACTACATCGGTGGCGTCAATCACTAGCCAGTTGTTTTCCAGCTCGTGAGCCTTCGGAGAATACGTACGCACGCTAATTTGCCTTACTTTTTCTTAGTCGATTTCATGTTTCCAAGGGCTTTCACCCGGATTCACTTTGCATAAGCCCTAAGGCCCGCAACAAAGTACCAGTTTAGACCCTAGAAAGGGCCTTGGTCAAACCCTAATTTCCGCTGCAGAGCGCGTATTTCTTGCCTTCTTGGCCTGGGCGGCTAATAGGGAATCCTTTGGGTAGCCCACTTCGATCAGGGCTAAGCCTTCCGGGCCAACCACCTTATATGAGCCCGCTCTTGAGGCCGATTGCAATCTCGCGGCAACATCGGAAACCTCGGCTTTCCCCGACCCAACCGCTACAAGAGCTCCGACCATGGAGCGAACCATGTTGTGACAAAAGGCATCCGCCTCTAATTCGATCTCGATTATCCCCTCGGGGTTTCGGGTTACGGAGAGCCGCTTGAGATTCCGGATTGTGGTGGCACCCTCCCTTGGCTTACAAAAAGCCGCAAAATCGTGCAACCCAATAAAAACCTTGGCGGCGCGCTTCATAGGTGAAACAGAAAGCTCGAATTTCAGTTGAAGCAGATACCGGGATTGAAGTGGGGTGAAGTGGCTTTTCGAGTCTGCAATCCGATAACGGTAGCGCCGAAAACTTGCCGAGTGCCGGGCATCAAAACCCTCCGGGGCCAGTTCAAAGCTGTAAACCCGAACATCCATAGGAAGCATCGAGTTAAGCCTCCCGGCTATGTCTTTATTGCGACCGATTCGCGTGAGCTGAGAAGCTGAAAGATCAATGTGGCAAACTTGGATTTCAGCGTGGACTCCGGCATCGGTCCGACCAGCTACCCGCATTCCAAAATCCCCAGCATCCTTGCCAAAGATTTTCTCTAGAGCGGAAAGCAATTCGGCTTGGACCGTGCGCAGCCCTGGTTGCTTAACGAAGCCGGAGAAATCGGTTCCGTCGTATCCGAGGTTTATCCGGTAACGAGAGAACCCGTCGACCAGAAGGTCAACGGGTTCAATCATTTGAATTCTTACTTGCTCTCTTCTTCAGCTGCAGGAGCTTCCTCAGCCGGAGCCTCGGCAGCAGGTGCTTCTTCAGATGCAGCAGCTTCTTCAGCTGCTGGAACTTCTTCAGCTTCTGAAGCTTCGGCAACAACCTCAGCAGGTGCCTCCGCTACTGGAGCCTCGGCAACGACCTCTGCAACCGGAGCTTCGGCAACAACCTCTTCGGTTTCAATTACTTCTTCAGCTGGAGCCTCAACCTTTGCGGTTGCCTTGACAGCGTTTTCAAGCTTTGGCTTCTTATTCATCTTTTTAGGAACGACTGGGTCGAGCACTAATTCGATAACTGCCATCGGGGCGTTGTCACCCTTGCGGAAACCTAGCTTGGTGATTCGGGTGTATCCGCCGGCACGTTCCTGCACCTGGGGGGCGATGATGGCGAATAGCTCGTGAACCACGCTCTTGTCAGGAATTGACTGCATGACACGACGACGGGAGTGTAGGTCACCACGCTTTGCGAAACTAACTAGTCTCTCGGCAACTGGACGAAGGCGCTTTGCCTTGGTCTCGGTTGTGGTGATGGACTTGTTTAGAAACAGCGAACGAGCCATGTTGTTAAGCAGCATGCGCTCATGGGCTGGTCCGCCACCGAGACGTGGGCCCTTGGTTGGGGTAGGCATTTTGTTTCTCCTCTAGTGTTTCCAGATCGAGCCTTTAGGCTTGATCATCCTCGTCATAGCTCGAGCTGAAGTAAGCAGCGTCAAATCCTGGAGCTGATTGCTTAAAGCTAAGGCCCATGGAAACCAACTTGTCGCGAACCTCATCAACCGACTTTGAGCCGAAGTTGCGAATGTTCATTAGCTGCTCTTCGGTTAGGGCAATTAGCTCACTTACGGTGTTGATTCCCTCGCGCTTTAGGCAGTTATAAGAGCGAACGGTTAGGTCAAGCTCTTCAATTGGCAAAGCTAGCTCTGGAGAAAGCGTTGCCTCAACCGGAGCTGGACCAATCTCAATTCCCTCGGCAGCTTCGTTTAGCTCTCTTGCTAAACCAAACAGCTCAACCAGGGTTGAACCAGCTGATGCAACCGCATCTCTTGGCTTCATCGAAGGCTTGGTCTCGACGTCAACAATCAGCTTGTCAAAGTTGGTGAACTCACCGGCACGAGTTGCCTCAACGCGGTAAGAAACCTTCAGAACTGGAGAGTAAATTGA
>JBJTOG010000073.1:0-2193 GCA_046074425.1 Actinomycetota bacterium
AACCGACTGATCGAAGGAAAGTTCGGTGGTGTCCAATAAACTCACTCCCTCGGCGGGGGTGAGAAAGTCGACAACTTTCGAATCTTTCTTATCTCGCTCGCTCAATCGAGCACCAACCGCTTCGCTACCGGCCAAATCGACCGTTCTTCTAGCAAGTCTAACTTCTTCGCTGGCGGTTAGCAGCACCCGGGTGGCGGCATCGGGAAGCACCACGGTTGTGATATCTCGCCCCTCCACAATGATTCCAGACTTTTGACACTCGCTCGCCAATCTTCTGGTTTGCTCTCGCATAAAGCTTCTAACTTTAGGCTGCGAGGCAACCTTTGAAACATTGAGCTCAACCTCGGAGAGCCTAATTTCGTTTGTGACATCCTCGCCATTTACCTTGACCCAGTAATTACTAGGGTCAGTCGAGATTTGGTATTCAAATTCTTCGGCCAGGTTCTGCTCCCCAACTTCTTCGAGCTGCCAACCGCTTCTGATGGCAAATAAGGTAAGTGCCCGATAGCTTGCCCCGGTATCCAAATAACCAAAATCTAAATCCTTAGCGGCCTGCTTGGAAACGCTTGACTTACCCGATCCGGCAGGCCCATCAACCGCGACCAAGATCTCACTCATCCGACTATCTTCCAGCCACGCTCTATAAGCGCGGCGGTTAGCTCATCTTCTACTGAAGGCAAAACGAACAATTCTGGCAATCCAACCTGGGCTCCGGTGGCATGCTCCAGGGTGAGGTCTTCAAGGTTCACTCCGATTTCTCCAACCTCGGTAAGTAACCTCGCTAGCTCCCCCGGCTTATCGTCAATCATCACGGTGATCTTGGAATACTTGGTGGCTCTGGCACCGTGCTTTCCTGGAATGCGAGAAACCCCTAGGTTTCCCTTTTCTAAAACTTTGCCGATAGTTGCAAGCGATCCGCTTTGGGAAACATTTTCTAGGGCAGAAATTGTTAGCTCCAGATCGATCTTTAGTTCCGAGAGAATCTTGCTCACCTGGGCACCATTGGCGGAAAGAATTTGTATCCAAAGCTTTGGATCCGATGCAGCAATTCGGGTCGTATCCCTAAGCCCCTGACCAGCCAAAGATACATCTGCCAAATCGGATTCGGCCAACCTGGCAGCGAGCAAGGAGGAGATTAGTTGTGGGGTGTGTGAAACAAGTGCCACGGCCCTATCGTGCTCGCTCGGGTCCATCGAAATAACCGTTGCCTCTAAATCCAGCGCCAAGGCTTCGATGGCGCGAATCGCTTCAGCCGATGAAACTGGGCTTGGGGTAATAACCCAGGGTCGACCAATAAAAATATCACTCCGACCTGCCAACGTGCCAGCCTGCTCACGCCCGGCCATCGGGTGTGAGCCAACATAACGAGAGAGCTCAAGGCCTTTTGCTTCCAATTCGCTAAGCACAGTTCCCTTGACGCTTGCCACATCCGTCACAACCGCCTCCGGGTGCAAGGAGAGTTCACGCGCGATTATCTCCGCGGTGACATCGGGCGGGGTTGCAACGATAACCAGCTTTGGCTCGGTGCCCGGAAGGAATTTCTTTCCAGCTCCAAAATCTGCCGCTAGGCTGACTGCAGCCGGAGAGGCATCATCCAATAAAACCTCAACGCCTTTGCTAGATAGCGCTAGCCCAATTGAGGTGCCAATCAAACCAGTTCCAACTATTTTGACTGGCGAAGCGGTTCTAGTGCTCACTTGATTAGATCCTGGCGCAGCGTAGCTGCCCCTCTTAGATAGACGTGCTGAATCTCACTTCTTGGGGTATCGATATCGGCATTAAGAAGTATCCGAATTACCCTCGGCATCGCACCCTTGACATCCATTTCAACGAAGCAAAGTAGTGGTACGTCATCGAGCCCTAGCTCCCTAGCCGCCATGGCTGGAAACTCCGAGGTGATATCGGGGGTCGCGGTAAACATGATGGAAATCAGCTGCGAGGCGTCGATGGAATTGGCGTGCATGGTCTTGGTTATCAACTCGGCGGTTGATTTCAGCAGGTGGTCCTTTTCATCCCGCTCCAGCTGGATTGCGCCACGAATCGCACGAACCGCCATGATTATCGCCTCTTCTGATCTGCCGCTTTCAAAAGGGCACCCAGCTCTAGTTTAGTTAATTGACGGATATGCCCGGCTTTGAGGTGCCCTAGGTGAAGCGGACCAAATTGCCTTCTCACCAGTGCAACGACCGGAAA
>JBJTOG010000074.1:0-2689 GCA_046074425.1 Actinomycetota bacterium
CATTTTTCCAATCAACAGACGCGAGACAATCATCGCGACAGTGAAAACTGTGTAAGGAACTGCTCCCAAGGTGACACCAAGCATCAAAATTTGCTTACTGAAAACAGCTGACCAATCCATCATCATCAACTCTGGAAATACCCCTGCAAAAAGCCCCACAGTAAGAAGCCATAACTGTGGTGGTGACTTTAGAAATGAGGTTCCCGATGAACTAGTTTTTTCTTCGTGGTGACCATCTTCTTTAGGCGTAAGCATCAGGCGAGCAAAAATCTCAAACGCAATTAAAGCCAGTATTGGTATCACGAAGAGGTGAACCTTTAGAGAAATAAAACTCGCGAGCACTCCGGATACAGCCGCTGAGCTTGCGGCACCAATGCTCCAAGCCGCATGAAATTGGCCAATGATGACTCGGTTCATCTTCTTTTGCAGCATCA
Source organism: Actinomycetota bacterium (assembly GCA_046074425.1). Lineage (GTDB taxonomy): Bacteria > Actinomycetota > Actinomycetes > Actinomycetales > Microbacteriaceae > Rhodoluna. Next base: position 435 of record JBJTOG010000074.1, read on the forward strand.
CAGATTGAGAATTAACAGCAATGTTGAAAAAACTCATGCTGAAAGCCATCAAGGAGTGAAACAGAAAATATACCCATCCATTCGGAGCCCAGGGTAAAGACATCACAGTCAGAACCATCAGAACACTGGATGCCCTAATTACCGGCTTGGTTCCATACCTGCCGATTAGTCGATTGGTAATAAGAAGGGGGATCAACGAACCCAAGCCCGTGAGTCCAATAATCAATCCCCAGACCGCGAAGGAAACATCGATTTGCTCAATCAGTTCCGGAATTCGAGGAATGTAGCTAATTGCCAAAAACCCCTGGATGAAGAAAACTGCAATGAGTGAAATTTGGGCCTGTTTGGCTCTAAGTTCCGAGAGAATCATGAGTCGGTTCCTGCGACCCGAAGAAAGTCCTCGCGTTCAACTATTTTGACTCTCTCACGTTCTTGCTCTTGACCTAGCCGCTTTTCTTCGGAGTCAATCCGGAGCCACTTTTCCCAGTCAATTGCTCTTACTCCTCGCTCATTAAGCAGCTGAATCACAGATTCTTCGCTTGGCTCCGATGGTTGCCACCAGCTTGCTCGATCGGCAACGAGAGATGCGATGGTTTCCATCGCGTCGCTCTTGGTGTGTCCAATGAGCCCAACCGGTCCTCTTTTTATCCAACCGGTCGCGTAAATTCCAGCAATTGGACTCCCAGTCCCATCGATAACCCGACCTGCTTGATTGGGGATTACACCTTGTTTGGAATCAAAAGGAATTTGATCCAACTCAGAACCAAAATATCCAACCGCTCGGTAAATTGCCTGCACCGGATATTCTCGATACTCTCCAGTCCCGACTGCATTACCAGTTCCATCAAGTTTGGTTCGCTCGATTCTGATTCCGGCAACTTTACCGTTTTCTCCAATGATCTCGATTGGTGAGCTTAGGAAGTGAAGATGTAGGCGGCGAGGCGCACCAGTTTGCTCCTTGCCGCGAAGATCTTCCAAAGTCTTCACCATGACCCTAGTTTGATTGTTGGAATCAATGGCGGTTTGTGACCCTTCGTCGTATTGAAAATCCTCGTCATAAACAATCGTGTCTACGCCTTCAACGTGAACTGCTTCGCGCAATTCCAGCGGGGAGAATTTCACTTGAGCCGGACCGCGCCTTCCGAATACGTGGACATCGGTTGCTTTTGAGGAAAGTAATCCTCGATAAACATTTTCTGGAATATCGGTTAGCAGCATTTGAGCTGGAGACTTCACAAGCACTCTCGCAACATCCAAAGCCACATTTCCATTACCAATTACCGCAATCTCTTTGGCGCTGAGATCCCAATCTCGCTCGAAGTCGGGGTGTGCGTCATACCAGTTCACAAATGCAGCGGCACCAAAAGAGCCATCGAGTTCGATTCCTGGAATATTTAGATCTGCATCTTTCACCGCACCAGTTGCAAATATCACTGCGTTGTAGTGTCTTTTTAGATCTTCCAAAGTCAAATCTTTGCCATATTCAACATTTCCGAAGAAGCGAATGTCGCCGCGGTCAAGCACTTCATAAAGTGCGCGAATGATTCCCTTAATTCTTGGGTGGTCGGGAGCAACGCCGTAGCGAACTAGGCCGTATGGTGCTGGAAGAAGGTCGAATAGATCGATAGATACATCGAAGTCTCTTAGCTCAGATTTGATAAGCAGATCGGCAGCGTATATTCCTGCCGGACCCGCGCCAACTATGGCCAGCCTTAGCTTTGACATTTATTATTACTTTCGATTCAGGTCTGTCTATCAATCACTGCATCAGCAAAATTCATCAGGGCTTCTCTGACGGCTCCCTTGGGCAAATCAGAAATAGAAGCCTTTGCTTTTTCGGCCCAACTCTTAGCTTCAAGAAATGCTCTTTCGGTTGCTGGGTGGTTTCTCATCGCCGATATGACTTCATGCAGTTTGTCCTCGTCCTCGAGGCCCGCATCAATTATCCCAACAAGTTCGGCTGATTCACTGTCTTCCGTGGCTGCCTCACGCAAATACAACACCGGCAGAGTCGGAACACCGGCACGAAGATCAGTTCCTGGGGTCTTACCTGAGGTTTGAGAATCGGACTGAATATCAATCACATCGTCAATCAGCTGAAAGGCAACACCGATACTTTCACCATATTTTCTTAGCATCTCGCGGTAATCCTCGGGAGCGCCAGAAAAGATGATGCCTAGCTCAGCAGAAGCAGCAATCAAGGATCCGGTTTTATCGGCAAGAACCTGTAGGTAGTGAGTAACTGGGTCATGTCC
>JBJTOG010000075.1:0-5407 GCA_046074425.1 Actinomycetota bacterium
CCAAAACCCTGTTTCTTCCTGGAGTTCTCTGGAGGCTGCCAGGGCTAGCGGTTCGTTTCCCTCGATTCCACCTCCAGGGATGACCCAGCGCGGATTTAAACCGCTTTCAGGGTCCCAGTGGGTGAAAAACATCAAAAAAGTGCCAGTTTTGGATTGCAAAATAACTCGAGCTGTAATTCTGTGACGAATCAGGGCCACTTAATGACCCTTTTCAATCATAAAAAACTTCATAGAACGCTGCACCAAATAGCCAATTGTTAGGGCAAATATCAAAGTTCCTTCCCGCACCTGTCCACCCATTAACCAGCCTGCCGTCAGCACGGTTCCCTCAAAGGCAGATCGAACTAGCCAAAATGGCTTATCTAAGCGATTGGACACCCCCTGCATCAGACCATCTCTTGGACCCGATCCCAGCCTTGAACTTATGTAAAGTCCGGTTGCCAGCGCTACAATCACAACGCCGATTAGGAACATCGCTATTTGTTGCCAATAGGCACTTGGTTCTGGCAGGATGGCAAGCCAAAAGTCGGCGAATATTCCGATCAGGATGGCGTTAGCCAACGTCCCTATGCCAGGTTTTACCTTGAGTGGGATCCAGGCCAGTAACACAATCGCACTCACTATTACTGTGGCGATACCAAAGCTCACGCCGGTTTGGATAGAGATACCCTGAGCAAACACATCCCAAGGAGCAATTCCCAACTTGGCCTGAACGGTTAGCGCTACCCCTAGGCCGAAGACGAATAGACCAAGAACCAGTCGAATCAGCCTTCTTGTGAGGCTACGGTTATCTTCAGGGAGCACAAGTGAACACTAGTTGGTATTTTGAACCGGCATCGCCAGGCAGGCCTAGAATCCTCGCCCATCGAGGTTTTACCTACTCCGGTATGACACAGATTGCTGATGAGAACACCCTTCGGGCATTCGAATTAGCGCTTTCTATGGGTGCTGACTACCTCGAAACCGACATTCAACTAACCAAAGACGCCATTCCAGTGCTTTATCACGATGGCTCGCTCAAAAGGCTCACCGGTAAAGAGACTAAGGTTTCCAAACTCAGTTGGAATGAGCTCAGAGCGATCTCTCTCCCCCACGGCGGATCAATCCCCTCGCTCGAGGAAGCACTGAAGGCTTTCCCCGAAGCCAAGTTCAACCTGGACCTCAAAACTCCATTCGCAGTGATCCCAGCAACAAATTTGATTGCAAATTTGCAAGCCGAGAACCGCGTATTGCTATCAAGTTTTTCGGAACAAACCAGACTTAGCGCGCTCGCGAGATTCGATTATCCGGTTGCCACATCCCCCGGTAGCTCAAAGGTAATTCGCATTTACGCGCAGGCGCGTTTTAAGAATAATTTATCCAACTTGCTCGCTGGAGTGAACGCCCTGCAGGTTCCAATAAGTGCCTACGGAATTGATTTCACCCACCCAAGCTTTGTTGAAAAAATTCTTGAAGAAAATAAAGAGCTTCACTACTGGACAATTAACGATCCACATCAGATGCAAAAACTTTTTTCTTTAGGAGCCACCGGAATCGTAACCGACCGAACCGATTTGGCTATCGCCGCCTTTAGCTGAGAAAACTCTGTTAACAAGCGGTTTTGCGGAGTGAAAAGCCGCTTGATGCTGTTGTCTAGAGTGTCGCACGAAATCTAAGGAGATTGAGATGGCTCAGCAAACAATGCGGGGAATACGTCTGGGGAACCAGTCGATGGAATCCGAAATTGGGGTCAACTACTCCCCTAGAACAACTCACAGCTATCAGTGCCCGAGTGGTCACCTCAACGAATTGGTCTTTGCCCAAGACGCTGAGCTGCCCGGAACCTGGCAGTGTAAGTCGTGCGCCAAGCAGGCTGTGCTACTCAAAAACGGCAAGCCCTTGAAGTTGGATTTAGAGGATGTTCGCACCCCTCGAAGTCACTGGGAAATGCTGTTGGAGAGACGCTCCAAGGCGGAACTCGAAGAGATTCTCAAGGAGCGACTGGATTACATCAGAGCTAGACGTAAGGCCGGCAAAGCCGACGTCTAACTTTTCTTTCTTTTTAGTCCCCAGGAAGTGACCTTGGTCAGTGCTTCAAGCACAATGGCCAAGGTCATTTTCGATTTTCCTTCGAGCCTTTCCACAAACGTAATGGGAACTTCACCAATAACGCCATTTTGAAAAGCTTTATAAGCGAGTTCCACCTGGAAGGAATATCCAGCCGATGAAATGTTTTCAAGTTCTAGTTGCCTAAGAAAACCAGCCCTAAAACATCTAAACCCAGCGGTCATGTCCCTAATTGATGTGCCCAGCATTTTGCGAGCGTAGAAATTTCCGATTCGGGATATCAGTTTCCGATGAAGCGGCCAATTCACAACCGCTCCCCCGCTGACCCAGCGAGATCCAATCACCAAATCAAAATTATTTGCCACTGCCAGTAGCTTCGTTAGATCCTCACCTCTGTGAGAGCCATCAGCATCCATTTCGATTATGAATTCGTAGTCCCGGCCCAAGCCCCAGCTAAAACCAGCCAAATATGCCGGTCCAAGCCCCTCCTTTGATTTCCTAAGCAGAGTGTGCACTCTTGAATCAAGCTTTGAAATTGAATGGGCTAACTCATAAGTACCATCCGGGGAAGAATCATCCACAACCAGAATCTCTACCGATGGATTGTGAAGGAAGACATCGGAGATGGTTTTTTCCAAGCTCGCGACTTCGTTATAGGTGGGCATCACCACCAAAGCCTTCACAGGTTATGTCCTTTGGAGCGGGCCCTTAACCGCTCTCGCACCGTTAGCGCAATCAGAGCAAGCGCCAGCAAATTAATCAATAAATCAAAAGGCGTGCCAATTATCATGGCAGGAGTAAGAGATGAACGAAGTGGAAGAGTTTCGAGGATGACCCCTGGGGTGTAAATTGGCAATTCGCTTATCACTTTCCCATCCGGCATAAATACCGCAGATACCCCAACGGTTGAGATGTTTACAATCGCTCTTCCAGTTTCGATTGCTCGCAATCTCGCCAGCGCTGCCTGCTGAAAAGTCTCATCACTTCTTCCAAAGTCGGCATTATTTGTTTGCGAGAGAATCAACTGGGCACCATCCCCCACCAGTTCTCTTCCAATGTCGTCAATGGCGATTTCAAAGCATATAAGCGCGCCTAGTTTTTTGTCTTCTAATTCAAAAATCCCATCTCGTGTTCCAAAGTTGTAACCCCTAGAGACCAGGCCAATTAGATCTGGTGCAAGTAGGTACCAGAAATCTCGATCTGGCACATATTCGGCAAATGGTACTGGACGCTTTTTGTCATACTGATCGATCTGCTGACCCTCGGCCGAGAAATAGAGCGAAGAATTGAAAATCTCTTCTCCGCTTTCGGTGATAGCACCCAAAACAAGTGGAACATTGAAAGTTTTTGTGACCGCTTGCACCTGGGCCTTGGCTAATTCGCTTTTTTGAGGATTGATGTCCGAAGCATTTTCCGGCCACACAATCAAATCAATTTCTTCTCGCCTCGGATGATCTAGAAGCAAAGAAGTTGCATCGAGATGATTTCTGAGAAAGGTTCCAGGTTCAGCGTTGGCAAAAAGCCCGGCATTGGCATTTCCTTGCACGGCTGCAACGGTAATCTCGCCATCCTCGGCGTTGGCTGGCGGTGTGAAAAGTAGCGCAATACTGAGGATCACCAAAGTAGTTACAGTTGGCAAGAGTTGATCGCGCCAGCGCGGCAGAGACTCAATCAATTGCAAAAGCGAGAGGGTGACAAATACCGATAGGAATGTGAGACCCGAGATTCCTACAAAATAAACGAGTGATGACAAGAAGCTGTCCGACAGGGCTTGGGCCACTCGTGACCACGGGAATCCACCGTAGGGCAAGTTAATTGCAACCCACTCCCTCGCTGTCCATAAGGTTGCAATCGAGAGTGAAATCACCAAGGATTTCCAACGGCTGCTTGGCAGCTGCTCCAACCACTTCCAGCAGGAGGCAATAACCATGGCTCCGATTGCGAAGATTCCCGCCTCCAAAACCGAAAGCGCAATCCAGGGAACAGGTCCGAGGTAAAGGCTCATCCATTCAATTTGGCTGAGGTAATAAGCCAGCCCAGCTATAAATCCAATCAATAGCGACGAAAGAAATCTCAATCCGCGAACCGCTACCAAAATCATGGCTACCGAAACAAATATCAGCGGCCAAATGTTTTCCCTTGGCAGGGCCAAAGATGAGAGCAAACCTCCCAGTATTGCCAGCGGGATCCGCCATAGCGTTATTCCGATTAGGTGTTTGCTCATGAAATTAGCCTATGCGTAGTAGGAATAGGCAACGATTCCACGCTTGACGCAATCGATGGCGTCCTTAGCAGTCCTGGAAATTTGACCTTCTGAGGCGCCAGAAAGTTGTTCCAGTAGGTCGATTATCTGCTTGCACCATCTGATGAAATCCCCAGGCAGTAAATCAGCGGCATCCAAGACTAAATCCAACTTACTGCCGGTTGCCCACCGAAAAATTGGATAGCTGAGATCTAGTTCAATTTTGGATGAACGAGGTAGCTTGTGTTTTTTTGCCAGCAATTCCAAATCTTCCCAAAGTTCAACCGTGTGCTTGAAGCTCTCTGCGAATTTTCCTTTGGGCGATCTAACTTCAAAATTTTCATCGTCTCGCCTAGGTTCATAGACCAATGCAGCGGCCATAGCCGCTAGCCCAGGCGCATCCAGTTCTTCCCAAATACCTCTTCGGAGTGATTCGGAAATAAGTAAATCCCTCTCGCCGTAAATTCGAGAGAGCATTCTTCCGCCACCGGTTACTTCGAGATCATCGGTTGAGTCATCTAAATACTCGAGTTCGATTAATAGGTCGCAAATTCGATCAAAAGTGGTAGCAACCTGATTAGTTCTGCCTTCGATTTGATCAATGGTTGCTGTGGTTTCGCGCTCAAGCTTCCAGTAGCGCTCAGCCCAGCGAGCGTGCTTCTCACGCTCTTGGCACTGATGACAGGCGTGGGATTTCATTCGAACTTTTAGCCCTGCCAGCTCTCGTTCTAACTCGCTGCGTCCTTGAGATTGTCTTAGATCTTTACCTCGCTGTTCACGGGTACGCGAGGAAGTTAAAACCTTTTCGATGTCGGTAATTTCCCGTCGAAGTGAGGAGTATTCGAAGAAGTCCCCTAAGTGACACTTCATTGACTGGGCGTAGCCATCGAGTGAAACCTGTTTCTCTCTTATGCCGCGGGCTAGCCCAACCACGGAACGGTCTGCTTGAAATTGAGCAAATGAGGTCTCTAAGACTTCACGTGCCCGCCTTCTACCAAAAGCATCAATCAGGTTAACTGCCATGTTGGCGGTGGGACGAAATGGTGAGATAAGCGGATAGCTTCGTTTCGAAGCAAGTCCAGCGACATTTATTGGATCAAGGCTCCCCGACCACTGAAT
>JBJTOG010000076.1:0-12272 GCA_046074425.1 Actinomycetota bacterium
TTGCTGTTTTGTCTCTGACCATTCGTCAAATTCCGGGCTACTAGAATCCAATTGCTCAGCTTCACTCTGCAGATTCTCACCACCAGCAGGGGAATCAACCGGGGCCACTTCCTCAGCTAATGAAGCGCCAGCGAAACGGGCAAAAATGTCAACTTCGGGCTGAGTTGGGTCATTTGGAGGAAATAAGGATTGCTCACCCTGAGGTTCTGGAACTTCAGGAGGATTGCTATTGGATGCGGGAGGAGCAAAGTTCTCTAAGACCTCTGCCTGAGGAGTTATGTCTCTAAGCTGGGCTTCCATTTTCCACCGAGCTAAGATCAGCGCATCCTCCTCGCGGAGCCTGGTTTGTTCTTCGATTAGAGCCATTGCAGACACTAGGCCATCAGGTTGGGCCTGCAATTCGAGGACTCTGGCTGTTAGTTCCTCATCGGACATTGCCCGCGGCTGTGGCGGGAGATCGGAGGGGAAAGCCATAGCGAAATCCTACCCCCACTGGCACATACAAGTCGCAATTTGTGGGCCCTACCGGGCTCGAACCGATGACATCCACGGTGTAAACGTGGCGCTCTACCAACTGAGCTAAAGGCCCTACTTCATGCGACAACTAGAAAACTCTACCCTATAAAGCAGCCAGCGCCTCCACGTAGCTACCGAAATCTCTAGCTTCTCCAGGACCATTGACAAACTTGGCTCTAATTTTTCCATCCGCATCAATCAGGAAAGTTGCCCGCTTGGCAATTCCTGACTCTTCAATAAACACCCCGTACTCCTTGGCCACAGCCCCATGCGGCCAAAAATCCGCCAAGACATTGAATTTATAGCCTTCAGTCTCGGCAAAACGCTTCTGAGTAAATTTCGAATCAACTGAGATTGCCAGCAGCTCGGTTTGAGCCGACTCGAAGACAGCAATATTGTCTCTCAGCTCGCATAGCTCTCCGGTGCAGGTCCCAGAGAAGGAAAGCGGGTAGAACACCAGCACCACTGGCTTGACCCCTCTGAAACTTGAAAGTTTGACCGTCTCTCCATGCTGATTGATTAGCTCAAAATCCGGTGCTAGATCCCCTATGTCGACTGCCATTTTTCTCCTCGGTTGAATAATCAGAACGCTTGGTTTGAACCCAGTCGGCCCAAAAAAGCTTCCCGCTAGATGAGTAAACTCATAGAAGCTTAAACAAAAGCTGACCTTTGTTCGCCACCACCCCGGCAAACAATTAGAAAGGATCGCGTTGTCTATCAACAACAATGACGCTTACGCAGTTTCAAATCCCGACCTAGATCCTGAGGAAACTGCCGAATGGCTGGAATCTCTTGAACAGGCTGCAAAGTTGCACGGTCGAGGTCGAGCCAGGGAAATAATGCTCAATCTGTTGCGCAGATCCCACGAGCTTCAGCTCAATGTTCCGTTGGTTCCAACAACCGACTACATCAACACCATCTCTCCAGAAGATGAGCCGAACTTTCCAGGTGACGAACAAATCGAAAGAACCTATAGAGCATGGATGCGCTGGAACGCCGCAATGCTGGTGCACCGAGCCCAACGTCCGGGTATTGCGGTGGGTGGGCACATTTCAACTTTCGCTTCCTCGGCGTCGCTATACGAAGTTGGTTTTAACCATTTCTTCAAAGGTCAAGATCATCCATCTGGTGGGGATCAGATATTTATTCAGGGCCACGCCTCCCCTGGTCCCTACGCTAGAGCTTTTCTGGAAGGACGACTTAGCGAGAGTCAGCTAAACGGTTTTCGTCAAGAAAAATCTCACGCTGGAGGAGGTCTTTCCTCGTATCCGCATCCAAGGCTGATGCCAGAGTTCTGGCAGTTCCCTACAGTCTCGATGGGAATTGGACCAATCAACGCTATTTATCAGGCGCAGTTCAATCGATACCTTCACAACCGCGGATTCAAAGACACATCTGAACAACAGGTATGGGCTTTCTTAGGCGATGGCGAGTTAGATGAAGTTGAATCACGTGGGGCACTGCAGCTAGCAGCCAATGATGGATTGGATAACCTAACTTTCGTCGTAAACGCAAACTTACAGAGACTTGACGGGCCGGTTCGAGGTAATGGAAAGATTATCCAAGAGTTGGAATCCTTCTTCCGCGGAGCTGGCTGGAATGTAATCAAAGTCATATGGGGTAGAGAGTGGGACGAACTTCTATCAAAAGATCACGATGGTGCACTTGTAGACTTAATGAACAAAACACCAGATGGTGATTACCAAACCTACAAAACCGAATCTGGTGCTTTCGTCAGAGAGAACTTCTTTGGGCGTGACCCACGAACTCTAAATCTCGTCGAAAACATGACCGACGAGCAGATTTGGGGACTTAGACGCGGTGGCCATGACTACCGAAAGATTTACGCCGCTTATAAAGCCGCAACCGAACACAAAGGCAAGCCAACAGTCATAATCGCTAAAACCATCAAAGGTTACACGCTCGGTAAAACTTTCGAAGGTCGAAACGCAACTCACCAAATGAAGAAGTTGACCCTCGCTGATCTAAAGCAATTCCGCGATGAGATGCGGGTTCCAATATCGGACTCTGAGTTGGAGCGGGACCCCTACCAGCCACCGTATTACAACCCTGGAGAATCAGCACCTGAGATTCAGTACATGCACGAACGTCGACGGGCTCTTGGAGGTTATCTGCCAGAGCGTCGCTCCAAGTATGTCAATTTCAATCTCCCAGACTCCGACGCCTATGCAATTGCAAAGAGTGGTTCTGGCACCCAAGAAGTTGCCACCACAATGGCTTTCGTAAGACTTCTCAAGGATTTGCTGCGAACCAGCGAGCTGGGTCCGAGAATTGTTCCAATCATTCCAGATGAGGCTCGCACCTTCGGTATGGATGCATTTTTCCCAACCGCAAAGATTTATAACCCACATGGACAGCACTACATCTCGGTCGACCGCGACTTGCTCTTAAACTACAGAGAGTCCGAGGCGGGACAAATCTTGCATACCGGAATCAACGAAGCGGGTTCTATCGCCGCTCTAACTGCAGTTGGTTCCAGCTATGCCACTCAGGGCCAGCCAATGATCCCGATTTATGTTTTTTATTCCATGTTCGGTTTCCAAAGGACCGCCGATGCCATCTGGGCGGCAACTGATCAGCTGACCCGTGGATTCATGATCGGCGCCACCGCTGGTAGGACCACCCTGACGGGAGAGGGTCTGCAGCACGCCGACGGCCACTCACCCCTATTGGCCTCAACAAATACTGGCGTTATTAGCTACGACCCCGCCTACGGATATGAAATCGGTCACATAGTTAGAGCAGGTATTGAAAGAATGTACGGTGGCCTTCACCCCGATCCAAACGTTATTTACTACCTCACTGTTTATAACGAGCCCTACCTGCAGCCTGCGGAACCAGAAAATGTTGACGTCGAAGGAATCCTTCGTGGCATCCACCTAGTTAGTGAAAACCACAACCCAGGTCACAAGGTGCAGATACTCGCATCAGGTGTCGCTCTACCTTGGGCTTATGAAGCACAGTCTCTTCTACAAAACGACTGGGGTGTCTCGGCGGACATCTGGTCTGTAACCAGCTGGACAGAATTAAGAAGAGAAGGTCTTGCGAAGGATCGCGAGAAATTCCTCAACCCAAATACTCCAGTTGCAGAACCTTACATCACCACTAAATTGCGGGATGCGCAAGGTCCATTCATTGGAGTTAGCGATTACATGCATGCGGTTCCAGATCAAATTCGACCTTGGGTTCCGGGAGATTACGCAACTTTGGGTGCGGATGGTTTTGGTTTTTCAGACACCAGACCAGCAGCTCGTCGAGAATTCAAAATTGATGGTCCCTCCATCGCGGTTAGGGCCTTGCAGCAGCTTGCTAATCGAGGAGTCATGGATTACTCAGTAATTCAACAAAGCTTAGATCGCTACCGCTTACACGATGTGACCGCTGGAACAAGCGGATCTGCCGGTGGAGAAGCTTAAAGAGGATCTGCTTGGGTGGTTGCACTCCATATCTGGAGAATTAGCAACCACCACACTCTCTCGCCTTGATGAACTGCTCCCCTGGTATCGGGACATGCCGGCAGCTCGAAGGTCGGCCGTTGGTTTAGTTGCGCAGGCTGGAATCACGTCATTCGTCTCTTGGTATGAAGATCCCAAATCTCAACCCTGGGTTGCAGCCGATGTTTTTTCGACTGCCCCAAGAGAGCTTCTTCGATCTATCTCGCTTCAAGAAACTTTGCAACTTATCCAAGTTGTGGTGCAGGTGGTCGAAGATCGCGTTGTTCAAGAACACAGCGAGCTAAGAGAAGCAATTTTGCTTTACTCCAGAGAGATTGCTTTTAGTGCGGCTGACGTTTATGCCAGAGCGGCGGAAGCAAGAGGGTTGTGGGATGCACGATTAGAAGCTTTGGTGGTGGACTCAATCCTAAGTGGCGAAGGAGAAGAGGAGCTCAGTTCGAGAATTTCCGCCCTTGGCTGGCGGGCTCGAGGAGCGGTGCTGGTGATGATTGGTCGCTACGACGAATCCTGCGACATTGACGCACTTCGTAGAGGTGCAAGAAGGCATTCTGCAGATGTGTTGATTGGGATACATGGCGAGAGGCTAATCGTTGTTCTTGGTGTAATTCCCGATGACAAAGTAGAAAGTAAGACCAAAGTCAACCTGGCAGCACTCTCAAAGGAATTCATCGAACACTTTGGGCTCGGTCCGATCGTTTTAGGTACTGAGGTCCAAGCTATCTCGGAAGCTAACCGTTCAGCCAAAACTGCGTTAGCTGCTTATGCGGTTGTTGGGGCTTGGGCCAAGGCTCCCATACCGGTAGCGGCCGATGACCTGCTGGCAGAACGAGCGCTAAATGGTGACATGTTGGCCAAAAGCACTTTGCTTTCGAAAATTTACAGACCGCTCTCCCAGCAACATCCAGATCGCTTAGAAACGCTAGGTACCTACTTGGAAACCGGCAGGTCGTTGGAATTAACTGCTCGAGAATTATTTGTCCATTCCAACACGGTTCGCTATCGACTAAAGAGAATTTCTGAACTTATCGGGTGGGATGCAACCGGAGCAAGGGAATCATTCGTGCTGCAGGTTGCAACCGTTTTGGGGGCAATGAGCGAAAATGGAAGAGTGAGGAGGTCAAAGTGATAACTATCGTTTGTCCAGGTCAGGGTTCGCAGACACCAGGCTTTTTATCTCCCTGGCTAGAAGTTCCAAACTTCAAAGAGGAAATTGAGAGGCTACAGGAGATTCTCAAACTAGATCTTGTTCGCCTTGGAACCACTGCTGAGGCAGATGAAATTCGTGACACGGCAATAGCTCAACCTCTTATTGTTGCGGCGGGTATCGCCTCTTACCTAGCCCTAAAAGCAAGCTACGGTTCGGGGCTGCCTGTGAAGGCAGTGGCCGGCCACTCGGTCGGCGAAATTACCGCCGCCTTCGTTGCAGGAATCTTTGACGAGGTAAGCGCCTGCCGATTTGTAAATCGCCGCGGCCAAGAGATGGCCAAAGCCGCTGCTCTAGAAGAAACTTCGATGGCTGCGGTGGTCGGTGGCACTCCGGAAGAAATTGCTCCCCATCTCGAAGAACTAGGACTTACCCCTGCAAACTACAACGGGCCAGGTCAAATTGTTGCTGCCGGGGATCGGGAACTAATTGCACAGTTGGTGGCAAACCCTCCGGCTGGTACTCGGGTGGTTCAATTGCAGGTCGCTGGAGCATTCCACACCGACTACATGCACCCAGCTAAAGCTTTACTGAATGACCTAGCAGACGATCTCGAGGTTCACGATCCCAAGATCAGCATTTGGACCAACCGCGATGGAAGCAGAGTTGAAACCGGGGCAGCTTTCCTGGCGATGCTGGTTGATCAAGTCTCCAATCCGGTGCGCTGGGACCTGAATATGGAATCTATGGTCCATGCCGGAACCACGGGCATTATCGAATTGGTTCCCGGTGGCACCCTTACCTCTATTGCCAAAAGATCCATGCCAGGAGTTGAATCGGTAGCGCTAAAAGTTCCGAACGATCTAGAAAAGGCACTTGAACTTATAGAAAGGCACCGCTAATCGCTATGGCGAAACTTAATGTCCCCAGCTCGGTAAGTTATTCAAAGATTTATTCTCTCGGGGCAGCACGGGGAGACCTTACTGTTAGCAACGATGATATTGCTGGGCCAATAGATTCGTCCGACGAGTGGATTAGACAGCGCACCGGAATTATCACCCGAAAACGAGCAAGCGCAAATCGATCGCTGATGGACATGGCGGTCGAAGCCAGCAACGAGGCAATAGCCAAGGCTGGCATCAGTCCATCTGAAATTCAGGCGGTCATCTTTTCAACAATCACTCACCCCTACCAAACCCCGTCTGCGGCCGCGCTGCTAGCAGAAAAAATTGGGGCCAATCCTGCCCCAGCCTTCGACATCAGCGCTGCTTGTGCAGGCTACTGCTACGGCATCGCGCAAGCCGACGCACTGGTTAGATCCGGAACCGCCAAGTATGTATTGGTGGTTGGTGGAGAGAAGCTATCAGACTTTATTGACCCAACAGATCGTTCAATATCATTTTTGCTCGGAGACGGTGCGGGTGCTGCAATAGTTGGCCCATCCGATGCCCCAGGAATTTCACAAACTGTTTGGGGAACCGATGGAAGTAAGTGGGAAGCGGTTGGGATGACCGACTCGCTACTTGATTTCCGCGATGGCAAAGTACCCTGGCCGACGCTTGTTCAAGAAGGTCAGACGGTTTTCCGCTGGGCGGTATGGGAGATGGTCAAAGTAGCCAAGAAAGCTTTGGAAACCGCAGGGGTTAGGGCCGATGAGCTAAATGCCATTGTCATGCATCAGGCGAATGAGCGCATCATCGATGAGATGGCAAAGCAACTCGAATTACCAGAAACTGTCGTGGTAGCAAAGGATATCAAAACCACCGGGAACACATCAGCAGCTTCTATCCCCTTGGCAATGCATGCTCTGAAGGAATCAGGAGCCATCAAAACTGGCGATTTAGCACTGCAAATCGGCTTTGGAGCGGGGCTTGCCTTCGGGGCTCAAGTGGTGGTTGTGCCCTAAACTTACTAACGGTCATTCGAACTAAGGAGAAAAATCCAATGGCACTTTCAGAATCAGAAGTTCTAGCCGGTCTGGCTGAAATCGTAAACGATGAAACCGGAATCGCTACCGATGCCGTCCAGCTCGAAAAATCATTTACCGATGATTTGGACATTGACTCGATCTCGATGATGACAATCGTTGTGAACGCTGAAGACAAGTTCGGAGTAAAGATTCCGGACGAAGAAGTTAAGAATTTAATGACCGTTGGTGACGCCGTTAGCTACATCACTAAGGCGCAAGGCTAACAATTTTGTCTGTTCGAGTTGTTGTCACTGGAGTCGGCGCAACCACGCCGCTCGGTGGCGATAGCGCGACCACCTGGAAAAATCTGCTCGCTGGACAATCCGGCATCTCCACTTTGGAGCAAGAATGGGTTGCTAGGCACGAATTGCCAGTAACTTTCGCTGGCCAAGCAAAAATTGCCGCGACCGAGATTCTCACGCCGCAAGAAGCCAAGCGACTGGATCCATCAAGTCAATTCGCCCTTATCGCTGCCCGTGAGGCTTGGGCCGATGCTGGTTCGCCAGAGGTTGAACCTGAACGATTAGCGGTGGATTACGCAACTGGAATCGGTGGGGTGTGGACGTTGCTGGACGCCTACGACACCCTAAGAGAACGTGGGCCTAGACGCGTACTACCCATGACAGTACCAATGCTCATGCCCAACGGCCCAGCAGCAGCAATTGGAATGGACATTCACGCCAGGGCTGGAGTTCGCACCGCAGTTTCAGCTTGCGCATCAGGAACCGAAGCTATTGCTAACGCTTTCAACCGAATCCGAAACGGTGAGGTCGATGTGGTTGTTGCCGGCGGCTCAGAAGCAGCCATTCACCCACTCCCAATTGCCGCTTTCGCAGCCATGCACGCACTTTCCAAAAGGAACGATAATCCAACAGCAGCCTCAAGACCCTACGACGTAGATCGAGATGGATTCGTGATGGGTGAAGGCGGTGGAGCGCTGGTGTTGGAGAGCGAGGCTCACGCTAAGGCTCGAGGGGCCAAAATCTATGCCGAGCTAGTTGGTGGATCTGTAACTTCGGACGCCTTTCACATCACGGCTCCAGACCCAGAGGGTTCGGCCGCTGCCAGAGCCGTTCTGGGTGCACTTGCGCAAGCTGACTCCTCGATCAATGACGTGGTACACATCAACGCACACGCCACCTCAACACCGGTTGGCGATGTGGCGGAGTATCACGCACTAAAGCGAGTTTTTGGCGACCGCCTTTCAGAAATTGCGGTCTCGGCTACTAAGAGTTCTACCGGTCACCTTTTAGGTGGCGCTGGAGCAATCGAAGCGATTTTTACCGTCATGGCTTTGAAGGAACTAATCGCTCCCCCGACTATCAACTTAGACAACCCAGATCCCGCTATTGAACTCGATGTCGTCACTTCTCCCCGCGCCCTGAGCGGAGCCAACATTCTTGCTATTAGCAACTCCTTTGGCTTCGGAGGGCATAACGCCGTTATCGCCTTCCGCTCTTACAGCTAAAGCCAATTCTCGATACTCTTCCAATTCGTCATCCCAAACTTGGCCAAGCAGCCTCCGAAGTTCCTTTTGCAATTTAAGTGGATTTGATCCAGATCGCTCCATAGCGGACCGTAACTGATTCTCGTTTATCAGTAAATTGCCCGCTGCATCAGTTGCGCTCTGAAACATTCCAAGCTCAGGGACAAAACAGTATCGGTAGCCACCAGATTCGGTGCTTTCGGTGACCTCGAAAATTAGAGATTTCAGATTCATAAAAGCGGAGGCAAGTATTGCTGCAGCATCGGCTTCTCCGCTCCAATTTGCGACACAACTTCTCCCCAATTCGGAACGAGGAGAATCTTTCCAGGAGATGCTCTGGGGTGTGCCAGAAATTCCCGACAACGTCCATTCGACGTGCGGGATTAGCGCGATTGGTGCGTGGTGGATGAACACCAGCCCATGAGACATATTTCTTCCTCCAAAACTAGGTACGTCTTCCCCAACGACCTGCCTTTGGATGCCCCTCAAGGCTAACCCTCTGACAGCCTACTGTCAAAGGAGGCAATAGCATAGAGGGCGATGAGCAAACTATATTTCCGCCACGGTGCCATGAATAGCGGTAAATCCACCGCCTTGCTACAGGCCGCACATAACTATGAAGAGCGCGGTCAAAGTGTATTGCTGGCAAAGCCAGCTATCGACACAAAGGGTGACCGAGCGATTCTCTCGAGGCTAGGGGTTGATCGCAATGTTGACTTTTTGATAACCCCCGAGCTTGATTTGAGACACGAGTTTGCCAATCGATCAGACGAGGTGATGCGATTGAGCGGTAGAAAAATTGCATGTCTATTAATCGACGAATCCCAATTCCTTACTAGATCCCAGGTAGACCAGGCGCTTGAAATTGCTGTGCTCGATGACACACCGGTGCTTGCCTATGGAATCCGGACCGATTTTCTGACAAACGGTTTCCCAGGTAGCTTGCGATTACTTGAAATCGCGCACAGCCTGGAAGAGCTTAAGACCATCTGTCGTTGTGGGCGCAAAGCTATGTTCAATGGCAGAAAGATCAATGAAAGCTTCGTATTCGACGGTGAACAAGTGGCCATCGACGGAGAGCAAGTCAGCTATGAGTCCCTTTGTCCTGCCTGCTATATCGAAGAGAAGAATGGCTTTAGCAATTGAGAACAAAATTCAGCGGCGCAAAGTTCTTTGACCCTGCAACATCGTCATTCAGAGATTCACTAGTTATTGAGGATGGCAAAGTTGCCGCCATCGATAAATTTGACGAAGAAATTAACTTTGGCGGAGGTTTCGCCTTTCCTGCCTTCCGGGACGGACACTGCCATCCACTATTTGCCGGACGAGAGGCAGATGGACCAAATGTCACCTCAGCGAAGAGTGTTGAGGAAATCGTTGCCATCGTTCGCGAATACAGAAAAAAGAATCCCCAAATCAACTGGATTGAAGGAGGCGCGTACGATCGAAGTTTGGTAGCTGATGGGCGATTTAGGGCCGTTTGGTTAGACGAAGCAACCACTGAGGTTCCGATTGTTTTACACGCTAGCGATCACCACACTATTTGGGTTAATTCCGCCGCTCTTTCATTGCTACCTAACCTTTTGCCCACCCTCAGAGCGGGTTCGGTTGATCAGGAGAACGGTGCTCCACTTGGTGTGCTTCGAGAACCCGAAGCCATGGATCTAGTTTTGATTCACAAGCCGCCCAGAAGCTTAGAACAGGAAGTTGCATCTTTAGTATGGGCTGACCGCTTGCTAGCAAGCTTTGGGATTGTGCAAGCGCAAGATGCCTGGATTACTCAAGGCATGACAGAGGTATACATCGAGGCTGCCAAGTCTAAGCAATTACTTTTGGATTACAACCTAGGTTTCAAGATTGACCCGAGCAATTGGCAACAGGGATTAGCATCTGCCATCGAGGCTCGGCAATTGGTTTTAAATGAGCCAAGTAAGAAACTTAACGCTAATACCGCCAAATTCTTTGCCGATGGGGTTTTTGGTTCTGGGACCGCGGCTGTCATCGAGCCTTACCTCGATGACCCAAACTCCTTCGGTGAACCGCTTTGGAAATCCGACCAGCTCAATCTTGCAACTTTAGAAGCAGCCAAGCTGGGTTTCCAACTCCACATCCACGCAATCGGGGACGCTGGGATCCGACAAGCTTTAGATGCCATCGAACATGTTCAACATCATCATGGAGCAACGAAACTTCCTAGCGTGATAGCCCACGTTGAGCTCGTATCCGACCAAGACCTAACAAGGTTTGCCAAACTCGGGGTTGTTGCAAACATGCAACCGCTATGGGCGCAGGCAGATGGAATGCTACTTAGCTGTGAGCCTCGTCTAGGGAAGGAGCGACTTGATGCAATGTATCGAATGCGGGATCTAAAGCAAACTGGAGCTCGGATCGCCTTCGGTTCGGACTGGCCAGTATCAAGCGCTAATCCCCTGTCTGGAATAGCCACTGCAATCTCCAGGGAGGACGAGCATGGTAACCCACCAGGTGGCTGGGTTATCGAACAGGCATTAAGCATTGAGGAAGCGCTGAAGGCATACAGCTCCGAGGTTTATTTCCAACTTTGGGGTGCTGAGCAGCCACCACTCCAAGTTGGTTCTGAAGCAGACTTTTTCATAGTTGATGAGAATTTATTGGAGATTCCAGCTAAGAGGTTGCGAGAAATTCGAATTCAGTCAACTTTCAAATCCGGCATTCAAATATTCTGAAACGAGGTAGAAAATGAAACTTAGAACTTGTCTATGGTTCAATGGCAATGCCCGAGAGGCAGCGGAGTTCTACACGAGCCTTTTCCCCGAGTCCAAATTGCTTGATAACTGGTTAGCTCCAACTGACACTCCTGGAAACCAAAGTGGTACAGAAGTCACTGTCAACTTTGAAATCTTTGGTGCCCAATTCATTGCCCTAAACGGTGGACCGCAATTTCCTTTCAGCGAAGCGGTCTCCTTCCAAATTCCCTGCAGCTCACAAGAAGAGATTGATCACTACTGGAAAAACTTGACATCGGATGGAGGGGAAGAAAACCAGTGCGGTTGGCTGAAGGACAAATTCGGTCTCTCCTGGCAAGTCACTTCGCCAGTAATGGAAAAATATATAAACGGGCCAGACAAGGCTGGGGCAAAGCGAGCGACAGAGGCGATGCTAGGGATGACAAAAATCTCTTTGGCTGAGCTGGAAAGCGCCTATAACGGCAACTGAATGAAATGGTGGGGCGTGCGGGACTTGAACCCGCGACCGACGGATTATGAGTCCGCTGCTCTAACCGGCTGAGCTAACGCCCCGTAGCCTTTCTAAGCCTACTGGTCCTCACGACGGAGCCTTTCAGCGGCTCGCTTGACTCTGCGACGGACTCTGATCTCGAATCTCTTGGCCGCAAACCTGAAGTCATCCCTTGCTTCTTCAATTCTCTCCAAAACGTCTTCTCTGGCCTCTTCCGCCCGTTCCCTAAGCTCAAGAGCGCGTGATCTGGCAGAAATCAAGGACCTACTTATTCCCTTTGGTAATCGACCGATTGGAATAGCGTAAGTTTCCAAATTATCCGCGCTTTCTTGCTGCTGGCTTTCAGAACCACGATAAAGATCAGCAAAGATCGCAACGGTTTTATCAATGTCATGAGACTGAATCAAGTGGAGAGAGTTTTCTGATAACCGGTTTAGTTCATTTTGATCTGCGGTGAGAACTCGT
>JBJTOG010000077.1:0-4121 GCA_046074425.1 Actinomycetota bacterium
CTTTCTCGCAAGGGCTTTGGGTGTATGCCAGCTCTATTGAGCTCGGGCAATCTCTGGCACTGAATTTATTGGCTGCAATAGTCATTAGCGTGCTGGCACTGGCAGCTGGCTCGCTAACTCTTACCGCCATAACCGCAGCCCTCGGGCTAGTGAGTCTTATTCCCCTGGCGCTAATAGGCCACGCCTCCGGCACCGCCAACCACTCACTTGCTGTTAATGCCCTAGGTCTTCATTTGGTTGGAATTGTGATTTGGGTCGGCGGGCTGATAGCCCTTCTTATTAGCGGGCGTAGTGGCGAGGCTGTGTTGGCTAAGCGCTACTCGTCTATTGCTCTAGTTGGCTTTGCTTTGGTTGCAACAGGTGGCGTTGCATCGGGATATGTTCGGGTATTGAATCTGCAGGGGATGCAAAGCGATTACGGACTTCTGTTGCTTATCAAGTCCGCTCTGCTTGTTTTGCTCGGGATATTTGGTGCCTATTATCGACGCAAAATTTTGAATGCGGAAAAGTTAAGTGCAAAGTTTTTGAAGTTGGTTTTAGTCGAACTCTTCATCATGGGATCGGCTATTGGTATGGGAACCGCGCTCGCCAGAACCGCTCCACCGGTTGGCGATGGTGAGTTTGTGACTCCAACCCCTGCCCAATTACTAACCGGCGAGCAGTTGCCCCAACCTTTTAGCCTTGAAACCTTTTTAACTTCTTCAAAGCTGGACATCCTATGGTTGGTGGTTGGGTTGTGGGCAATAGCTGCCTATCTGCTTGGGGTATTGCGACTTCAAAAGCGGGGCGATTCTTGGCCAATTTCTAGGACGATTTCATGGACGTTAGGCATGCTCTTGCTTATCTTCGTCACGAGTGGATCACTAAATGTGTACCAGGAATATCTTTTTAGCATTCACATGATTTCGCACATGATTCTCACTATGGCGATACCGGTCTTGTTGGTGCCAGGGGCTCCAGTCACCTTATTGATGCGAGCAGTTCAAAAGCGGGGCGACGATTCTCGCGGAGTTAGAGAGTGGGTGTTGTGGGCGGTTCACACGAAATTCGCCCAGTTCATAGCTCATCCAATTTTTGCAAGCATCAACTTTGCCGCTTCGCTTGTGATTTTCTATTTCACACCAATTTTTGGTTGGGCAACCAAAGAACATATCGGTCACGAGTGGATGGTGGTCCACTTTCTAATCACCGGATACCTCTTCGTCCAATCGCTAATTGGCGTTGATCCAGGACCCAAGCAAATTGCCTTCCCGCTGAGGTTGGTGGTTTTGATTATGGTGATGGCATTCCACGCCTTCTTCGGTCTGGCACTGATGGCTGGTTCAGGGTTACTGCTTCCAGAATGGTACGGAGCTATGGGTCGAACTTGGGGGCTGCCTCCCCTTGAGGATCAGCAATCCGGTGGCGCAATTGCTTGGGGAATCGGAGAGCTTCCAACAGTTGCCCTGACAATAATTGTTTGCGTGCAGTGGTTCCGAGCCGATCGCAGAGAGTCCAAGCGATTGGATCGGGCATCGGATCGAAGCGGGAACCAAGATCTCGAAGATTACAACCAAATGCTTAGAAACCTTGAGCGCAGGCCATAGATGGAACCGGTTTCGCTTTCCAGAGAACAACAAAATCTCTTCGATTACATCGAGCAATCTGAGAACAACATCTTTGTCACCGGTCGCGCCGGAACTGGAAAATCAACTCTGCTGAATTACTTGGTTGAAAACACCGAGAAAACGGTCGCGGTGTGTGCTCCAACCGGAGTGGCCGCGCTAAATGTCGGTGGAGTCACAATTCACTCGCTGTTCGGATTTCCCTTTGGAGTCTTGGGCGAAGTCGATATCGCCAGGCACCTATCCCGCCGAACTAGAGAGGTGCTTCGGGCAATCGATGTTCTGATCATCGACGAGGTTTCAATGGTCAATGCCGATTTGATGGATGCCATGAGTCGGGCTATGGGAATTGCTCGATCCAGACGCAAGCT
This sequence comes from Actinomycetota bacterium, assembly GCA_046074425.1. Classification (GTDB taxonomy): domain Bacteria; phylum Actinomycetota; class Actinomycetes; order Actinomycetales; family Microbacteriaceae; genus Rhodoluna. The sequence continues at coordinate 1,976 of JBJTOG010000077.1, forward strand.
TCCGTTTGGTGGTGCCCAAGTCGTAATGTTTGGCGATCCTTACCAGCTATCCCCGGTTCCGGGAAATAGCGAAGAGCGAGCCTATATGGCTGAGAATTATCAATCTTCGTGGTTCTTTGATGCCCACGTCTGGCGAGAGGATTCCCTAGAAAGATTTGAACTTGGTGAGATTTTCCGCCAAAGCGATGAGGAGTTCAAAGAAATTCTCAATGCTATTCGAATCGGTGAAGTGAGCAACGAAATGCTGGCGAGATTAAATCAAGCTGGGAATCGCTTCCCACCACACGACGACGTAATCCGGCTAGCAACCATTAACTCAACCGTTGACAGCGTCAATCGAGAGCGCATGAGTCGGCTTACCACCAAACCAAAAACTTTCGAGGCTATTTATTCCGCCAGCGATGAGCAGGCCTTTGGCCGAAACCTTCCTGCCGATCCAGTATTGGAGCTTAAGGTTGGCGCTCAAGTGATGTTTATTAAAAACGATGACGGTAAAAGAACTAACAGCGGCACTTTGAAGCGCTGGGTGAATGGAACTATAGGTCACGTTGTTGATCTGCCATCATCGGGCGGAGTAATAGTTGAAGTCGATGGCGAGCAGCTGGAGGTTGGAAGGGCAACCTGGGAAAAAGTCCGCTACGAAATCGAAGAAGAATTTGATGAAGAAAGCGGAAAGGTAAAAGAAGTATTGGTTACCGTTCCGCTTGCCGAGTATCAGCAAATCCCGCTTCGACTTGCTTGGTCGGTGACGGTTCATAAGGCTCAGGGTCAAACCTATGACGAAGTGGTAATTGATCTAGGCCGCGGCGCCTTTAGCCCAGGTCAAACCTATGTTGCTCTTAGCCGGGTGAGATCTTTAGAAGGTCTTTACCTAACCCGAGCAATCAGGCCACAAGATGTCATGGTCGATAAGGATGTCATTCGTTTCATGAGTGGAGTTAGAAACGCAGCGGTTGAAAAACTGTTCTAGCCTCTTAGCCACCAGTTGATTGGGTGGTGCACCCTTGCTGCCCAAGCAGTTTCGTTGTGACCGGTGCCTGGGAATATTGCAGCGACTAAATCCCGATCTCGCCGATATCCCTTGGTTTCAGTGAGTAGCCGAATAGCTTTTTCGTGAAACGGTGGATAAAACAAATCTAAATCTTCCGTTCCACAATCCGTATAGATTTTGTGATTACCTGCTTGGGGAAGCAGTGCAACTAATTCCTCGACCATGAAGCGATGGCCAAGCACCCAGTGAGTTGAGAAGCAAAGCGCAGCACCAAAACTGTTCGGATATTTACTCATCGCGTATAACGAAGAAAGCCCAGCCATCGAGCAGCCTGAAATTGCAGTTCGATTAACTGAGTGCTCTATGCCATATCGCTTAAGCACAGTTGGCAAAAGCGCTTCCGCGAGAAATCTCGTGTGTTCACCATTTAGTGAATTGCGATGAGGTGGTGTGTATTCCGGTGGTAGTTCGTCCCAAATCTCTGGGTGATTCTCAACGATTGACTCTGGGGCAAGCTCAAGCAATCTGGTTTCATCGCTCAGTCCCCATACCGCAACAATTATTGGTAGCGGATCTGCTTTGATGCGACCTTTAGATAGCGCATCCAAGATTTCCCAGGTGGTGCCATTGCTAGCGGTTTTTGGATTGAAGATGTTTTTGCCATCTTGAATAATCAAAACTGGGGTGTGGGGAAAAACTTTTTCGGGAACCCATACTTCTACCTTGTGTTTATCAACTTCGAAGTAATCTATTCTGCCCCCGGCTAAAGCAATCTTTTCCTTCCTAAGTTCACGAAAGCCCATAAAAAGCGGAAAGGTGAAGGCTAAGGCGGTGATTCCAGCAAGCACGAAATAAAGCCAAACCCGTTTCATGCCGAGCTGCCTGGCCTCGGTAATCATGAAGATGGCAACCGCAATCGCAACAATTGTTAGATCTACCGATAAGACCCAGTCAACTTCGCTTCCAAACCAGGCGCCTAGGTAATCCTGGCCCTCAAAAGACGCAATCCCGTTGAGCCACCAAGCGGTAATAAGGCCAACCAAGGAAAGGGCGAAGTAAACATTGGCTCTTTGGCGGTGCCCAAACAATCGGATTCCTCTCTCGGCTTGTTATTACCCTAACGCCCAAGCCCAAGGCGGTAACCTTGAGAAATGC
>JBJTOG010000078.1:0-1634 GCA_046074425.1 Actinomycetota bacterium
TATCCATAAAACCGAAAAGATGCAGACCAAGATCGCCTCTTGGCCCTGGGGGAAAGACCTAGCAGTTGATTACCGGGCCAAGATTTGGTTAGCTCTGACCCACTCGATGCTTTATTACAACCGCGAGGATGTAATTCGCTGGCGAGAATGGGCGATTCGCAAAGATGCCACAATCGACTCGCTGCACCGCGACCGGGAAGCACTTGTGGTTATAGGCTGCGAAAAACTTTCCGAATCTCTTTCAACCAGCTCAAGGACTACCAAGCTCAAAGTCCTTTATGAATACAACTTGGATGAAGGTCAAACCTGCTTTTTGAAACCCGGTGGAATATTTGTTCGCTTCAGCCAAGGAGCAAATCAGCAAGATACCGATTATGGAAAGCTGATTGAAATCAACGGCAACAAAATAATCTTCGAACGCGAGAGCGAACCAGAAGATGTGAACCTTGCACCAAACGCCATCTTCGTCAACGAGTGGATTCCACTTGGTCAAAAACCAGCGACGGTAGGGGATTTGGTTCAGCAGCTAACTATGGAGTGGAAAGATCCAAACCAGGAACCAAAGATTCAACACCCCGCTATGGACCTACTGATGCGCCATTTCCCTAGGCTCAAATCACTCAACCAGCTTCCAGAAGTCGAAAACGAGAACTACCTGGATGCCATAAGCAAGGCTTGCTTTGACCTCAATAACTCAGTTCTGGCCATTCAAGGCCCGCCCGGATCCGGTAAGACATACCTGGGTTCCAGGGTCATCAAGCAACTGGTTGATGCTGGTTTTAGCGTTGGTGTAGTTGCCAACTCTCACTCGGCCGTAGAAAACCTGTTGCGAGCCTGCATCGATGCCGGGGTCAGTGAAGATCTAATCGCTAAGCGAAACCAAACCGGCGATAAAAGCCCAAAGCCTTGGTTCCACCCTTCAACCAATGCTCAGATTGCTTCTTGGCGCTCAGAACTTTATGGCTCTTTGATTGGTGGAACATCTTGGAATTTCTGCTCCAAAGAATTCATGGAGCGATCCTTTGATTACATCTTTATTGATGAAGCCGCCCAGTTCTCACTGGTCGATGCCATCGCGGTAAGTGCCAACAGCAAAAACCTGGTCCTACTTGGAGATCCAAGACAGCTAACCCAGGTGGTGCAAGCGATTCATCCGGGAGGAGTGGATAACTCAGCTCTTGGTCACTACATGGGCAATAACGCCATCTTGGAAAAACAAAAGGGATACTTTGTTTCCATCACCCGAAGACTTCATCCCAAAATCAATGCCCCGGTGAGCTGGCTCTCCTACCAAGGCCAGCTGCACTCCCATCCCGATACCGAAAACTTTTTGGTCGAAGGAACCAAACCAGGAATCACTTTGCTCGAGGTGAGTCACTTTGGCAACTCATCAAGCTCGATTGAAGAAGCCGAGGTTGTCCTCAAAACAGTCTCAGAGCAATTGCAGGTAATTCCAGCCAGCGAAATCTTGGTTGTCTCGCCCTATAACGCTCAGGTGGATCTGATCCGAACGCTTTTGGATGAAGCAGGATTTCCTGAGGTAGCTTGCGGAACGGTTGATAAATTTCAAGGCCGGGAGGCCCTGGTGGTTATTTTCAGCATGGCGGCATCTTCTAGCGAAGATGCACCAAGAG
>JBJTOG010000079.1:0-2798 GCA_046074425.1 Actinomycetota bacterium
TCTGGTGCTGGTATCGGTAAGTGCTTTTGTGCCACCACTTGTTGCGGTCGGGGTAGCTCAGGAATTTGGCTGGAGAACTTCGCTGGGTCAGTGGGCGGTAATTGCCTTTGTTGCAATACTGCCTTGGCTATTCGAACTTCGCCGAAACAAGGTTGAAGAGGAAATCGTAACCCAAGCCCTCACCATTCCCCTAAATGTTAAACACATCAAAATCTGGAAATCCCCAACCGCGATTGCGATGGTTGTGATTTGGGGAGTGTCTTCAATTAATGGCTACGCGATGTTCGCTTGGCTACCCCAGATTTTGGTTGATATATCGGGTGTCACAGCTCAAGCTGCCGGTGTGTTGCTTTCATTGTTTGCCGCAATGGGCTTGCCCGCAGCTTTATTGATGCCCAGGTTGGCAGTTCGCTATCCAAACCAAGCCCCACTTATTTATTTAAGCGGTGCCCTTTTCTTTGTTGGCTACGGCGGGCTCATCCTTACTCCAGAAAGTGTTCCTTGGCTATGGGTATTGTTGGTCGGCTTAGGTCCAATTCTCTTTCCACTAAACCTGGCGCTATTCAACATTCGCTCGCGCAGCCAAGAAACTTTGCTTCGAATAAGCGGCTTCGCTCAAGGCTTTGGATACTTGGCGGCATCTTTTGGACCACTAATTGTTGGTTTGCTGCATGAACTCACTGGTAGTTGGCAAGCATCGCTAATCTTTATGTTTCTTACCGCTGTTCCAGCTTTGTTGGCAGGAAGAATTATCGCCCGCGGTCACAGCATCGACGAAGAGTTGCACGCCCGCGGCTAGACCCAGCGCGATGCGGTGTGATCGGCGATTATTCTTCTAATCGTTCCACTCCGACCGCGAATCACTATGCTCTCGGTTCTAAGAATTGGACCCTTTCGCCTTACCCCCTGCAGTAGGCCACCGTCAGTCACTCCAGTTGCGATAAAGAAAGTGTTGTCGCCGCGAACCAATTCGTTAGCCTCATAAATGTGGTCGAACTTTAATCCGGCGGCAGCGCCTTTGGCTTTTTCTATCTCGTCTTTGGGCTGCAGCACTCCCTGGATTAACCCGCCAAGAGCCTTAATGGCACAGGCGGTGACCACTCCTTCTGGAGATCCGCCTATTCCGACGCACATATCTATTCTGGTTCCGTAACTTGCAGCGTGCACACTTGCTGCAACATCCCCATCCAGCAGTAATCTGCTCCCGGCTCCAGCTTCTCGGATTTCGGAAATCAAACCCTCATGTCTTGGGCGATCTAGCACGGCAACCACAATCTCGGAAACCGGCTTCTTCTTGGCTTTGGCTAAGGCTCGAATGTTTTCGCCAATAGGTTTACGTATGTCGCAAACCCCAACACCCTCTTCGCCGGTGACTAACTTTTTCATATAGAAGACCTCGGAGGCATCCAGCATGGTGCCGCGATCTGATGCCGCAATTACAGACAGAGCGTTTTGTCTTCCAGCGGCCGTGAGCGAAGTTCCATCGATTGGATCCACTGCGATGTCGCACCTAGGGCCATTGCCGGTTCCTACCTTCTCACCGTTGAATAGCATCGGGGCATCATCTTTCTCGCCCTCACCTATTACTACCAGCCCCTCAAAATTGACCGTGCCCAAAAAAGCTCTCATGGCGTCCACTGCCGCTTTGTCGGCGGCGTTTTTATCGCCTTTTCCGATGAATGGATAGGCGCGAATTGCAGCGGCCTCGGTGGCTCGAACCAACTCTAAAGCTAGGTTACGATCGGGGTGCTCGACGGCATTTTCGTGTTGGCTCATGAGATAACACTAGCGAGCGGAACATTGCTGAAGAAGTGCCAGCCCAGCCACCACCAAATCGCCACAATCGCAATCCGTGTCCCTCTTCGGGCCATTAATCGCTCAATCAGTTTTCCAAGTGGCGCAACAATATCTGATCGAAATCTCGAAAGCGCCCAAAGGGCGAAACCTAGGCCAACTAGAACTAGGTAGCCAATTACCGTCACCCAGTAGTTCATTTCCGTTGCCTAATTCTGATCAATCCAATTCCGATACTCAGCCACAAAACGAGAAAGAATGCTCGTCCAAGTGGGCTATCCATGAATGGATCCATAAGGACCGAGATTGTCGGGTATGCAAAATCATCCTGAGCAACATCGCTGAGGATGTAAGCGAACAATTCCCAAAGCGATATTGCCACCGCTAAAGCAATCCACAACCACTTACTTCTGGTCAACGCTGCACTGCGGGAGGGAAGCGGACCAGCATCTCGATACCAAACCGAAGAAATGGCAATTAGCAATAGTGCGATCATCAACCCAACTTCGAGCGAGCTATGCCTTGGAACAAATAACAACGCTCCTGATGCCCCCAAGCAAAAAATAAGCAGTCGAGTAAGTGAAAGTTCCGGCCGCTTTGGTAATTCAAAAGGAAACCAGCCTTTCCAATTAAGAATCAAAACGAAGACTATGAACGAAAAATAAATGGCATCGAAGTATGCTCCCCGCATTGCCTGAAAAGCAGCGACGAATGAGAAAAGGGGTACCCACGGGCTAATTCCGGCAACTTGCCGCTTGAGCCAATTTTCTATCGAAGACAATTTCACACCCCTAACTTCTTAAACCCTATTGCTAAGGTGTTGGAATGACTTTGCTCCGAATCGGCAAGCTGATTGACCTGGCATTATTGCAAGCGATCGATGCCGAATGCTTCCCTAAAGACCGGTTGGATCTAGAGCCAGCAGCCCCAGGGGAAATTGAGGGTGGCTTAGAAAATGGCCAAATCATCGTGGTCGAGGAGGACGGGCAAGTAGTTGGATTTTC
>JBJTOG010000080.1:0-7510 GCA_046074425.1 Actinomycetota bacterium
GCGACGGCTTAATGAAAGACGGAAGATTAAGCATTGGAATATTGGGCGATAGCACCGAGGGTATAGCTGTTGCAGGAGCACTTCAGGCAGCCGGACACATCGTGGTTGGATATTCCACCAAGCCAGGCGAATCAATGGAGCAAATCCAAACTGCCCTCCCGTTTTCAAAAGCCCTTTCGGAAACGGAACTTTTGCAGCAATCCGATTTAGTAATTCTGGCGATCGAAGCTCAAGAACTACAGCTTCAAGTTGAAAACTTGGTTGAGAAGGATTTATTGCACGCGGGTCAGTTGCTAGTTCACCTTGCCAAGGAATTTGATCACGAAGTCCTCAGCGCAGTTATGCCCCTTGGAGTCATTCCACTAGCTTTATCCCCCGCCATGGTTTTTACCGGAACTTCCTTAGATCAAGCCCGCTTCAAGGAGTGCTATTTTGCGGTTAGTGCTCCAAATGTTGCTATTCCGATAGCCCAAGCCCTGGTTATTGAAATGGGAGCCGAACCCATCGTCGTTTCTGGTGAAAATCGAGCAGCTTTTGCCGAGGCGGTGGCAGTTGCTGGCAACTTTTCCGCAATGATTGTTAATCAGGCCATTGGGCTACTCGAGCAAGCTGGGGTCGATTCCCCAGCGTCGGTCCTCGCTCCAGTAGTTCGAAGTGCTGTGGAACAGGCTCTGGCTAAAGGGTATAAGAACTTAGACCCAGAGGATTTATTGGGGGATAACTGAATGCGAGTGGTCAAGGGCGTTGCCGACATTGCCCTCGCCGTAGCCCAAGCAAAGATCCGGGGTCAACGGGTGTCCTTTGTTCCAACCATGGGAGCCATTCACCAGGGTCACACTTCACTTGTCGAAATTGCCAAGTCAAACTCTGATTACGTAGTCGCCTCTATATTTGTGAACCCCTTGCAGTTCAACAATCCTGATGATTTCGCTTTTTATCCGCGGGATGAAGAAGCTGATGCCAAGGCCCTTGCTAAAGCCGGAGTTGATCTCTTATTTCTTCCAGCTGTTGATGAAATCTATCCAAATGGCAAGGCAGTGGTCACCGAACATAGTGGTGAACTAGGTAAGAAGTATGAGGGTGCCTCGAGACCAGGTCACTTCGATGGAATGTTGACAGTGGTATCAAGGCTTTTTGACATTGTTCAGCCAGATGTTGCGGTATTCGGTTCGAAAGATGCTCAGCAACTTTTTTTGATTCGGCAAATGTTAAAGGTTCAAAATCCACTAGGGCTAAGAGACCCGATAGAGATTATCGACGCACCAACGGTTAGAGATTCCAAAGGGTTGGCCCTTTCCAGTCGGAACAAGCGGCTTAGCAAGCACGAAACCCAGGTCGCTCTAACTCTTTCCCATGCCCTTGCCGAAGCTAAAAAGGCAAATGAACGAGGCGGCGGTCCCTCAGTTGCTTACTTCTCCGCCCAGTCGGTCTTCGGCGATAACCCAGAGGCTAAACTTGAGTATCTGGCGCTAGTAAATCCGGAAACCTTTGAACCCATCGAGGATGACTACAGCGGCCAGGCCCTCATGCTCGTCGCCGCTACCGTTGGCGATGTGCGGTTGATTGACAATGGGCTAATTGCCTTCTAGGAGTAGATGATGAGTGAACAGCTCGAGAACGAGGTAGACGACCTACCTGAGCAGATTGCTGTTCGCCTGGCGAAGCGGGAACGTCTAATTGATTCCGGTGAGGCATACCCGGTTTCTCTCCCCATCACTCACACCATTGCCGAAGTTAGAAAAGCCTTTCCGGACCTTGAGATAGATGTTGCAACTGGGACTGTGGTTGGGGTTGCCGGCCGCGTAGTATTTGCCAGAAACACCGGGAAGCTTTGTTTCGCAACCTTGCAATCAGGAGATGGCGAAAGAATTCAGGCAATGATTAGCCTCGATAAAGTTGGCGAGCAATCCCTGGAGGATTACAAAGAATTAGTCGATTTGGGCGACCACTTATTCGTCAGCGGTGAGGTGATTACCTCAAAGCGCGGCGAATTGAGCATTTTAGCTTCCAATTGGTCGATGGCAGCAAAAACCATTCGCCCGCTACCAAATCTGCACAATGATCTCTCGGAGGAATTCAGAGTTCGTCACAGGTACATCGACTTAATCGTTCGAGATCGCGCTCGCGAGGTTGTGCGAATCAGATCTCAGGTGATGCAGTCGCTTCGAAAGACTTTTACCGAAGACAACTTTTTAGAAGTAGAAACTCCAATGCTTCAAGTGATGCACGGGGGTGCGTCTGCTCGGCCATTTGTCACGCACATGAATGCCTTCGACATGGATCTTTACTTGAGAATTGCACCTGAGCTCTTTCTCAAGCGTGCGGTCGTTGGTGGAATTGAGCGAGTCTATGAAATTAATCGCAATTTCCGAAACGAAGGTGCCGACTCCACACACTCACCGGAATTTGCGATGCTCGAGGCTTACCAGGCTTACGGCGATTACAACTCAATTGCAGATCTAACTCAAAAGCTAATTCAGAATGCTGCTCAAGATGTTTTTGGAACCCAGATTGTGAAATTAGAAGAGAGTGAAGAAAACGATCTCTCTGGCAACTGGGCAAGAATTTCGATGTATGAGTCGCTTTCAAAAGCTGCTGGAGTAGAGATTACGCCGGAGACTCCAATGGCTGAACTTAAGAAGATTGCGGACAAGTTAGAGATTGAAATCGATCATCCACTTCACGGCAAATATGTGGAAGAACTTTGGGAGCATTTTGTTAAACCTAATCTGGTTGCTCCAACTTTCGTGATGGATTTTCCTGTTGACACCTCCCCGCTAACTCGCAATCACCGCGCTAAGGCTGGGGTGGTGGAAAAGTGGGATCTCTATATCCGCGGTTACGAACAGGCAACAGGATATTCCGAGCTCATCGACCCCGTTATTCAGCGAGAGCGTTTCATGGCTCAGCTTCAACTTGCCAAAAGCGGTGACCCAGAGGCGATGAAACTCGATGAAGATTTCTTGAAGGCCCTGGAGTTTGGCATGCCCCCAGCCGGTGGAATGGGAATGGGAATAGATCGACTGCTAATGAGCCTTACTGGCCTTGGAATCCGGGAGACCATCTTGTTCCCACTGGTGAAGTAATGGAAGAGCAGACCCTCACACCTCTGGCATGGTTGATCGATGCTGGAATCTCTATGATCCCGCCGATTTTGGTGGGCTTACTGTTTTATGTTGTTATGCGCTCAATCATTAGAGCCGACGCCACCGAGCGCAAGGTTTATAAGCAAATTGAAGCCGAGGAACGCGCCAAGCGCGAAAAACGACCTAACGCCTAGGGCGAACAGGGGTTATTTTGGCCAAGTTGGCTAGTTAACATCTTTATCGAGGGTGTTTTGGCATCCGATAAGGAGTGAGCATGTTCGAGAAATTTACCGACAAGGCAAGACGGGTCGTGGTGCTGGCACAGGAAGAGGCCAAGCTTCTAAACCACAACTACATCGGAACCGAACACATCCTTCTTGGGCTCATTCACGAAGGCGAGGGAGTCGCTGCCAAGGCACTTGAATCGCTGGGGATCAACCTGGACGCAGTTAGAGACCAGGTTCAGGAAATTATTGGCCAGGGTCAGCAAGCTCCCTCCGGACACATCCCATTTACCCCTAGAGCAAAAAAGGTTTTAGAACTTTCACTACGCGAGGCGCTCCAGCTTGGACACTCCTACATTGGCACCGAGCATCTCCTTCTTGGTCTGATTCGAGAAGGTGAAGGCGTCGCCGCTCAAGTTCTCACACGATTGGGTGCAGACACCAATCGAGTTCGCCAGCAAGTGATTCAATTGCTTTCCGGTTTCCAAGGTAAGGAGACGGTTCAGGTGGGTGGCGATGCTGCACCTGCACAAAAGGGCTCTCAAATTCTTGACCAGTATGGCAAGAACCTAACTCAGGCTGCGGCTGAAGGAAAACTTGATCCAGTCATTGGACGCGAGCGAGAAATTGAACGTGTGATGCAAATTCTTTCCCGTCGCTCCAAAAACAATCCAGTTCTAATTGGTGAACCAGGTGTTGGAAAAACCGCAGTTGTTGAAGGTTTAGCCCAAGCCATCGTTCAGGGTAATGTCCCTGAAACCCTTAAGGACAAACAGCTTTACACCCTTGACCTTGGATCCCTAATTGCCGGTAGCCGATACCGCGGTGACTTTGAAGAAAGATTAAAAAAGGTCACAAAGGAAATTAGAACTCGTGGCGACATCATCACATTTATTGATGAGATCCACACTCTTGTTGGTGCTGGTGCTGCAGAAGGTGCGATTGACGCGGCCTCAATTCTGAAGCCAATGTTGGCCCGCGGTGAATTGCAAACTATTGGTGCCACAACTTTGGATGAGTATCGCAAACACTTTGAGAAGGACGCAGCTTTGGCTCGCCGATTCCAATCGGTTCAGGTGAACGAGCCAAGTTTGCCTCACGCCATCAATATTTTGAAGGGGTTGCGCGATCGGTACGAAGCTCACCACAAGGTTTCAATTACTGATGGTGCAATTGTTGCCGCTGCTTCGCTATCTGACAGGTATATCACCGACCGCTTCCTGCCAGATAAAGCAATTGATTTATTGGATGAAGCAGGAGCGAGACTGCGCCTTTCTATCCTCTCCTCACCACCTGAACTTCGAGAGATCGAAGAAAAAATTGTAGGAGTAAGGGTTGAAAAGGAAAAAGCAATTGAAAACCAAGATTTCGAACTTGCCGCTTCCAAGCGTGACGAGGAAAAGAAGTTAACTGCTGAACGGGCTCAACTGGAAAAGCAATTCCGCAAAGGAAACGTTGCTGCCCAGGGTGTAGTTGACGAGGGATTGATTGCAGAAGTATTGGCACAAGCCACTGGAATTCCTGTCTTCAAGCTCACCGAAGAGGAGAGCACCAAGTTGATTTACATGGAAGACGAGCTCCACAAGCGCGTGATTGGTCAAGAGGAAGCAATTGCCGCCTTGTCCAAAACGATTCGCCGTCAGCGAGCTGGCCTAAAAGATCCAAAGCGTCCATCCGGATCCTTTATATTTGCCGGTCCAACCGGTGTTGGAAAAACCGAGCTTGCCAAAGCCTTGGCCGAGTTCCTCTTTGACGATGAAGACGCACTCATTTCTCTCGATATGTCTGAATATGGCGAGAAGCACACTGTCTCTAGACTTTTCGGCGCCCCTCCAGGATTTGTTGGATTTGAAGATGGTGGCCAGCTGACTGAAAAGGTCCGCCGCAAGCCATTCTCGGTTGTGCTATTCGATGAAATCGAAAAGGCCCACCCCGACATCTTCAACTCGCTGCTTCAGATTTTGGAAGAAGGTCGCCTAACCGATGGTCAAGGAAGAGTTGTCGATTTCAAGAACACGGTAATTATCATGACCACCAACTTGGGTGCTCGGGATATCTCTCGTGGGGCAATGGGATTCAGCCTTGAGGGATCAAGCGAGAACGATTACCAGATGATGAAAGCGAAGGTGAACGAAGAGCTGAAGCGTAACTTCCGCCCAGAGTTCCTCAACCGAGTCGATGAAACTATTGTGTTCCCTCAGCTCAACCGTGAAGAACTTCTACAGATTGTAGATCTGTTTATTAAGCGATTGGGTCAGAGATTGGAAGAGCGTGATATGACTCTAACTTTGACTGCTGCCGCCAAGGACAAGCTCATTGAGCTTGGTTTTGAGCCAGCTCTTGGTGCCAGACCGCTACGTCGAGCAGTTCAGCGAGAGATCGAAGATCGCATCAGCGAACGAATCTTGCAGGGTGAACTAAAGAACGCATCGGACATTCACGTTGACTTTGCTGCGGGCGAATTCGTCTTCACAGCAAAAGTACGTGAAGTTGCCGCCCAAAGCGCCTAACATTTGGGAATGGAAACTTTCCGGGTCCGACCCGCTACCACTGCCGACATTGGAGCTATCGCTGAACTTTGTGGGCCACTAATTCAATCCCGGGTTCTTCTCGGTAAAGAAAAAGTTGAGCTTTATGAATCGGTGCAGGAGTTCTTGGTTGCCGAGGACGAAAACTCAAAGGTGGTTGGTTGCGGAGCACTTCACGTGATGTGGGAAGACCTCGGCGAAGTTAGAACCTTGGCTGTCGACCAAGACCATCAGGGAGCGGGAATCGGTAAGAAGATTTTGACTCATCTTTTGGAGCGGGGAAGAGAATTAGGTCTTAGAAGAATATTCTGTTTAACCTTCGAAGTTGACTTCTTTGCAGCAAATGGATTTGAACCAATAACTGACACGCCAGTTGCACCAGAAGTTTATGCCGAATTAGTTCGCTCCCACGACGAAGGTATCGCCGAATTCCTTGATTTGGCGAGGGTTAAGCAAAACACCTTGGGCAACACCCGCATGCTTAAGCTGCTCTAAATCATCGGGTTAGTAAATTAGAGGCATGTCTTCGCCACAACGAAAAAGCACAAAACCAACACCAGAAATCTATCGCCGTCGCAGAATCGCAGCACTCATCGTGCTTGTTGTTTTTGTTGGATTGGTTTGGGCGGGAGTTAGTGCCGTCATGGGCTTTATTAATGGTGGATCAGATGGTTCCAATTCTGCTGATGGCCAAGATCAGGGCGCTGTTGTGGTGGAGGAGGGGGAAGTATGCCCTCCCGGAACTGTGATAGTTGAGGCAACAGTTGGAACTGCGGATGGCACCAATCAACTAAGTTTTGGAGCTGAAGAGACTCCATACATTTGGTTCGCACTCACCAACTCAAACCCAGTGGACTGCACCTTCAATGCTGGTGCCAAAGTTCAGTACTTTACGGTTCTAAGTGGTGATCAAACCATTTGGAGCTCCAAGGATTGTGATCGGACTCAACTGGAAGACGCAATGGTAACTCTCAAGGCAGGCGAAACAATTTCGAGTACCCCACAACCATGGGAGAAAGTGTTTTCCAGCAGCACCGGCTGTGGAGCTGACGAAGCACCGGTTATCACTGGTGGCGCTAGCTACCATCTAAAAGCCGAAGTCAACGGTGAAATCTCTAAAAACACTCAGCAGTTCGTTTTGAACTAGCTCTTTTGATCAAGACCTTTAGCTAAAGCTTTACTCAGCTGGAGACTTGTCGAGTCCACAACTTTAGTGAACCCGAGACGATTGGCCTCATTCTGTCTTAGCTTCGATTGATTTACTTTTCGAATCTCTCCCGCGAGAGATATCTCGCCGAATGCCACCACATTATGAGGAATGGGTTGATCCTTGATCGCCGAAGCAATAGCCAAAGCTATTGCTAGATCAGCTGCTGGTTCAGACACCTTTACTCCACCGACGGTTGAGACATAAACATCCGATTCTGAAAGCCTTAGTCCGGCTCTTCGCTCGAGAACCGCAAGCAGCATGGCCACTCTCGAGGAATCAACACCGTTAGTGACCCGCCTCGGCTGGGGCGTCGAGCTTTTCACCACAAGAGCCTGAATCTCAGCAATCAGCGCACGCTTTCCTTCAAGTGCAACAGTGACACAGGTCCCAGATACCGCAGTATCACTTCGGGAGAGAAACAATCCGCTTGGGTCTGGAACCTCAGCAATCCCATCCCCAGTC
>JBJTOG010000081.1:0-1987 GCA_046074425.1 Actinomycetota bacterium
GCAGGGAAGAGCAAGCGATTCAAAGTCGCTCTTCTTTCGGAACTGGTTCCAGCAAGCAATTCACGATCCGCCTGGGATACTTCAGCGATTTCCAATTTAATATTTTTGCCCTCTAGAACTTTTGATCTAAATGGCTCTGGCCAACCACCAGGCAAATCTCCCAATTCTCCGGCCATGAAACCAATCACCGAATCCGGGATGTCATAGTTCTGAGGGTTCTGGGCAAAATCATCTGGATCGGCATCCACTGCCACCAGGTGCAGCGCCAAATCTCCTACCACCTTCGAAGAAGGAGTCACCTTGGTTGGACGCCCGAGGATTTTGTTGGCTGCGGCATACATGTCCTCAACCTTTTCAAACTGATCCCCAAGCCCAAGTGCAATGGCTTGCTGTCTCAAGTTAGAAAGCTGACCCCCAGGAATCTCATGCTCATAAACTCTTCCGGTTGGTCCCGGTAGGCCAGACTCAAATGGAGCGTAAACCTTACGTACCGCTTCGAAATAAGGTTCGAGTTGAGTGATGTCCGAAAGGGCGATTCCGGGATCGCGGTCGGTGTTGGCAAGAGCTGCAATCAGCGCTGATGCCGAAGGCTGCGAAGTGGTGCCAGCCATCGGAGCGCTAGCAACATCCACCGCATCCACCCCGGCATCAATTGCTGCTAGGAGGGTTCCCAGTTGACCACCTGCAGTGTCGTGAGTGTGCAGGTGAACCGGTAACTCAAACCTCTCTCGAAGTGCCGAAACTAATTTAACTGCTGCCTGCGGGCGGAGCAGTCCTGCCATGTCCTTGATGGCGAGGATGTGGGCTCCGGTAGCAACAATGCGCTCGGCAAGAGAAAGGTAGTAATCCAGAGTGTAGAGATTCTCATTTGGATCCAACAGATTTCCGGAATAGCAAAGTCCAACTTCAGCAACGCTATTGGTTGCCAATACCGAATCGATGGCCGGACGCATTTGCTCAACGTCGTTAAGGGCATCGAAAATTCGGAAGATATCAACACCGGTTCGAGCCGCTTCCTGAACAAAAGCATCGGTAACAATCTCCGGGTATGGCGTATAACCAACCGTGTTTCTTCCGCGCAGCAACATTTGAATGCAGAGATTCGGCATCGCTTCGCGAAGAGCTTCTAATCTCTCCCAAGGATCCTCGGCTAGAAAGCGAAGCGCAACATCGTAGGTTGCTCCGCCCCAAGCTTCCACCGAAAGAAGTTGCGGGGTGAGCCTTGCAACATGTGGTGCCACCTGAACCAGATCTCTGGTTCTAACCCTTGTCGCAAGGAGCGATTGGTGGGCATCTCTAAAGGTGGTATCGGTGATGGCAACTTGTTTTTGCTCACGAAGCGCTTTTGCAAAACCTGCAGCTCCCAGGGTTTCCAATCTCTGCTTGGAGCCGGCCGGTGCCGGAACAGAAAGGTCTAGCTTTGGAAGCTTTAGCTCCGGTGCCACATAGCCATGGCGGGGACCATTGGGAAGATTAACCGTGGTCTCTGCAAGCCACTGCAAAAGCTTGGTTCCTCGGTCTTGAGAGGGCTTGGTGCGAAATAGCTCTGGACGCTCGTCAATAAAAGAAGTACTCAGATCACCCTTGGCGAAAGTTTCATCGGCCAATACCGCCTGCAGAAATGAAATGTTGGTGCTCACCCCGCGAATTCTGAATTCCGCAAGCGCTCTTCTGGCTCGCATCACCGCCGTTTCAAAACTCTTTCCGCGAGTGATCAGCTTTACCAGCATCGAATCAAAGTGGGGTGAGATTTCAGCACCGGTAGAAATAGTTCCACCATCAAGTCGAATCCCAGCTCCGCCGGGAGAGCGGTAGGTGGTGATCTTTCCGGTATCGGGTCGGAATCCAGCGGCTGGATCTTCGGTTGTGATGCGACACTGCATCGCAAAACCGTGCATAGTAATCGAGTCCTGACTCAGACCCAAATCAGCAAGTGACTCTCCGGCCGCGATCCTCATCTGTGATTGCACCAGGTCGATGTCCGTGA
>JBJTOG010000082.1:0-5092 GCA_046074425.1 Actinomycetota bacterium
GATTGCTCCAGCGATCAAAGTGAAGCTCCAGAGAATAAAGCCGATGATGTTGAAGCGGTATGCCAACTGTTCGAGTTTTTCAGCGCTAGGGAATATAGACATTGCCTTTTGCAATCCCTTGCCCTTTGCGCCCTTAAGCAGATAACCAACTGCGAGAGCTGCTGCCAACGAGAAGAATGCGGTTGCCAAGATTGCCACCAAAACATGGATCACCAACCAGTAGTTCTGAAGTGCTGGCATTAGGGACTTAACTTCGACGTAAAACAAGGTTGTCGCGGTACCAAGTACCAGCAGCACAAATCCTTGGACGAAGGTGGCTAGGTTTCGCACCTCTCGAATTCGAATAGAAACAAAAAACACCGACATCAAAAACAGCGAGCCGGTAATTGAATATTCGTAGAGATTTGCCCAAGGAACCCTTTGGGCTGCAATTGCGCGCATCACAACACCGGCTGCTAAGAGCAAAGTTGCCGGCACGGTCAGGGCAAGGCCAACTCTCTCGACTGTGCTGGCTTGTTGCTGCTTACCGCTGGTGGCCTTAGAAAGGTGGTATCCGGAGACCAGGAATGCCAAGGTGAATACGCCCATAGCCGCAAATATCACCAATAGCGACAGTTGGGAGAGGTCCTCGTTCAAGGTGATTGAGTTCACTTAGTTTCCATTCTGATTTCTTCCATTAATTCTCTAACAACTTCTTCAAGCTTCGGATCGTCTCGCTTGGAAAGCCCAGCAACTTCGAAGGTTCTGCCAACTTTCTTCACCCAGATTCTCCTTCTGGGGGTTAGAAGGCTAAGAATTACACCGGCTAAAGCAATCAGCGAAAAAAGCAAAACCCAAATCTGCCCAGGATTGTGTGCGATATCCAAAGAGGCGAACTTCTTTATTCCTTCGAAGGTTACGCTACCAAGACCATTTGGGAGTTCTTTGGTTTCGCCAACTTGCAAAACTATTCCCGGGTTATCGCTCTGTCTTCCAGCCACCTGAGTAAGTCGATCAGTATCTAGCGCATAAACATTCAATGGAACTCCGCTATCTAATCCCAAATCTCCCGTATAAACATTCATCGACAAAATTGGGTTAACAACATCTGGATAGACGGAGGTATATGCACCAGTTTCTAGTTGCGCAGCGGTTGGGTAAAAGAAGGCGACAATTCCAATTTGCTCGGGTAAATTATCCGGCACCTTGATAATTCCAATCGAAGTCATGTTGGAATCTTGCGGCAGAAATACTGTTGGTCCAGAAAAACTAACCTCTCCATTTCCATCTCTGACTGTAATAACTGGGGCGTAACCGTGACCGGTTAGGTAAACACTGGCGTTTGCAGTATCAAGTGGGTGATTGACACGAACCACCGAGCTCTCACCTTCATCCTCGGGCGAAGTACGAATTGTGACAGTAGCTCGGAAATCAAGCGGGGCTCCGATGTTGGTCTCATTCAGAAAGTCATAATCAACATCAAATTTATCCAAGCTAACGCTGAAAGCTCCTAATCTTTCTGGATCAAAAAAGACACCGGGTGATAGCGAATCAAAACCGGAAAGGTTGTTCACAAAAGTCTCACCCTCAACTAAAACCCGCTGGCCGGAAAAACTAAGACCGCCGCCAACTCCAACAGCGATTAGTACACCAACTAGTGAAAGGTGAAAAATTAAATTGCCACTTTCGCGGCTGTAACCTTTTTCGGCACTAATGGAATTATCTTGACGGGAAACTCTAAAGCGACGCTTAATGAGGACTTCATTAGCACGCTCTAGCACGTCAACGCCGCCGGGAGAAGATTGCTTCAGGTATGCCGGCATCCTAGAAAGATTTGAAGGTGTTTCTACCGGACGTTCTTTTAGTGCTTCAAAGTGCAACTTAGTTCTTGGAAGAACGCAACCTACCAAAGAGGTAAAAAGAAGTATGTATATTGCTGAGAACCAAATTGATGAGTAGACATCAAAGAGTTGGAAAAAATCTAAAATTTCTGCGAGAGCTGGGTCGCGATCAAAGAATTGTGCCACTCCATTTGGGTCAGCCGAACGTTGCGGATAAATTGATCCGGGAACTGCGGCGGCTGCCAACATAAGTAGTAGTAGCAGGGCCGTTCGCATGCTGGTGAGCTGCCGCCAGACCCACCTAGTCCAACCAGTTAGGCCAATCTCAGGAGACTCATAGCGCTGGGACGAAGACACCGAACACCCCCTGTAACCAAGATGCAAAGCCAATCCAGTAGCCAGTGGCAAGAGCAATTCCCAGAAGAATAAGCATCACTCCCCCGGCAATATTGAATGTCCTAATGTGTTGGCGGATAAAACTAACCGAACGAGTGGAAAATCCGAACCCGGCGGCAATAGCAACAAAGGGCAGCCCAATCCCCAAAGAGTAAAGCATGGCCAAAAGCGCCCCTCTAAGCGGAGAGCCGCTATCTGAAGCCAAGGTCAAAACTGCCGCGAGGGTTGGTCCGATGCAGGGAGTCCAGCCAAGACCAAAAGCAACTCCGAGCAGGGGTGCTCCGGCTAATCCAAATTTCGGTTTAAGAGAAGGTTTAAAGCTGCGTTGCAAAATCGGGAGTTCTCCCATCAACACAAAACCTAAAGCGATAATCACAACCCCTAATACCTGCTGAACCCAGGCGAGGTTGTTGATGTAAATCAACATTCCTATTCCGCCAAAAAGTGCCCCAAAGGACACAAACACCAAGGTAAATCCCAAAACAAATAGCAGGGATCCGACTACTAATCTGGGTTTCTTGCCTCCCGCCTCGGCAGCTCCAGAAATATATCCAAGATACCCAGGAACTAATGGCAGAACGCAGGGAGAAATAAAGGACACTAAACCGGCCAGCAAGGCAAGCGGCATCGCAACCAGAAGCGAACCGCTTAGAACAATCTCAGCTGGATTCACTATTTTTCCTCAACTACGGTTTTGATAAGCGCTCTAAGAACTCCTTGATCAATTCTTCCAAGCACCCTCGCCGAGACTCTTCCTTCGGAGTCAATAACCAAAGTTGTTGGCACGGCTTGAGGGGTCACGACTCCCGTGAAGGACAACACTACGGAGCCATCTTTAGAATCCATCACGGAGGGAAAATTAATACCAATTCTTCTTGCGAAGGCCAGAGCGGTTTCTGAAGTGTCACGCACATTGACCCCAACGAACTGAACCTCATCTGACAAGAATTCTTCTTGCAGCTCAATTAGTTCTGGCATCTCAACTCGACACGGGGCACAGCCTGCATACCAAAAGTTGATAACTGTAATGACCCCTCTTAATTGATCGCTAGAAATTTCAGCTCCGCTTTCGGTGACACCTGACCAACTTGCCGCAGTTGGTCTTGAATCCAGGGAATACTCTGTGACTGTGCCATCGCCCGCTATGTAATTTTTATTGTCTCCGGCCCTAAACTGCTCGGCAAGCGGGTCGCTGGAGCAACCGGTAAGAAGTAAACCAGCAATTCCTAAAACAACAGCAAGTTTTTTCAAACCGCACCCCTATCGGTGGCCCTACTGCGAAGTTCCCGAGCAGGATCGAGATATCCAACTTCTCTCAATTCGCCGGATACAAATTCGAAACTGGTGATGCTGGATAGGTCACATCTTCTTTTTCGGGGATCGTGTGCTAAAGATCTTCCAGATGCCGCGCGGTGAAGCACCCAAATCGGAAGCTGATGCGAAACTAGGACAACTTCACCTTGCGATTCATCCCAAGCCTTCTTAAGTGCACCGAACATTCGCTTTTCAATGCTTAAAAAAGACTCTCCCCAAGATGGGGTAAATGGGTTATAGAGCTTTAGAAGAAAGCGTGGGTTGCGAACTAAGGTGGCGAAGTTGACCGAGTGCCCTTCGAAAATGTTGGTTGGCTCAATTAGTTGATTCTCAACTTCAATAGGAACTTTGTATCGCTCAGAAATCGGCTTAGCCGACTGCATAGTTCTCTGAAGTGGAGAGGCGAGGATTCTAGAAATCTTGGCACCAGTATCCCTAAGTTGATCGGCTGCGGCTGCAGCCATTTGCTCCCCTAGTTCCGAAAGAGGAAAGTTAGGCAGCCTGCCATAGAGAATGCCATCGGGGTTATGAACCTCACCGTGGCGCACCAAGTGAAGGCGGGTTGCGGGCATATGCCCAAGTCTACCCTCCGCTAAACTTGGCCTCTGAGCCCTGAACAGAAAGCAATTTGAATGCGCGAACGACACTTAGTTAAGAATCTCGCTGCAATGCCAGATGGTCCTGTAGTTGTTGGCGGTTGGGTTGAAAAACTCAGAGACCAAAAGCGTATTCAGTTCATCATTGTCAGGGATGAGTCAGGGGACGTTCAGGTTACTTACCCTCGGCCAGCAGATGAGGATGCTTTAGCTGACCAGGTTTCCACCCTGACAGCTGGAAGCTTCGTTTGGATCAAGGGTCGATTGGTCCACGATGAGCGCGTCAAATTAGGTGGTTTAGAAATTCAGCTCGATGAACTCGAGATTGTCACCTTAGCCGACCCAGAAACTCCAATTGCCGATGACACCAGCATCGACAAAAGACTTGATTGGCGCTTCTTGGATATGAGAAGGCCAGAGATGAACTTGGTTTTCAAGGTGCAGACCACGATCGAGGCGGCCTGGAGAAAGTGGTGGGTAGAGAACGGATTCACGGAGATTCACTCTCCAAAACTTATGGCCTCGGCTTCGGAATCTAACGCCGAGCTCTTTCGCCTGGAGTACTTTGACACCGTGGCCTACCTCGCCCAATCTCCCCAGTTTTACAAGCAGATGGCGATGATGGCTGGCCTTGGAAGAATCTTTGAAATTGGTCCGGTATTTCGTGCCGACCCCTCCTTCACCTCACGCCACGCCACCGAGTTTGTTTCGGTAGACATGGAAGTCTCCTGGATTGATTCCCATGAGGACATCATGGACATTCAAGAAGAGTTGATGGTCACAGCGATTACAGCAGTGAAGGAAGCTTACGGCGAAGAAATTAAACGCCTTTTTGATGTGGAAGTTGTAATCCCCACTCGTCCATTCCCACGAATCCCACTTGCCGAGGCAATCGAAATTGTGAAGGGTCGTGGCCACGAAGTGGCAAGGGGTGGAGACATGGATCCAGAAGGTGAGCGACAAATC
>JBJTOG010000083.1:0-4730 GCA_046074425.1 Actinomycetota bacterium
AGAAGGTTTGGTGCGAAATAGCTCTGGACGCTCGTCAATAAAAGAAGTACTCAGATCACCCTTGGCGAAAGTCTCATCGGCCAGTACCGCCTGCAGAAATGAAATGTTGGTGCTCACCCCGCGAATTCTGAATTCCGCAAGCGCTCTTCTGGCTCGCATGACCGCCGTTTCAAAACTCTTTCCACGCGTGATGAGCTTTACCAGCATCGAATCAAAGTGTGGTGAGATTTCAGCACCGGTAGAGATTGTTCCACCATCAAGTCGAATCCCGGCTCCGCCGGGAGAGCGGTAGGTGGTGATCTTTCCGGTATCGGGTCGGAATCCAGCCGCTGGATCTTCGGTTGTGATGCGACACTGCATCGCAAATCCGTGCATCGTGATCGAGTCCTGACTCAGACCCAAATCAGCAAGTGACTCTCCGGCCGCAATCCTCATCTGTGATTGCACCAGGTCGATATCCGTAATCTCCTCGGTGACGGTGTGCTCAACCTGGATTCGAGGATTCATCTCGATAAAGACATGCTTGCCGGCATTTGCTCCAACCGTGTCAACTAGGAATTCGACGGTTCCGGCGTTTTGATATCCCAGCTCCTTGGCAAAGTTAACCGCGTCGCGATATAGCTTTACTCTAAGCTCTGGATCGATATTTGGTGCCGGTGCAATTTCGACCACCTTTTGATTTCGGCGTTGCACCGAGCAGTCGCGTTCAAAAAGGTGAACCACATTTCCTTGGCCGTCGGCCAGAATTTGCACCTCGATGTGTCGGGGTCTAAGGACCGCCTGCTCCAGAAAAACTCTCGCATCGCCAAAGGCACTCTCGGCCTCGCGTGACGCTTCCGAAATCGCCTGGGCCAATTCACTCTTCTGGGCAACTCGGCGCATTCCCCTTCCGCCACCACCAGCTACCGCTTTGACAAAAAGTGGGAAACCGATTGAATCTGAAAGTGCGATTAGTTCCTCGGCGTTAGCCGAAGAGGGGGAAGATTTCAATACCGGAACTCCGGCTCGATTGGCTGCGGCGATGGCGTTGACCTTATTGCCGGCAAGTTCCAACACTTCGGGAGCTGGACCGATAAAGGCAATGCCGTGTGCCTTAGCTGCCCGAGCTAGCTCTGGATTTTCGGAGAGAAAACCATAGCCCGGGTAAATGGCATCGGCACCGGATTCCAAGGCAACCCGGATAACCTCATCAACGTTTAGATAGGCACGAACCGGGTGACCTTCGGTGCCGATTTGATAGGCCTCGTCGGCTTTTTGGCGGTGGGTGGAGTTTCGATCCTCGAAAGGGAATATGGCAACGGTTCTGGCTCCGAGTTCATAGGCGGCGCGGAAGGCGCGGACGGCGATTTCACCTCGGTTTGCTACCAGAATCTTCTTAAACATCTCATCCTTAGGGCTAAAGATAGGGTTTTGCTCAAAGCTATTTGCTTGATAAAAAGGTAGCCTATTTGGGTGCACGTGCTGAGCGTTAGTTCCCTAAAGGGTGGGGTCGGAAAGACCACCGTTGCCCTTGGTATCGCCTCTGCTGCACTCTCTCGCGGCTACCGAACTCTGGTTGTCGATCTCGATCCGCAATCCGATGCCACAACCGCCCTGGGGGCGACTCGTGAGCTTAAGGCAACCGGTGCTGACGTGCTTAGACTTCCCAAGCACGCCACTGTGCATAAAGCAATAGTAGCGAGTGATTGGGAAGCAATCTCCGGCGGGGTGATGGATTTGCTTCCCGGCAGCCCAAAGATTGTGGAGTTCGATAGCCCAACCCCATCCAAACGTGACCTCTGGAGGTTGGAAGAGGCTCTTAGCCGAGTTGAGAGTGAATACGACCTCACCATCATTGACACTCCCCCATCACTAAATGGACTTACCCAACTGGCATGGACCGCAAGCGATCGAGCGCTGATTGTTGCCGAGCCATCTATCTTTTCGGTGCTAGCCGCCGATCGAGCCATGCGAGCCATTGCCGAAATTTCCAAACAGACCGCCGGCCGATTGCAACCACTTGGTGTCTTGGTCAATCGCTTTATCCCAGCATCTAAAGAGCACCAATTCAGATTGGCTGAGCTGGAGCAACTTTTTGGACCAAAACTACTAACAGTTGCCATTGAAGAGCACTCTGCGGTGCAGCAAGCCCAAGGAGCGGCTCGTCCGATTCACTCCTGGCCAGGCGATGTTGCCGCGGATGTGGCAAAGAATTTCGAATCGGTTTTGGACTACATTTTTATTGCTCCGGAGGTTGAGCACTCCCCTCGCTCTCTAAAGCGCGCCAAAAAGCAAACCAAGAGCATCAAAATTAAACGCGGTTCGACTTTAGAGCAAGTGCTCAATAGCGATTTAGACTAAACGGCTTTTTTGCTGCGACGAGCTGCCAGCTCATCCATTTCATCCAGGTGCAGCGATGCGATGTTGACAAGCGATGCCTCAACTTCGCGAAGCACTCGCCCAACCGCAATACCAAACACTCCTTGACCACGGCCGAGAAGGTCAATGACCTCGTCTTCTGAGGTGCAAAGGTATACCCTGGCGCCATCAGACATCAAAGTTATTCTTGCTAAGTCGTTCATGCCGGCCGCCCGAAGTTGCTCAACCGCAATGCGAATTTGCTGCAGCGATACCCCGGTATCCAATAATCGCTTTACTAGCTTTAGTACCAAGATGTCGCGGAAGGCGTAAAGTCGCTGCGACCCCGATCCGGTTGCCGAGCGAACCGATGGCTGAACTAATTCGGTGCGATCCCAGTAGTCCAACTGACGGTAGCTGATACCGCTGGCGGAAGCTGCCGCGGTACCGCGGTAGCCAACCTTGGGGTCTTGTGAAATTAGGCCGTCAGTAAAGAGCATGCCGTCTTCGAAACCGGTTGTTTCGGACATAATCACTCTCCACTCGATAGCTCGATAAGAATCTAATTGTCCCCATTTGCAACCCGCAAGGCCAGTTAATTTGCTTTAGCGGCGTGTCGCCCGCCTAATTAAAGGCTTTAGGAATCGATGCGCGAGATTACCGCGCGAATCAGCTCGCTTCTGATGGCGGCAAACTGATTCTCAATTTCCTGTGCGTAGTGAGCAGCCCTGGAAGCGCTTGCAGCCTCGTTCTTTCCAAGCACCGGCGCCACAACCCCTTCGATGATGCCGATTTCACGATCTGCCGAGGCCTTTAGTCCGCGAAGGTGCCTTGGAGCGATTCCAAAACGCTGCAGGTGAACTATTGCTCTGGCAATTTCAACATCGGCGGAGCTAAAAGGCTCTTTATTGATAAGCATCAGAGTCTGAGCCTCTTGCAAAACCCCGGCACTGATTCCGGTTTCCGACATCAAAGCCACCTTGGTGAGCTTAAGTGGATTCTTTGGCTGCAATTTAGAAACCGATTGCACCGAAGGAAGGTTTGGAGCTTTACCCTGATCTAATTGCTCGAGGTAATCGCGGATTACTCTAAGTGGCAGATACTGATCGCGCTGCAGTTCCAAAATCACCCTGGTGCGCTGAACATCCTGCTCGGTGAATTTGCGATAGCCAGCCGGAGTTCGCTGTGGTTCGATTAGACCCTGCTCTTCTAAAAAGCGAAGCTTCGATGGAGAGAGATCTGGGAAGTCTGGATTTAGTAGGCCGAGCACCTGACCGATGGTGTGTAGCTTTCCCGAAGAGGATATAGCTCGCACATTGCTCTGCGCTGAGGCCATGGTTACTTTCCTGATGCTTTTGAAGAATAAAAGGTGAATCTAAATTTTCCGATTTGAACCTCGGCGCCATCTTCCAAAAGTGCGCTATCAATCCTCACACCATCGTAGTAAGTACCATTCAGAGATGCCAAGTCCTGAACCTGGAAGGAATTGCCGTGACGGTGGAATTCAGCGTGCCGCCTAGAGACCGTGACGTCATCCAAGAAGATATCGGCATTCGGGTGACGGCCAGCGGTTGTGACATCGCTATCGAGTAGGAATCTGGCACCGGCATTTGGGCCGTGTTTGACAATCAGTAAAGCGGAGCCAGCCGGCAGCGAATCAACAGCAGCCTGCTGGTCTGGGCTCAAAGCCCCAGCTTCCTCGGCTAGCCAGTCGGAATTGAACCGAAGCGTGTTTTCAACTTCGTCCCGATTTTGATTGTCGTTCAAGAATGCTCTCCCCTCGGTGTTACATTAGCGGAATTAGCCCTCTCCTGACGCATCAATAAAACCAACTGCCAGAGGTAGACAAACCCGCTCCACCAATAAAGTGCTACACCCCAAAGGGCGAAAGCCCAAGCTAGCGGCATGATCCAAAACTCGGCCGCCTTAAAGATATTTCCCATTAGTAGTAGCGGAAAGGAATACAGCAGAGCAAAAGTTGCCGCCTTGCCCAGGTAGTGAACCGGTAGCGAACCATAACCAATCGATGCCAAAACCGGCATCGAGAGCAAAATCAAGACATCTCTTCCGATTACCAGTAGTGCCAGCCAAAGCGGAACATGGCCGGTAACCGATAACGCAATCAACGTAGAAAAGATGTATAGCCGATCAGCCAAAGGGTCCAAAAACTTCCCAAGCCGAGTGACCATGGAAAGCCTCCGAGCCAGATAGCCATCCAAGAAGTCGGTTAGTCCAGCTACCGCCAGCACCACAATCGCCAACACAAAGTCTTCAGCCAGCAGCAGCCAAAGAAATACCGGAACTAAAGCCAGCCTTAGAAAGCTCACCAGGTTTGGGACATTCAGCACCTCGCCACGCAGGAACTGCGACTTATCGGAGGTGGCCATGGTCAG
>JBJTOG010000084.1:0-11394 GCA_046074425.1 Actinomycetota bacterium
CAGGTTCTCAAAAATACGCCCAGTGCTCCCTCGATCCAGATGCGAGAATCGATCTGACTCAGCTAACTCCTCCGAAACTGTGGCTGCAAATAGCAAATCTGATGCTTTTTGGGGAACCATACTTATTACACATAACCGCTCCGCAGGAGAGAGGTTTTTAGGGTCTCCATGTTCTGAAAATACGCTTCCTGAACCCCTATCTCCAGTTCCTTGAATTGACCAAAGCAGCGAAGATTTTCCGGATCCATTTGGCCCCATAAGGGCTGTAATTTCACCTTTTGCCAATTCGAAACTTGTCGGATATAGCGCCAGCTGCTCGCTGTATCGGACCGAAACGTCTTTAACTTCTAGGGCGATTTTGCCTCTACTGGGTCTTTGTTTCCTTGGCGTCACTTTGCCAGGATTCTCTGACCACATTTTTCTCGCTTCCGCTGTTGAAAGTGGGTAATCCGGCCAGGAAAGCTTGTTGGCCAGGGCAATTAGTGGCGGAAGCTGCCGATACTGAGCAAACTGTTCTCGACCGCCTTTTGTGACCAAGCCGTCGTTGCCAACAATAACAATGGAATCTACCAGTGCGACAACTCGCTCGATCTTGTGCTCAACAAGGATTACGGTGATGCCTTTCTCCTTTGAGAGTCTCCAAAGATCATGAACGACTTCTTGAGCGGCGTTTGGGTCAAGTGCTGAAGTCGGTTCGTCAAGTAGAAGAATTTTTGCCCCAGCCGCTAATGCTGCAGCTATAGCAACCCTCTGTTGCTGTCCTCCCGAAAGCCAACTCAAAGGTCGATCCAAAAGATCCTGTATTCCGAGCATTTCAGAAACGTTTTTTATTGAGCTAATCATGGAGTTCCGGTCGAATCCAAGTTGTTCCATGCCAAAGGCGAGCTCTTCCCTCACAGTGTCGGTTACGAAAGAAGATTCAGGCTGCTGATTGACAAACCCGATCTTGGTTGCGAGATCGTGAGGCAGTTTTCCAGTGCAATCATCGCCTTCGACTAAAAGCTGCCCAGAAAGCTCACCTCCGGTGAAATGTGGCGCTAGTGAATTCATAATTCTGAGCAAAGTAGATTTTCCACTACCGGTCGCTCCACAAATAAGAGCGAACTCACCTGAGTCAAATTTTAGGTTCACACGATTAAGTGCGGGCCGTTCGGTCCCGCGATATCGAAAAGAAACATCCTTTAGCTCGATCATGCTCTGACCCCAAGAAGTGTGAGAGATATGATTGCAACGCTTAGCGCGACTAGGGCATAGTCCAAATATCCGAAGTTAATATTTTCTAAACGAGTCCTAATCTTTGCCTTTGAGGAGATTCTGATAGAAATTGCACTCAGAGCAATTGCTATAACGATAAGAACGAGTGAAATTAGTTGGGAACTACCAATCAAGAGCAGGAAGCTGCCAATCAGGATTAGCACCACAGAGGTAAGCGCGGCAATACGTGAAGCAAATAATTCCTGACGTGACAGAGCTCCTGAACGCCCAAAACCTCGAGCATCCATGCTTGCGGCCAAAGCCATAGAAGATTCAATCGCATCCTCGAGAACCGGAATTACAATTCCCGCCATTTGCCCTAAACCTTTAGAGCGCCCCCTAAGCTCCCTAGCCTGTCGGACCCGAGCCAACGATGAAATTATTTGCGGAGCCAAGTTGATTGCTACCGAGACCGAACTTGCAATCTCATACAAGGCACCAGGGGTTGACTTAAGTAGTCGGCGAGGATTGGCCAAAGAATTCGCCATTGCTATTGCGAGAATGATAGCCGCCAGCCTCATTCCATCGGTGGCACCATAAATCAAAGCCTTTTGACCGATTTCCCCAAATAGTGTCACCGTCGGCCCAAAACCTAAATTGAATTGCAAAGCAGGAAGCGAAAAAAGCGCAGGATCATTCGGATTAGGGGAATTAAAGACGATCCGAAAGAGCACTCGCGCTGCAAAGACAAAACCTGCCAAAGCAAGGTAAAAGCCAAGAGATTTAGACCAAGGTGCCTCTTCTCGGAGCATCAACACCATTACTACCGAGAAAGAAGCAATAGCGAACTGAACCAATATCTCACTGCTGGCTCCAGCGGCTACGGCAAGCGCAAGCGCAAGTAGCCACCAACTGGTTGGTTCAGCGCTAGATGCTTTTAGAGTCTTAGTCACTGCAAACCCGAACCTCAGGGATTATTCGCGGGGCAAGGTCTGCAACATCTTCGCCGGGCTCAATGAATCTCCAGCCCTCAGCCAGCCCACACTTAGGTTTACTGAATGCGGAACCGACTCCTGACACTTGCCATTTTCCCTGCTCATTCAGCTGGTAGTAACCCCAACTTCCCTCAGAATATTTAGGAGTGTCTTGGCAGTCTTGATTCAATTCAGTTGGGTAACCGGCTATGCGACAGACGAATCCAATTGGGTAACTGGCTGTGCCCTCGGCTTCAATCCCAGTTGCCTTGAACAATTCCCATCCAGAGCCGGAAAAATCAATAGCGCACCGCACTAAAGTCTCGGTCTTATTGTTTGTCCCAAAATCGACTACCAGCGTCACTCCATCTTGTTGGCATTCATCTTGGGCAAAATTTTCCACTGTCACACTAGATTTCGGAATATCTTTGGGTTGAAAATACGAAATCACCCCGCCCACCACTACTAGTAGTAGCAGTGAGAGTAGAACCGGGCGAAGGCGAATTTGCATTGAATTAGTCTCGAATCAAATCGAGGTAGCTTTTACCTTCGAGGGCAAGATATCCTTGCGCAGTAGCGAATTGATCTCCAGATTCTTCCACCCAGGGTGAACCAATACCTCCATCCGGACGAATTTGACGCACTAGATAACTGTGAATTGGTTCATCAATTTCCCCAGTAGCCGCCTTTAGTGCCATCAGCGCTAGGGCCGTTCCGTTGACGTCCTCAGCTTCGAAGGCAACAAAGTGATCACCGTCAATTCGGTTGGAATTCAAAAATTCAATTGCCCTGTCAACCGCCGAATTTGAATTCAATTCCTGACCCGCGGCAACTAGAGCTTGTATTGCCATTGCAGTGGCGTCAACGCTGGATGAAGTTGTGAACTCAGTTTGATCGAATCCGAACCCGCCATCTTCTCGAGCAAGAGTTGCCAAGTGCTTTGCCAATAAAGCTGCTTTGGATTCGAGATTTTGTGAGCGAAGACCTAAAATCGCCCATGAATAATCAAAGGTCGAACCATTTTGGAGAGTGCCGTCATTTGATATTTGACCGAGTAAATCATCAATCACTTTCTTCAAAAGCTCTGAGTTATCAGCACCGGTGACTTTTGAGGCAAAAAGAAATTTCCCCGCCAAACCGGGCTGGACTCCTGGCGTAGATTCCGAGTACAGGTATTCGGCGCTCTTCTCTAGTAGAAACATTCTCGATGTGGAAATGTCCACGCGGCTTTGGCTAAGTTGCGCTAGCGCTTCCAGCGAGAATCCATACTCGGGTTCGCCTGGGGTGAAGCCTTCGAGAAATTTGGCATCAACAAATTTTGATACTAGAAATTCAGCAGTTTCGGGATACTTCGGCTTGGCAGAATTCACACCGACAACCAAAATTACTGCTAGGGAAACCAGCGCCATTGCAGCGCCAATTACAGTTGCTAAACGCAACCCAGATTTCTTTTCTCCGCTCACTCTTGCCTCTCTTGAGCGGTCTGAGTGCGAAGGCGGCTAACAAAATACAAAGAACCCTTGGAGTGAGATTTAGCTTCACTCAAGGGTTCATCGGATATGTGCTATCCGACTCCACCCGTAGACCTCGACGGTTTTTTTGGAGTCATTCGCGTCCAATTGGGCATTCCGACTTGTTGATAGTCAACTCACGGTTGCGGGTCAGCGTCGGATTTTCACCGACTTCCCCCAAAAGGTTGCAAAAGCTGCAACCCACCTTGGGCTGCATGGCAAATCTAGCACTTAGGGAAGCGGAAGAAGGTGCCCAACGGCCGCATAGCCGACAAATATTGCTGCGTCTAGCAAGAAATGGGCAAAAACCAAAGGCATCACCCGGCCCCATCTTTGATAGAGCCAACCGAACACTGCCCCCATCACAAGGTTTCCCAGGAAACCTCCGAATCCCTGATAAAGGTGATAGCTCGCTCTAAGCAGAGCGCTAAAAATAATCTGGCTCCAACTCCCTAAGCCCAGCTCTGAAAGCCTCTTGAATAGGTAGCCAACCACCACAACTTCTTCCAAAGCAGCAGCCTTGGCAGCAGCTAGCAAAAGAATCGGAATGGTCCACCAGTAGGAAGCTAGATCAGCGGGAATAACTTGCGAGGATAAGCCAAGCACTCTGCTGGCTACGTATAGTCCAAGCCCCGGAATGCCAATCGAAGCGGCTAGCAATACTCCTCGAATAAAGTCCTGGGAAGGCTTTGCAAAATCGAAGCCAATTAACTTAAAAGGAGAGCCGCCATCTCTCCAAAGCAAATAAAGTACCAGCGCAACCGGTGCTAATCCAAAAACTATTCCTAAAAATTGATAACTGAAATCTAGCCATTCTCGTTCGGCAAGTTGACGATTGATCGTCGTAGTTGAGGAGGCTAGGCCTTCCGGTGCCGAAAGTTTGGCAATCAGAGAGATCAAAGAGTAAACAGCACTAGCGCCAAGGCTAAGCGCTAAAACAATGCCAATTTCTATTTTGGTTTTGAGCATTAGAAGATTTCACCAACAAGTAACACTAAGGCCAAAAGAATTACGAGAGTTCCTCCAGCGATACCTATTTGTGCCCTAATTTTAGGTGTTGCCAATTTTCTCACCCCAGCACCACCTAGCGCCAAAACCTGTTGCCAGACACCAGAACCTATCAGGACCCCGAACGCAAAGCTAAAACCACTTATAGCAGAGTGGTTTCCTATCGACACAACGGCCGGGGTGATAGCTAAAAAGTAAAGTGCAGTTGGGGGATTGATTGCCGTCGCAGCAATAAATATTCCGAGAGTTTGGATAATTGATTTTGAGTTGAATTCCTTGGATTTCAATTCATGGTGATCTTTTATTTCTTTAAAGTTGCGAATCAAAATTACGCAGCCAATGACAATAAGAATTAGTGGGCCGATTACGCTCAATACCCATCGCCAGTCACCGAGCACAGAAAGAACAACTGCACCTAGGAAATAAACCCCGAGTGCATAGCTGAAATCAACAATGGCCATTCCAGCACCAGCAGCGACCCCATGTCGCCAGCCTTTGCTTACTGTCACGCCTAAAAGCATGATCGCCATGGGGCCAAGTGGGATTGCAAGGGCCAACCCGGCAATTAGACCTACTCCAAAAACATCAAGCACTATAGCTATCCCTGATATCGCACTCTCTTGTACCACCTGGCATTCGATGCCTATTGGCGGCAACAAACCCATAAACCCAACCGGCAACCCAAGACGTCGGGGGATACTTCATTAGCAACCCCAAGAATTTATAGCCGAAATTAGATTGGTCTAGAAACATCGCTGCAACGGCAAGGTGCCCAGCTAGTGGGGGGTGTTCAGCGCTCACCAACCAAACGGCTTTGCTAACTTGCTCTGTGGTTAGCCCGTAATCTTTGGGATCAATGCGCTGAAAGGCGACATATTCTGGCATGTTCTTTAGCTTTCGTATCGCAAAATCGAGGCTTAGGCGACAAAATTGACAGTCTCCGTCGTAAATTAGAAGTTCTTTGATGGCCACCAAATAAGCCTAGGGCGAATCGGATTCTCGGCTAAACTTAGGGTCTTGAGGCCTTTTGGGAATGAATCTTTATTTGGCTCCAGTTAGGCAAAATCCACTAACGCTAAGAAGCGAATGCGCTTTGTTGCGCACATTAAAAGGAAGTTTTTTATGACTCTGGCAATCAGAGAAGACCTTAGAAACGTTGCAATTGTGGCCCACGTAGACCACGGGAAGACCACTCTGGTTGACGCCATGCTCCGCCAAACCGGTGCGTTTGGTGATCACGCCAATTTGGGCGAGCGGTTAATGGACTCGGGGGACTTGGAAAAGGAAAAGGGAATCACAATCCTTGCCAAGAACACTGCAATCAGCTACTCCGGACCTGCTGCAACTGGCCAAACTGTCACCATCAATGTCATTGACACCCCTGGGCACGCTGATTTCGGGGGCGAAGTCGAACGTGGATTATCGATGGTCGATGGCGTCGTATTACTCGTTGATGCCAGCGAAGGACCTTTGCCGCAAACTCGTTTCGTGCTCCGTAAGGCACTCGAAGCAAATTTGCCGGTGATTCTCTTGGTGAACAAGACCGATCGTCCTGATGCTCGAATCGACGAGGTAGTTGAAGAAACACATGACCTGCTTCTTGGTTTAGCCAGCGATCTACACGATGATGTTCCAGAGCTCGATATCGACGCAATTTTGGATCTGCCTGTTATCTATGCATCCGGAAGAGCTGGCGCTGCATCGCTAAATAAACCAGCCAATGGCTCTCTCCCTGACAACTCTGACTTAGAGCCACTATTCGCCGCAATTTTGAAATACATTCCTGCACCAAAATACGATGCTGATGCACCGCTTCAGGCTCACGTAACAAACTTAGACGCCTCTCCGTTTCTTGGCCGCCTTGCACTACTTCGAATCTTTAATGGCAACCTAAAAAAAGGTCAGCAGGTGGCATGGGTCAGGCAAAATGGTGAAACCCAAAATGTCAAGATTACTGAACTGCTAATCACCAAGGCTCTTGAAAGATTCCCAACCGAGTCTGCTGGACCTGGAGACATCGTTGCGGTAGCTGGTATTGAAGAGATCACAATTGGCGAGACTCTTGCCGATCCTGATGATGTCCGACCACTTCCACTAATCAAAGTTGATGACCCGGCTATCTCAATGACAATTGGAATTAATACTTCACCAATGGCCGGAAGAGTCAAGGGCGCCAAAGTTACCGCTCGATTAGTTAAGGACCGATTAGATAGGGAACTTATCGGAAACGTGTCTCTCAACATTCTCCCGACGGAGCGCCCAGACGCCTGGGAAGTTCAAGGACGTGGCGAGCTTGCACTTGCAATTTTGGTTGAGCAGATGCGCCGTGAGGGTTACGAATTAACTGTTGGCAAGCCTCAGGTGGTTACCAAAAAGATTGATGGAAAACTTCATGAACCAGTTGAAGACTTGACCATCGATGTCCCGGAAGAATTCTTAGGTTCAATCACGCAGCTATTGGCCTCCCGGAAAGGTCGAATGAAGAACATGGTCAATCACGGGACCGGTTGGGTTCGGATGGAGTTCCTCGTTCCTTCTCGAGGACTAATCGGTTTCCGCACAGAGTTCTTAACGACCACCAGAGGAACTGGGATTGCAAATGCCATTTCTGCCGGGTATGAGCCTTGGGCTGGAGAAATTTCCACAAGAACCAACGGTTCGCTGGTCGCCGATAGAGCCGGTGTTGTGACACCGTTTGCAATGATTGGCCTTCAGGAGCGAGGTAGTTTCTTCGTCGAGCCAACTGAAGAGGTTTATGCCGGTCAGGTCATCGGAGAAAACTCTAGGGCTGATGACATGGAGGTCAATATCACCAAGGAAAAGAAGCTGACCAACATGAGAGCTTCTTCTTCTGATGAATTCGAAAAGCTCACCCCTCCAAGAAAGCTTTCACTAGAGGAATGCCTCGAATTCGCTCGCGAAGACGAGTGTGTTGAGGTCACCCCTGAGGCAACCAGAATCAGGAAAGTTGAGCTTGATCCAAACCTTAGAGCTAGGGCAGCTGCTGCCCGAAAGCGCGCCAGCGACTCCTAAACCTCTTAGAGTTATTGGTATGGCTAAAGCTTCCTTCAACCCGAAGCGAGTGTTACTCGTACACGCGCATCCTGACGACGAGTCATTGTTCACTGGTCACGTAATAGCGGACCGCACTTTGGCCGGAGCTGAAGTTATGGTGTTGACTCTCACTCGAGGAGAACGCGGACGAGTAAAGCTCGAAGATTTGAAGTCTTTAGAGGGAAATCTTTCCGCGATGGGTGCCTTTAGAAGTGGGGAGCTTCGAAACGCACTTGCCGAGTATGGAAATGTTAAATCGAAATTTGCTGGAACTCGGGCGTATCTAGATTCAGGAATGCGCTTCAATGTTTTTGGAAAGCCTGCCAAAAGACGTCGCGTGGACGAGATGGCGCTTTCTTCGGTTTCAACCGCTGTTATCTCAGATGACATCTACCAAGTTCTAATAGATTTCAAACCCGATGCTGTTATCACCTATAACCGCAAAGGTGGATTTGGTCACCCGGATCACAAAAAAGCTCATGAGGCAACCGCCATGGCCCTGAGAAGATTTGGTAGAAACCTGAAATCTAAGGCGCCACAATTTTGGGTAATTGCAGAACCGGGCGAAAGAGCGGATGTAAAAATCGGAAATGAAAAAACCACTCCGATTAAAAAGGCTGCGCTTGAACAGCATGCCAGTCAAGTTGGTGTGGGAAGTGAAACTTTTTGGGTGGTTCCCGGTGAAGAGACTAGGTACGACTCACCAGAGAGATTACGCAAGGCTTCAACCACCCCATGGCTGTGGCTAAAACCAGTATTCCTCGCCCTTTGGTCCTTACCTTTGGGTGTACTTCTCGGCTTTGCCGGAACATTGTTGCATTCGGTCACAGTTGCGGATGAGGCCAAGACTCCGATTGGTTTGGTTTTGGCGCTGACCATGACCTTCTCTTTGGCGCTGGCACTAAGACTGCTTCGAAATTCTCGTGGCGCGCTGTATCTGATGAGCCTTACCTTAGCCTTGACGGTATTTTGGCTCTCTCGCCAGACCGAAGCAGGTGATGCGCTAATAATTGACAATCTGGTTGGCAAATGGTGGGTTTACGGTTCGCTGATTATTTGCGCAGTTGTGATTTTGTTCCCGAAGATTCGCCCCGGTAGCTGGGGTAAGAACGCTTCCGGGCATCGCTAGTAAAATGGTGGCTGGAAGGATAGCTAAATGACCTACGTAATTGCTCTGCCCTGCGTTGACCTTAAGGACAAAGCTTGCATTGAAGAATGCCCAGTGGATTGCATATACGAGGGCGATCGCATGCTTTACATCCAGCCTGACGAGTGTGTGGACTGCGGAGCCTGTGAACCGGTTTGCCCAGTTGAGGCAATTTATTACGAGGATGACCTTCCCGAGCAGTGGGCGGATTACTACAAGGCCAATGTTGAATTTTTTGAAACGGTTGGCTCACCCGGTGGAGCTGCCAAGGTAGGTGCAATTGCTGGAGATCATCCACTAGTAGCCGCTTTACCAATTCAAGAGCACTAATCGTGTTCAAAGGCCTGCCGGAATATCCTTGGCAATCCCTAAATCTATATCGGGAACAGGCTGCCAAGCATAAAGATGGCCTAATTGATCTTTCGGTGGGTTCACCAATTGACCCGACTCCGGATGTTGTTCAGCAGGCACTAAAGAACTTCTCTGATGCGCCCGGATATCCTTCCACTGCTGGAACAAAAGAATTTCGAGAGGCCGTTGTTAATTGGTTCGCCAGCCGAAGAGGCGTATCCGGTCTAGAACCCGATCAAGTAATGCCAACCATTGGATCTAAAGAGTTGATAAGTTGGCTGCCACTACTAATGGGTCTTGGCCCTGGTGATGTGGTAGTTCAACCCAACGTTGCATATACCGCTTACGCAGTTGGAGCAGCCCTATGCGGTGCGGAGATTGTTAGCGAGGATGATCCAAAACTGTGGCCGGCGAACACAAAGCTGATCTGGATTAATTCACCTGGAAACCCCGATGGAAAAGTATTGGGCGTGGAAGGCTTTCGCGAGGCGGTAAATCGTGCGCGGGAACTCGGTGCCTTATTAGCTTCTGATGAATGCTACGCCGAACTGGGTTTTAGTGAACCGTGGAATCGAGAGCTAATTCCAAGCGTTTTGGACGAGAGAGTTTGCGGAGGAAATCACGAAGGTATTCTTTGTATTTATTCGCTTTCGAAACAATCCAATATGGCTGGTTACCGTGCCGCTTTTGCTGTTGGCGAGAAGAAATTAATCTCCGGTTTAGTTAACTTGCGCATGCATGCTGGAATGATGATGCCTCTTCCCACTCAGCAAGCTGTAATTGCTGCGCTTTCAGATCACGAACACGTTGCCAAAGAAAAGTTAGTTTATGCAAGGCGTCGCGAGACCCTACTTGATGCTGTCCGGAGTTACGGATTCAATCTTTCAGATAGCGAAGCTGGATTGTATTTGTGGGCAACGCTAGGCGAAGATTGTTGGAAAACCGTGGCCAAAATGGCTGACCTCGGCATATTGGTAGTTCCAGGAAGCTTCTATGGCCCGAATTCACTTCATCACGTTAGGTTTTCGCTAACTGCCACCGATGGAGATATCCTGCGGGCCGCAGACCGCCTTAAAAATGCTTTAGGCTAAGCAAAGACCAGTTCCAAAGACTAGGAGAGCCTTGAGCGAGACTGACAAGGTAGTAATTAGCTACGGTGATAAAAGTGCACAGCTTCCAGTGGTACGTGCCAGCTTAGGTTCTGACGCTTTTGACGTTTCAAAGCTTCAGGCGACTTTGGGTCTAAACACCTTCGATCAGGGATTTGTAAACACCGCAGCGACAAAATCCGAGATTACCTTTATCGATGGCGAACAAGGAATCTTGCGCTATCGCGGATACCCAATTGAGCAGCTAGCCGAGAAAAAGAGTTTTCTCGAAGTTAGTTACTTACTAATTTACGGAGAACTTCCATCAGAGGTTGAGCTTCGGACTTTTGATGAGAGCCTGCGCCGACACACTCTAATCCACGAAGATCTCAAGAGTTTCTTCAATGCTTTCCCTCAACAGGCTCACCCGATGTCTGTTTTGGCTGCCGGAGTATCAGCGCTTTCAACTTTCTACCAAGACTCGCTCGATCCACACAACGCTGATCAAGTTGAATTATCTACTGTTCGACTAATTGCAAAGCTGCCTGTTTTAGCGGCATATGCTCATAAGAAGAGTCTGGGGCAGGCATTGCTTTATCCAGATAATTCCCTTGGGCTGGTTGAAAACTTCTTGCGGTTGAACTTTGGAACCAACGCTGAAGAGTATGTCCAAAACCCAGTAATCACTCAGGCGTTGGATACCTTGCTAACTTTGCATGCCGATCACGAGCAAAACTGTTCAACATCAACAGTTCGCCTAGTTGGTTCGTCCCAGGCTAATCTTTTTGCATCGGTGTCGGCGGGAATTAACGCGCTATTTGGTCCGCTTCACGGAGGAGCTAACGAAGCAGTTCTAAATATGCTTACCGAGATTCGAGATTCCGGTGAATCGGTAAAGAAGTTTGTTGAGCGAGTCAAGAACAAGGAAGACGGAATCCGGTTAATGGGATTTGGTCACCGCATTTATAAGAATTTTGATCCTCGTGCCACCATCGTCAAGGCCACGGCCGATAGAGTGCTGGCAGATTTAGGAATCCAGGATCCGCTATTGGATATTGCTAAAGAGT
>JBJTOG010000085.1:0-32700 GCA_046074425.1 Actinomycetota bacterium
GTTTTTTGGATAACAGCCCCAAGGTGGCTTTACGTTCTGATTTACATTGCAATGGGCTGGGCGGCCATGGTGTATTTGATAGACCTACTCAACGCAAATGCGGCCATGATGATTTTGGTTTTGGTGGGTGGTCTTTTTTACACTCTAGGTGCCGTGGTTTACGCTATGAAAAAACCGAATCCGGTTCCCGGTCACTTTGGATTCCACGAAATATTTCACGCCTTCACTGTGTTGGCTTTTTTATGTCACTGGAGTGCGGTGCTGCTTATCGCACTTAGCCCGCTGCCGGGATCATTCGCCTAAGGGCGCTTTGGCTTAGCTGGCGGCTTGGGACGAGCAGGCTTGGTGGTGGCCTTAGCTGCTGGCTTGACTGAAGTTACATTTTGTTCTTCTAAATCTAATTTCTGAGAAATCTCTGCACGATAACGTACTTTTCGAATTCTTCTGACCATGTCAAATATGATGAAAACTGCTCCAGCGGCGACTCCAAAAGTTGCCACAAATCCCACCACCCCGGGCGAGTACCAGGTGTCATCAATTACGACATCAGAGGGCGCTGGGCTTTCAAGCCAAAATCCAACAAGGTTCATACCCTCAAGTATGAAGGACAATTTTCCTTTAGCCTTGATTGGTGAGCGATATTCTCAGGCAACGGTATGGTCAAGGCACCACCGAGCTTCGCGACCGAATTATTGGCTGGAGCATCGGATCGGTAGCGCTGATTGGCTTCCTAATCTTTGCCATATCTTTTGTCATTTCTGACGCTGAGCGAGTGAAAACCAAAGACATTTCCTACCAAATCATTGATGAAAAATCGGCTCTTGTAACTTTCGAAGTATCCAGGACTCCGGGAACCAAGTTGGAGTGCGATCTGAAGGTTCTGAATCAGTCTTTTGCCGTTGTGGGCTTCAAAACCCTTGAAATTGCTGCCGAAACGGCCCCAAAGCGCGTAGAGACAGTCCGGATCAACACCACAGAGCTTGGAGTAACCGGGTTGGTTGATAGCTGTCGTTGAAATAAACTTGAGGGATTATGTCTGAAATCCACGAAGCAACTTTCCTCACCCAAGAGGCATACGACCGTTTGGCCGATGAATTGGAGTATTTAGTCACCATTGCTCGCGGCGATATCGCAAAACGTATTCAAGAGGCAAGGGAAGAGGGCGACCTCAAAGAAAACGGTGGTTACCACGCCGCCAAAGAAGAGCAGGGCAAGATCGAAGCCCGCATCAACCGCATTGAAGAAATTCTTGCCACCGCCCAAGTCGGCGAAGCTCCCAAGGCTCATGGAGTAGTGCAGCAGGGTTTGGTAATCACTGTCGAACTAAACGGAACAGAAAAGAAATTCTTACTTGGAAGTGCCGAAATTAGCGATGAGGGAATTGAAGTTTATTCGCCGGAATCACCAATTGGAAGTGCGATCTTGGGCAAAAGTGTAGGTGAGTCGCTTGAGGTTTTCTTACCAAATGGCAAAGCAATCAATGTAAAAATCTTGGCGGTAGCAAACGCCTAGTCATCCCTCGGCTTTTCAAGCTTTGGCTTCAATCCGGCTTTTTGCAAAGCCTTAACTACTTCCATTCGGTGCTCGTGTCCTGAGGTTTCAACTGAAAGATTTAGCTCAACTTCTGAAATTTGCAATCCATTACCGTGCCTGGTGTGCAGTACTTCAACGACGTTGGCATGGGCAGAAGCTATAACCTCTGCGGTGAGTGCCAGCTGACCTGGTCGGTCTGGAAGCATCACAGAAATGTTGGTGTAGCGATCAGAGGCGGAAAGGCCGTGGCGAATAACTCGCTGAAGAAGAAGTGGGTCAATGTTTCCACCTGACAAAATCGCCACTGTCTTTCCTTTTGGCTTAACTTTTCCCGCCATCAGCGCTGCAACCGTGACAGCTCCAGCGGGTTCAACAACCTGTTTGGATCTTTCAAGCAAAATAAGTATTGCTTTAGCAATCTCATTTTCGGAAACAGTAACTACCTTATCGATGTGTTCCTTGATTAATTCGAAAGGAATTCTTCCCGGCTTTGAAACCGCGATTCCATCGGCTATGGTCGGGGTCACCTGAATTTCGGTTACTTTTCCACTTCTCAAAGATGGAACGTAGGATGCTGCATGTTCGGATTGAACACCGATAACCTTGATCTTTTTCCCAAGGGCCTTTGCGGTGAGTTTTGCTGCCACCGCCACTCCCGCAGCTAGCCCGCCGCCGCCTATGGCTACCAAAATGGTTTGCACATCCGGGTGCTGTTCGATGATTTCTACCCCAACGGTTCCTTGGCCGATGATGACATCCAAGTGATCAAATGGCGGTATGAAAACCGAACCAGTCGCCTTGGCTTCCTCCTGAGAGGCTTTTAGTGCCTCGGCAAAAGTGGCACCAACTAGCACCACCTTGGCTCCATAATTCTTGGTGGCTTCAACTTTGGGAAGTGAGGCCCCGATGGGCATAAAGATGGTGGCTTTTATACCCAATTTTCTAGCGGCCAGTGCCACGCCTTGGGCGTGATTACCAGCGGAGGCGGCAATGACCCCTCGCTTTTTCTCTTCCGCGGTTAGTTTGCTCAGGCGATTGAATGCACCGCGAACTTTGTAAGCTCCAGTGCGCTGAAGGTTTTCACACTTTAGCCAAATCTCACTACCAACTTGATCGGATAGGAAATTTGATCGAATCACTGGGGTTTCGATGGCAACCTTGCGAACATTGGCCAGGGCGCGCTCGAACTCACTGAGTTCGGGGGTGACGACGGGGGTTGGTTGGGTCATCGAAGGCCTTTCCAGAGCTAAACCTAAATCACAAGTTTAGTTCGGTTGAGGGCTAGAACTTGGTTCCGATTTCCCTAATCCGCTCAATTCGCTTGGGAATTGGAGGGTGGGTTGAAAAGACTCGTTCGGTGAAGCCTGGTTTGATTGGGTCATTTAGGAACATGTGTGCCATGGAGGCACTCGCTCGCTTCATCGGGCGGCCATACTCCCCTAGCTTCTGTAATGCACTGGCTAGGCCATCTGGGTATCGCGTGATTTGAACACCCGTCGCATCGGCCAAATACTCACGCTGCCTGGAAACCGCCGCCGAAACAATTGGACCAATAAACCAAGCGATTATGCTGGCCACAATCCCAACCAAAATCATCGCAGCACCAAATCCGCCACGGTCGCGGTTATTTCCCCCGGCAAAAAATGCTGCTCTGATAGCAAAGTCAGCCAAGATACCCACCGCACTTACCAAACCAAAAACTATGGTTGAGACTCTTATGTCGTAGTTGCGAATATGTGCGAGCTCGTGGGCCATGACTCCTTCGAGTTCGTTATCGTCCATGATTACCAGAAGTCCCGTGGTGGCCGCAACGATAGCGTGTTCTGGATCACGACCGGTGGCAAAGGCGTTTGGTGCGGGATCGTTGATGATGTAAACCTTCGGCATGGGTATGCCTTCGGCAATCGAAAGATTCTCAACAATTCGCCAGAGCCTCGGATTGTCGGATTTCTGAATTTCAACTGCACCAGTCATGCCGATGGCAATTTTGCCTGCCATGTAGTACTGAAAAAGAGTGTAAACCAAAACAAATCCAACAATAAATATTGCGCTGGAACCATTTCCAGAGGCAGAACCCCACCAAAGCGAAATACCACTTAGTAGTGCAACAAAGAATCCAATAATGATTATTGTGTTGCGTTTATTTGCGGCAATGGCCGAATACATATAGGTTTCCTAAAAGCTGGCTTTGGGTGGCTCAGCGATAGCGGCTGCGTCAGCCACCTCAAAAAATTCTTTAGCGGCAAACCCAAGAGACTTAGCAAAGAAGTTCTGCGGGAATTGCAACACCTTGGTGTTCAACTCTCTTACTCCACCGTTATAAAAACGTCTGGAAGCCATGATCTTGTCTTCAGTGTCAGTGAGCTCCGCTTGCAATTGCAAAAAGTTTTGACTTGCCTGCAGCTGGGGGTAAGCCTCAGCAACTGCGAATAGTGACTTAAGTGCTCCCTGAAGCATGTTCTCGGCCTGTGCAGCTGCTTCTGGGTGGGTTAGCGAATCTGGTGAGATTGTTGCGGCACGAGCCTTAGTGACCGATTCAAAAACCTGCTTCTCGTGTGCGGCATAACCCTTCACGGTTTCGATCAGGTTTGGGATCAAATCGGCTCGGCGCTTTAGCTGAACCGTGATATCGCTCCAGGCCTCATCGACCCTGACCTTCAGGGCAACTAAAGAGTTGTAGGTTGACCAGAGCCAAATACCGATCAGGACCAGTGCACCCAGTGCTACGAGTAGTGGAATTTCCAAGTTTTTATCCCCTCGAAAAAGTAAACCGTTCAGTCTTTATGGTAAGCCCGGTAAAGCTCTATTACCCGCTTCTTCAGGCCCCCTCACAGCAAACCCGAAGCTAGCTTTAGGGTTTTCTAAGCTCGGTAAGGAGGCTTTGGCGATAGCTCCTCGGAGACTGGAACAGTTCGGGGCAAAGAGGCGTTGAGTGTCTCGAAATCTTCATCGCTTAGCTCTACGTCGATGGCGCTGAGGCAATCCAGTACAGTCTGAACTCTGGTGGCACCTGGAATTGGAATGATGCTCGGAGAGAGTCTGAGTAGCCAAGCCAAAGCTGTTGCGGCAGGGCTAAGGCCATACTTTGCCCCAATGCTTTCGAAACTTCCGCTTTCTACAACTTCGGTCTTTTTAGATGAGCCACCAAGCGGTGACCATGGAAGGAAGGCGATGCCATTCTTCTCACAGATTTCGAGCACTTCCAAGTCATTGCGGTACCTGGGGCTAAGTTCGTTCTGAACCGAGACGATACCCCCCTCATCTGGAGTTCCGCCAAGCTTGATAGCGATTTCTAGCTGCTTTGCGTCATAGTTGCTAACCCCAATTTGATCCACCAGTCCCTGTTGCTTGAGCGTCAAGACATTTTCAAATTGAGTTTCAAACTCAATTGAGGGGTCTAGCCGGTGGTGTTGCCAAAGCGATATCTTAGAAACACCAAGCCTTTCCGCCGAAGCTTCAACAGCGCGCAGTAAATAATCCAAAGAAGAGTTTCTCCCCCAAACCTCACCCGGTCTTCTGGCGATGCCAGCTTTAGTTGCAATTACAACCTTGCGCTTTTGCTCTTCGCTACCACTCCAGGTTCGAAGCGCTTCTGCCACAAATTTCTCGTTGTGTCCGTAGCTGTTCCAAGCTGGGGCGTAAATATCGGCGGTATCCAAAAGGGTTACTCCAGCATCTAATGCGGCATGTATTGCTGGAATAGCGGATTCAGCTCGAGATTTTGGATCGAGAGCGGTGCCTCCAGGCCAAGAGGGATTCATGCAACCAATCCCGATTGCAGAAAGTTGCCAGGGACCTAATTTTCGTAGTTGCATTTTTATCTCCCTTTATATTTGCGTGCCCCCGATGGGACTCGAACCCATACTGTGACGATTTTAAGTCGTCTGCCTCTGCCATTGGGCTACGGGGGCAAACCTTAGTTTTTTGGTCTAGCTGCCCAGGTTTCGAAGGCTAATCGAGGTTCCTTAGTTGCAGAAATAGAAACCACATCGCGACGCAAAACGAAGTTAGAAACCCAACCCGAAAAGACCCGAATCTTTCGCTCCCACATCGGCATTGCCAGTCCGTGATAACCGCGGTGCATAAACCACGCAATCAAACCCTTTATGGCAAGCTTGCGGAACTGGAAAACCCCAATCCCAATTCCTAATCCGGCAACCGCTCCCATGTTTTTGTGGAAGTAATCGCGAATGCCTTCACCTCGCAAAGCAGCCACTAGGTTCTTAGCCATCAGCTTCCCTTGCCTAACAGCGTGCTGGGCATTTGGAACGCAGAAGCCGCCTACCCCGCCGCCAGATAAATCCGGAACCGCCGAAACATCGCCGGCTGTCCAGGCTCCCTCGACAAAGTTATTCTCGGCATCAATCACCCTAAGAGATTGGTGAGCGGTGATGCGGCCGCGGTCATCAAGAGGCAAATCGGTGTTTCGAACCACTGGGTTAGCCATTACTCCTGCAGTCCAAACAATCAAATCGGCCTCAAAGCTCTCTCCGGTTGAAAGTTGGATTAAGCCGTTTTCCGCCGACTGAAGTTGAGTATCGAGGTGAACGCTGGCATTTCGATCAGCTAGGTTTTTTAGCACCCAGTGACTGGTTTCCAACGAAACCTCAGGCATGATGCGACCCATTGCTTCTACCAGGTGAAAACTAACGTCATCGAAGGAAATAGTTGGGTAATAGCGAAGCAAATATGTAGCCAACGAGCGCAGCTCGGCAAAAATCTCAATACCGGCAAATCCGCCACCGACCACAACAAAAGTTAACAAACGGCTCCGAAGTGGACCATCCGGCAGGTTAGCGGCCTGATCAAAGTTAGATATCAACCGGTTGCGAACTTCTACTGCCTCTTCAATGGTTTTTAGCCCAATTGCCAAATCAGCGATTCCTGGAATCGGGAAGG
The DNA here is from genome assembly GCA_046074425.1 of Actinomycetota bacterium. Taxonomy (GTDB): domain Bacteria; phylum Actinomycetota; class Actinomycetes; order Actinomycetales; family Microbacteriaceae; genus Rhodoluna. The sequence continues at coordinate 6,433 of JBJTOG010000085.1, forward strand.
TTCGTGAAACCGCACCTGCGGTCATAACCACGTGGTCATATTCCATTTCGAAGGAGTCGGTGCCCTCGACTTCGATGGTTGCCTTGCGGTCGGCGTGGTTTAGGGAGGTAACTTTTCCAGTTATAACTCTGGTGGTTTTTAGGTGACGACGGTGGGATACCACTGCGTGCCTTGCCTCAATCGAGCCGGCGGCAACTTCTGGAAGAAAGGGCTGGTAGGTCATATATGGCAGTGGGTCAACCATTACAACTTCTGCCTCATTTCGACGAAGCAGCTTCTCAAGTTTCTTGGCTGTGTAAAAACCGGCGTAACCGCCGCCAACTATCAGGATTCTAGGCATTGTATAAATTTACTACTTTCGCGTGCTTGGCTTGGATCTGGGTCTAAATAGGAAATAAAGAAGTAGGGCCAGTATCCCTAGACCAGCATAGAGGGCATAGGGCACAAGCATTTCTGGTCCAAACCCAGGTTGTGCCTGAGCCAGCTCCTGAATGGGATCATCGATTGGCGAGACGATCCCGCCACTTTCCACCTCGCTTTGAGCCCGGTAAAGCTCTACCCACTGACTAAGCGAACCAAGGGGATTTTCCGAAACGATAGGCAGCTCTATGGTGAGTGCAGAGTAGGCGTCAATGCTTCCATAGCCGTAGGCGGTCGAATACCCGCTAAAGCCAGCTTTGTTGGCCGAAGAAATTACCCGATTAATTACATTTGCGGCGTTCATATTAGGAAACTCGGAACGAATCAAAGCAACTAAACCTGAGACCATCGGAGCCGCTCCACTGGTTCCCTGCCAGATTCGATACTCTCCGCCCGGATAAGCACCCACTAAATCTTCGGAAGGGGCGGTGAGTGCAATAGTGAAACCGGAAAGGGATGAGAGTTCCGATGCTCGACCTTCCCGATCCAAGCCGGCCACCGAAATAACCCCCGGGATGGTGGCTGGAGCCGATATGCTCTCGGTGCCATCAACTCGATTTCCAGTTGCTGCCACAATCACCACATCGTTATCAAAGGCATATTGGAAGGCGGCATCCCAAGATTTTGGCCAGCTGGTCGAATTTCTGGTTAGCGAAAGATTAATTACCTGGGCGCCGTTATCTACTGCCCAAATCACCCCTTGGGCTATTTGGGAATCGGTGTCTAAATCTTCAACCCCAAATGCCATTGAAACCGAAAGTAGTTTGACTCCCGGAGCAACTCCAATCACCCCAGCTTCTTGATCCAAAGGATTGCCCTGGCCAGCGATTATTGATGCCACCAAAGTTCCGTGATAGCTGTTTTGTCCTACCGGAGTCAGGCCATCGCTTGAGCCCAATCCGGAAACGTCTGTTCCACCAATCACCGTGTCTCTAAGTGCTGGGTGGGAGGCGTCAATTCCAGTATCGATTACCGCCACCACCACGCCTTCGCCGCGAGTAAGACTCCAGGCTTTTGAAAATCCGTAATCTTCTAACCAATACTGGCGATCTCTAACTGGATCTGCGGATGCGGAAAGCGGTAAAAATAGCACCGTCAAGGAAAAGGCAAGTGCGGCTATTCTGCGCATTGGCATCGATTCTGCTTCCAGCTGCACATTTCAAGAGCAATATCACCAATTGGGTTTACGCCCGCGCCTTTAGCAAGCGAATGTGCTGCCAGAGCATGAAGGCATTTTACTCTTTGGGGCATTCCGCCTGCCGAGATGTCTCTAATTTCTTCAACTTCACCGAGTAAATTTCTATCGGCCAAATAGCTTTGGTGGGCTAAAGAATATTGCTCGGCGAGATCTGGTTCCTTCAGCAGTCTTTGCTGAAGCTCTGCCATCAATCCTGTAGCTTCCAAGGTTGAGATTGCTGAGGTAGCAGCGGGCAGGGTTAGGTAATAAACGGTTGGAAACGGGGTTCCATCTTCGAGTCGAGGTTTGGTTTGAACCACTATTGGATTTCCACAAATACACCTAGCGGCAATGGCAACTATGTCCCTGGCCGGACGCCCAAGCTGTTTGGAAACCGATGCAATATCGCCTTCGGTAGCCTCACTCAGTGACAATTGCTTCTTCCTGATTTGGCTGTTCTAAACCAGCTCGAAGGGCAGATTCCAAAAAGGCGTCTACCCAGTTGCCCTTGCGGGCCAAAACTTCGGTGCTAAATTCGGTCGCTTGCCGCTTCTTCGCAAGCATTGCCCCAACCGTACCTGAGGTGTCGGAAAGATCTATGCCGTCGGCGTCCATCACTAAGAAACTGACTTCCCCGGGCATAACGAAGTAGAGCCGATCTCTGGCTTGAGAGCGAACATAGACCTCGTCCTCCCACCTCAGCCTCTCGGCTTTCATATCTTCAACTTCCTTTTTGGACTGCTCCACCAATGCCTGGTAGTCAGCAATCTCACGTCGCTGCTCGTACCAGATTTGAATCGATGGAGCGAGAGTGAAAATACCGATCAGAATAACGGCCAGCAGAGCTAACGTGTAGCTATTAAGCCGACCGGTGATTCGCAATTGGTTTCCTAGCGGAAGTTTCTGAAGGCCTTGGCTCCGGGGTAATAAGCGGCATCAGCCAACTCTTCCTCGATGCGAATCAGCTGGTTGTATTTTGCAACTCTTTCACTTCGCGCTGGTGCTCCAGTTTTGATTTGCCCTGCATTAGTTGCAACCGCTAGGTCGGCGATAAAGGTGTCTTCGGTTTCGCCCGAACGGTGAGAGATTATGGCGCTCATGCCGTGACGTTGCGCCAGAGCAACAGCATCCAGTGTCTCAGTTAGAGTTCCGATTTGGTTTACCTTAACCAGGATGCTGTTTGCGGTTCCTTTTTCGATGCCGGTTGCCAGGCGTTTTGGGTTGGTTACAAAAAGGTCATCTCCGACAATTTGAACTTTATCGCCGAGGCGATCGGTCATGGCTTTCCAACCATCCCAGTCATTCTCATCTAGCGGATCTTCAATGGAAACTAGTGGGAATGCCGAGACTAATTCTTCGTAGTAAGAAATCATTTCTTCGGCTGAGCGGGCCTGACCTTCGAAGTGATATTTACCATCTTTATAAAATTCGGTTGCAGCAACATCTAATGCCAGTGCAATATCGCTTCCGACTTTGTATCCGGCCTTTTCAATTGCCTCGGAAATTAGTTCCAGGGCTGCGCGGTTAGTTGGCAAATCTGGAGCGAAACCACCTTCATCTCCCAAGCCAGTGGAAAGGTTTTTGGATTGAAGTAAAGATTTGAGTGAATGATAAACCTCTGCACCCCATCTAATAGCCTCAGAAAAGGTTGGTGCACCAATTGGAACAATCATGAATTCCTGGATGTCTACCCCGTTGTCAGCGTGAGCACCACCGTTCAAAATGTTCATCAGCGGAACCGGAAGTGTGTAAGCATTTGGGCCACCCAAGTAGCGATAGAGCGGCAATCCACAACTATCTGCAGCCGCCTTGGCAGTGGCCAAAGAAACTCCCAAAATAGCGTTAGCGCCCAATCTGGATTTGTTATCGGTTCCATCGAGTGAAATAAGGGCAGCATCAATCAGTCTCTGGTCGGTGGCATCAAAATCCACTAGAGCTTCGTCAATTTCTCCGATTACCTTCAGCACAGCCTGCTGAACGCCTTTACCCGAATAACGTCCCTTATCGCCATCTCTGGCTTCGTGGGCCTCAAAGGCTCCGGTAGAGGCACCGGATGGAACTCCAGCTCGACCAAAGGAATCATCGTCTAATAAAACTTCAACCTCAATAGTTGGGTTTCCACGGGAATCCAAGATTTCGCGAGCGCCAATAGCTTCGATAAGTGACAAGGGTTTCTCCTTTATTGGTATTTGTTTGCTGCCGAATTGGCTCAGAAACGTCGTCGTTAGCTAGTTCCTAGTTTAGTTAGCTGCGGGCATTTAGCGGATTGGCTTGATTTCAAGGGAATCTAGGTCGCTAGAGTCATTGCTAATCAAAGCGAAACTTCCGAATCCGGATTCGGCGAGATTTTCAAGCAAGATATTTAGCTTTTTGGGTCTCGGCTCAATTCGAGCCCTGAGACCCCGATCTATAGCTTCGCCCTGAATTCTTAGGGCCAATGAAAGCTGTTCGGGTTCAAAGACTAAAACCAAATCGGAATCCGCTTTGCTCGATAACTTTGCAAGCTCCACAACTCTCTCAAACCCAATTGAAATTCCGGCAGCTGGGACATCCTTACCAAGCCATTTGCCCACCATGCCATCGTAACGTCCACCACCTCCGATGGAAGATCCAGAATCCGGGTGTTCAATTTCAAAAATTGGCCCGGTGTAATAACCCATTCCACGCACCAAAGTTTTATCAAAGCGCAGCTTGTTTGGGTGCAATTGCCCAACAACTTCAAAAATCTTTTTTAGCGATTTGGGAATCAGATCAGTATTTTCACTCGATAACCACAGCTTGGCTTTTTGGGCAACCGAGTCAGAGAACTGCTCTGCAAGTTCTTTTGTCACGCCTTCCACGCCGAGCTTGTCTAGTTTGTCAATGGTGATCATCGCCTGCGAATAATCTTTTGATGTTAGACCCAAAGCTGCGATTGATTCAGTTAGAAGCTCTCGAGTGTTTACTCGGATAGTCGCCGATGAAAGCCCGATAACTTCAAGCGCATCCAAGGTTGCAACCAATAACTCAATTTCTGCAAGATCGGACTCTTCGCCGATTATGTCTATATCGCACTGCACAAACTGTCGATAACGTCCTTTTTGTGGACGCTCCGCTCTCCAAACCGGACCTGCTTGTATTGCCTTGAAAACTTTAGGGAGCTTCGCAAAATTTGTAGCGTAGTAGCGAGTTAGTGGGACTGTGAGGTCAAAACGCAAACCAAGATCACTTAGATTGTCTGGATTGGTTGTGCCCAATTGAGCCTCAAGATCCTCACCGCGCTTTAACACCCTGAAAGCTAGTTTTTCATTTTCTCCACCCTGGGAGGAAGTAAGTCGATCCAGCGACTCCATGGCTGGTGTCTCAATTTCTTGAAAACCGTGAGAGCGATAGCATTCCAAAATCGCAGTCAAAGTTGCATCGCGATTGGCTTTTTCAATCGGTAGAAAATCTCGCATTCCACGAGGAGGATTGATTTGGGCAGCCATGAATCCAAGTTTGTCAGAGAAGCAGGCAAACCCTTGGCAACCAAGGGCTATTGAGCCGAAATTACCCCAGCGTCATAGTCATCGCTAAGCTCTGCAGCCCGAATTTCAACCTCAAGTTCTCTGGCACTTTCGCGAAGAGCCCGCTCAGCATCTAGCCCCTGGGCTCGAGCCGCAAGCACCAACGCCAGAAGCAATCCACCAAGCTCTTCTTCGTCCTGGAAATTGAAAGCAGAGCTACCTGAAGAATCAATCAGGCCAACTTTTTCGGCCTTGCCAATTAGCTTGTCGGCAAGCGCTAGAGCTGGAAGTGATTTTGGAATGCCATCGACGCTGCTTGTTCGCTCGGGCTTTTCCTTTGCCTTGTGAGCATCCCAGTGCACCATGACCTGATCGCCAGTTTCAGCTTTGTATTTGGCAAGCTCATCGTCGGTCCCAAAAACGTGTGGATGTCTTCCGGTCATCTTGGCAATCGAATTGGCAGCGACATCTTGAATGTCAAAGGGTTCGCCGAGCGATCCACTTTGCGCTAGATCGGCATGGAAGAGCACCTGGTAGAGAACGTCGCCCAGCTCTTCCAAAACCTGCTCACGAACTCCTGATTCGATAGCCTCTATTAGCTCGTAGCTTTCCTCGATGAGGTATTTGGTCAGGGAGTTGTGAGTTTGCTCGGCATCCCAAGGGCACCCGCCTTCACCGCGCAATTTCCTTGCCACGGCAATTAATTCATCTAGCTTGCTCATTTGTCGCTTCCCCTCTTAGGCCCTTTACTAGTTCAAATACTTCTTTGGCAAAATCAATCAATTCCTGACCACCGACTGTTTCCCCGTTTGCATCTTTCGGAATCGGAAGCTGAAGTAGTTTGGCAGACTGTAAATACTTAAGTCCTGGATAAGTTCTAGAAAGCGAAACCTGCTGGAATTCAGTCAACTCAACCGGCTGCACCCTTGCTACCCCAGTTAGGAAATTTACATCCTTGAGTTCTTGAGAGTTTGCAATTTGCCTTAGTTCGGTGACCTCAATCAGATTCCTAACCTGAATTGGTGCTTTGCCGTAGCGGTCTTCTAATTCAGCCAAGATTTCATCAAGCTGCTCTCTAGTTGCCGCTGCACCCGATGCAGCTGAAAGCTTGTGATAGGCCTCCAGTCGCAATCTTTCACTATCCAAATAGGTTGCGGGAATATGAGCATCCAGCGGTATCTCCAGCTTTAGTTCTGCAGGGGATTCATGCTTGATTCCCTTAAAGTCTGAAACTGCCTCGCCAATCATTCTCAAATAAAGATCGAACCCAACCCCAGCGATGTGTCCAGACTGCTCTCCCCCAAGGAGATTTCCAGCTCCCCTAATTTCCAAATCCTTAAGTGCCACCTGGATTCCAGCACCCAACTCATTGTTTTGGGCGATGGTTGCAAGGCGATCATGGGCAGTTTCGCTAAGCGATTTGGATGGGTCGTAAAAGAAGTAGGCGTAGGCACGTTCTCTGGATCGACCTACCCTTCCGCGAATTTGGTGGAGCTGGGAAAGCCCAAAATGTTCGGCGCGATCAATTATTAGGGTGTTGGCGTTAGGGATGTCGATTCCCGTTTCGATGATTGTGGTGCAGACCAAGACGTCGAACTTTCTCTCCCAGAAGTCAACCACAACTTGCTCTAGTGCCGACTCTGGTAACTGTCCGTGAGCGATCGCGATTCTGGCCTCGGGAACCAATTTTGAAAGAACTTCGGCTGCTTTTTCTATTGTTGCAACCCGGTTGTGAACAAAGAAGACCTGGCCTTCGCGAATTAGCTCTCTTCGAATCGCCGCTGCTACCTGTTGTTCGCTATAGCCACCGATGTAAGTGAGGATTGGATGCCTGTCTTCGGGAGGGGTGGCCAAGGTGGACATCTCTCGAATTCCAGTAATTGCCATTTCCAAAGTTCTTGGAATCGGCGTGGCACTCATCGCGAGAATATCAACGTTGGTTTTTAAGGCTTTGAGCTTCTCCTTGTGTTCAACACCGAAGCGTTGCTCTTCATCAATAATTATCAATCCGAGATTTCTAAATTTAACACTGTCGGAAAGCAACCTGTGAGTACCGATTACCAAATCGACTGCCCCAGATGCTAGTCCAGCAAGGGTTTCCTTTACTTCTTTTGGAGACTGAAAACGCGAAAGCGATCGAACGTTCACTGGAAAGCCAGAAAATCTCTCCAAAAAAGTGTCGGTGTGTTGTCTGACGAGCAAGGTGGTTGGTACCAACATTGCAACCTGTTTCCCGTCCTGAATTGCCTTGAAAGCAGCGCGAATGGCAACCTCGGTTTTTCCATAACCAACGTCGCCTGCCAACAGACGATCCATCGGGATTGGCTTTTCCATATCTCGCTTTACTTCATCGATAGTAGTGAGCTGATCAGGGGTCTCCTGATAAGCAAAGGCTTCTTCGAGTTCATGTTGCCAAGGGGTGTCTGGTCCAAAAGCATAGCCCTGGGAATTTACTCGTTGTGAATAAAGCTTGACTAAATCGATAGCGATTTTGCGCACCGCCTTTCGCGCGTTGCCCTTAGCCCTGGCCCAATCTGACCCACCTAACTTGGAAACCACCGGGGCCTCGCCGCCGACATACCGAGTGAGTAAATCCAGCTGATCGGTTGGAACAAAGAGAGTGTCCTCCGGGTAGCCGCGTTTGGGAGGGGCGTATTCAATTAGTAAGTACTCTCTCTGATGAGAGCGAGTCCCGATTCCGCTTTGGCGCTGAACTAATTCTCGGAATCTGCCGATACCGTGAATTTCATGGACCACATAATCTCCCGCTTTTAGGGTTAGCGGATCAACGGCTTGGCCACGTTTGACCGCAAGCTTTTTAGCCTGCGGTGATTGATAGCCAGAACTCTTTCCGTAGAACTCTGAATCGGTGAGGATTGAAAGTTGGGAATCTTGTGAGACAAAACCCTTGCGAAGGGGGGATTGGAATAAATAGAGGGTTTTCGGTTTGGGGTCAGCAGGAAACTCACTAACAATTCGGGTGTCAATTGCTTCGGCGCTGAGTTGTTCGCGCAAGCGCTCTAATGTCCCCATACCGGCTCCAGTGATCCCAACAATTTGTTCATGGGCCAATTGATCAGCAATGTAATCAACAGCCTTGGTTTCTAACACCCGAAAACTGGGAACTTCCAAAAGCTGCAGGTTGATGATCGATTCGGTGTCAGATCCAAAAGGAGAAAGCGATAAAAATTGATAATTTTTAAGTTTTGAATTCATCTCCGAGAATTCAATAAAGCCACCGCCGGATAAATCAATCGGTGCCGAGGCACCTTCCATGGCTGCATCCCATGCGGCATGTAAAAATTCTTCATTGGTTTCCACTAAATTCACAGCTCTGGCGGCTGACTTCTCCGGAGATACCATCGCGACCGACATGTCGTTGGGTAAATAATCAAATAGCGAGACCATTGCGGGTGTCAGCGCTGGTGCCAAGGACTCCATACCTTCGATAGGAATTCCAACAGCAATTTTCTGGAGCATTTCACTGAGCGCTGGAAACTCGTGCATCATTTCTCGCGCTCTTGCGGAAACATCCGGGGTAATAATCAACTCTCTTGCCGGATAAATCACTAATTCTTCAAGTTTGATAGAAGAAGACCTCTGGTCACTAACCGAAAATTCCCGAATTTCTTCCAGTTCGTCCCCAAAAAATTCCAGTCGGATTGCATGCTCGCTGGTGGTTGGGAAGATATCCAATATTCCACCACGAATTGCGAACTCACCGCGCCTGGATACCATGTCGACGCGTTGATAGGCCTGCTCAACGAGCTTGAGAGTTAGTTCCGGTAACAGATAATCGACTCCACGCTTCAACCTGAGAGGAGGATAATTCTCTAGTCCAGAGATGATTCGCTGAAGCACTGCCCTGATGGAAGCGATTAGAAACACTGGATGATCCCATGAGGCATCCTTGAGCTGCTTGACTCGGTGCAAGGTTTTAAGTCGCGCACCAACGATCTCTGCAGATGGGCTCAGGCGCTCATGAGGAAGTGTTTCCCAAGCAGGAAACTGCAGAATTTCTGCGCCTGGAACAAGGTACCGAAGTTCTGATTCAAGCTCTTCAGCCTCTCTGCCGGTTGGAACAATGACCAGCTGGAAATTCTCCTTGGCGAGCGTGGCGAAAAGGGCCAAAATCGCAGAGTTTGCCGCCGAGGGTGAAACAATTTCGAGTCTTGAATTTAGGCGGCTGGAGTGGAGCTTTGCAAACGGGTAGCCCGATCCCAGGCGCGCGACTAACCCGTGCATTTCCACAAGCTCAAGTGTAGAGAAGTTTGATTATTCCCCGGGCGAGTGAAATTTGGCCTGTGCCGAGATCACGCCGTTTCTGGCAATTTCTTCTACCGCATCGGCCCCAGCTTCCAAAACCTTTGGCAAGTTATCGGTTTCTTGGACCGAAAAGTTTTTCAAAACATAATCTGCAGCATCCATTTGACCGGGAGGGCGCCCAATTCCAATTCTCAATCGCGTGAAGTCATTGGTTCCAAGTGCCGAGATGATATCTCGTAGGCCATTGTGTCCACCATGTCCACCGCCTTGTTTTATGCGAAAAGTTCCCGGTGGGATGTCAAGTTCATCGTGTATTACAAGCAGTTGATTTTCTTCGAGTTTGTAAAACTTCATAAGCGAGGAAGTTGGACCGCCAGAAAGATTCATAAAGGAGAGTGGTTTAGCCAGAATTAATTTCGGTCCGCCGATAATCTTGACTTCGGCCACCAGGGCATTAGATTTGTGTGCCTTGAAGCTTTCCGAATGGCGATCTGCAATAACGTCCAACAATAATTGCCCGACGTTGTGTCTATTAAGTTCGTAGTTGGGCCCGGGGTTCCCGAGCCCAACTACTAAAAAGGTATTACTCAGCTTTGGCTTCCGCAGGCTTTGCTTCCGCTGCAGCTGGTGCCTCTTCGGTCTTACCGGCTGCGGTAATAACTACCGATGCAACAAGTTCCTCTGGACCTAAGTCAAGCTTTGCCCCGGCAGGAATCTTAATGTCCTTGGCAAGCAGGTGGAATCCAGCACCTTCTTTGCTGAAGACAGCTTCAACATATTCCGGAATGGTTGTTGCGTCTACTTCTAGCTTTAGGGTCTTGTGCTCAAGATCGATAGTGGTTCCAGAAAGTGACTCTCCAACGATGTGGACAGGTACTTCAACGTGGACTCTCTCACCCTTCTTAATTTCCATAAGATCTACGTGCTCAATCACCTGAGTCACTACGTCTTTAGACGCCGACTTAACAAGAACCAACTGGTCCTTGCCTTCGATGTCAAGGTCAATCAGCGCATTCTTGTGGCGAAGCACGAGGGCAACTTCGTGGGCTGGAAGTGTAATGTGACGTGGCTCTGAACCGTGACCGTAAATAACGGCTGGGGTCTTGCCTGCAGCACGCAATTTACGCGCAGCTCCCTTACCGAAGGAGTGGCGTAGCTCGGCTACCAATTTGTTTTCTGACATCTTTATTCTCTCTACTAGGCAAGTTCTAAAGAACTTGATGTTTCTTTATCTACTCAAGCGTTTTCCGCGAGGATTTGGGAACTTGCCCATAAAAACCCCGTCGATAACGGCCCCTAAGGGCCCTCGCCGTTGTGCTTAAATAGTTTACCCGCTTAGAGGTCCTGGCTCAACCCTAGGACTGCCCTGGGAAAAGCGAGGTAACAGAATCATCTCCAAAAACCGCCGAGATTGCCTTGGCAATCAGGGGTGCGATAGATAGCACAGTTAGAGTTGGAAAATGCTTGTCTGGGGTGATGGGCAATGTGTTGGTGACCAGCACACTGTCGACACTTGGATCTGATAGGCGCTCAACAGCTGGGTGGGAAAATACCGCGTGAGTAGCCGCCACAATTACCCGCTTGGCTCCGTTTTCCTTGAGTGCCTTTGCGGCGGCGACAATGGTGCCGCCGGTATCGATCATGTCATCGACCAGAACGCAGGTTCTGCCGGCAACTTCACCAACCAGTTCGTGAACTGAAACCTGATTTGGAACATTTGGATCGCGTCGCTTATGGATAATTGCCAGCGGTGCACCCAATCGATCCGCCCAAATATCTGCAACCCGAACTCGACCCGAATCTGGCGAGACTACTGTCAAATCTTCCGACCCCCACTTTTCCTTAACGTGATCGGCCAGCATTGGAAGTGCCCAGAGGTGATCAACTGGGCCATCAAAGAATCCTTGTATTTGAGGGGTGTGCAGATCAACCGACATAACACGGTTGGCACCCGCAGCTTTGTAAAGATCGGTTACTAAGCGAGCTGAAATCGGTTCCCTACCCTTGTGCTTTTTATCCTGCCTGGCGTAGGGGAAGAAGGGAGCGACTACTGTGATTCGCTTAGCGCTGGCCCGCTTCAGAGCATCAACCATCAGCAGCTGTTCCATTAGCCAGTGGTTGATGGGTGCTGGGTGAGCTTGAATCACGAAAGCATCAACACCTCTAACGCTTTCTTCGAACCGAACAAATGTCTCGCCATTTGCGAAATCGTATGCGGTGGTTGGAATGAGATCGGTTCCAAGTAGTGTTGCAACCTCTTCGGCCAGCTCTTGATGAGCTCGCCCGCTAACCAATGCCAATCGCTTTTCTCCGGTGGTCTTAATGGTCAACGGCCTTCTCCTACTTCCTTAGTTGGTTTTGCTCTTTGAAGCCGCGTCCGCGGATGAAGATCCGGGACGTTTTTGAATTACCCAGTTAGCGATGTTGCGCTGCGGTGCAACATTCATTCCTAGCTCCCCTGGAGCAACATTTCTTCGCACCACCGTTCCGGCGGCGGTATAGGCTCCATCCCCAATCGTAATGGGGGCAACAAAAACGTTGTGAGAACCAGTTTTGACGTGAGAACCAATCTTGGATGAGTGCTTCTCGACGCCATCGTAGTTGGCGAAAATGGTGCCGGCACCAATGTTGCTAAACTCCCCGATTTCGGCATCGCCCACATAAGAAAGGTGTGGGACCTTGCTTCCGCGACCAATTACCGCCTTTTTGGTCTCCACAAAGCTTCCAATCTTTCCATCTTCGCCAAGGTCAGTTCCTGCCCTTAGGTAAGCGAAAGGACCGACTTTCGCCTTAGCTCGAACTACGGAATTCTCAATTACTACCGAAGGCCCAATTTCGGCTCCCGGGCCAACCTCGGTTGCCCCACGTAGGTAACTGGAAGGGTGAATTGTGGCATCGTTGCCAATTGAAACCGTAACATCAATCCAAGTTGTATCGGGATCGAGGATGCTCACACCACTTAGCTGCCAAGCGTGGCAGATCCGCCGATTTAGCTCTTTCCCTACCTCTGCTAACTGAGCTCTATCGTTTATGCCGTGAACCAACCAGTTATCACGAACCATCTCGGCTCGAACTAAATGACTATCAGCAACAAGAAGTGCTGCCACATCGGTCAGGTATCGCTCGCCTTGAGCATTATGCGAGTGTAGATGACTGAGTGCCTGCTTCAGATGTTCAGCGTTGAAGACGTAAACTCCAGAATTAATTTCTTTAATTTCCAGCTGTTCATTAGTTCCATCAAGTTGCTCAACAATTTGACTAACTGACCCATCCGGTGATCTTATGATTCGTCCGTAACCAGTAGGGTCCTCCAGCAGGGCGGTAAGAATTGTTGCCGATGCACCGCTTTCGCGATGCGACTTTACTAACGCCGTCAAGGTTTGCTCATCGAGCATTGGAACATCGCCACTGATTACTAGAATCTCGCCCCGGTAATCGGGTGAAATTTGATTAAGACTTGCTTCAACCGCTCTTCCAGTCCCCGCTATTTCGTCCTGTTCGGCAATCAACGCATCGGGGTAATTCTTAGTTAGGTAATCCTGTAGCAGCTCTTTTTGATGACGAAGGACAACTACAACTGAATCCGCCTGTAGCGACATTGCGGTTGCCATTACGTGACCGAGAATTGGTCGTCCTGCAAGTGGGTGCATAACCTTAGGAGTTGAGGAGAGCATTCTGGTGCCGCTACCGGCAGCTAGCACCACACAAATCAACTGCCCCTTGGACATTGGTCTCCCGATTCCCTAACCTGCGCTCCGCCCTCAGGATTCGAACCTGAACTTAACGGCTCCAAAGGCCGCCGTGCTGCCGTTACACTAGAGCGGATCGAAACCCTAAGGCAACGATTACCCAACAAGTCTGCCAGATAACGGCTCGGCTAGGACCCATTCTCCGACTCGTTGAGCCACTGCAGCTCCAATTCCTCTCGGCTTTTAGCCATTTCGGTCTGTTTTTGGGCAAGTTTGCCAAGACCTTCGTAGTCGGTTGGGTCATGCTGGCTCAGGGCCAGGTCAATTTCTGCTTCTTCAGCGATGGCCTTCTCTATTGCCCGCTCCAGCTTTTGTAAAAACTTTTCCCTTGCCCGAGCATCCGCCCCTACCGAGGACTTGACTCCACTAGCTCTTGTCTCGGGTAGCCCTTTTCGCAAATCGAGATACTGATCCACACCCTTAGGTAAATGGCGAAGACCGCCATCGCCTAAAAGGGCATACTGCGAATCGGTAACCCGCTCGAGTAAATATCGGTCGTGACTGACGACAATCAAAGTTCCTGGCCAGGAATCCAGTAAATCTTCAACCTCTGCCAACATGTCGGTATCCAGGTCGTTGGTGGGCTCATCCAAAATCAGAAGATTTGGTTCCCCAAAGAGCAACCTAAGAAGCTGCAATCTTCGCTTTTGTCCACCGGATAAATCTCCTACCGGAGTTTGTAGTTGGGCGCTTGAAAAACCTAGTTGCTCAATCAGTTGAGTTATCGAAACTTCCTTTTTATCGACTACGAAAGTTTTCTTCTCTTTAGCAATGAGTTCAAAAATTCTCTGATCGGAAAAATCATCAAGCTCGCGAACTTCCTGAGAAAGAATTGCTGGCACCACTGACTTGCCCAGTTTAATTTTTCCAGAAGTTGGTTTAATCTTGCCAAGAATTAAATTCAGCAGCGTGGTCTTTCCAGCGCCATTTGGACCTAACAGTCCAATTCGATCCCCTGGGCCGAGTCGAAAGGTTAGGGATGAAAAAAGGGTTTTTCCCTCTACCGAATAATCAAGGTTTTCGATGTCAAGAACATCCTTTCCAAGGCGAGCAGAAGCTAACTTGGCTAGCACTACCGGATCCCTGGGCGGAGGTTCGCTCCCGATTAGGTCATTAGCAGCATCGATGCGAAATTTAGGTTTTGAAGTTCGAGCCGGAGCGCCTCGCCTTAGCCACGCCAATTCTTTTCGGAGCAAGTTTCTTCGTCGGGTGGCAGTTGCACTTCGGGATCTTTCCCTTTCGTTTCGAGCAAGAATGTAAGCTGCATAACCTCCGTCGTAGACGTCGACATTACCTTCATGAACTTCCCAGGTAGTTTGAGTTACTTCGTCCAAGAACCAACGATCGTGGGTGACGACCAATAGCCCACCTGAATCTTGTGCCCATCGAGTTTTAAGGTGATTTGCCAACCAGGCGACACCCTCAATATCTAAATGGTTGGTTGGTTCATCAAGCATGAGAATTTCCCAATCCCCTGCCAACAGGGCGGCAAGTGCAACTCGCCTCCGCTGCCCCCCAGATAGTTCGGATATTTGGGAATCAAACGGGAGATCTCGAAGTAGGCCATCAAAGATGTCTCGAATCTTGGAATTTCCCGCCCACTCATGCTCAGGTTTTTCACCGACAACCACTTGAGCAATCGTGGAAGAAATCGAGAACCTATCAACCTGATCCAATATTCCGATTCGAGCATCTCCCCGCTTTGTGACTTGACCAGAATCGGTTTCTTGTAATTTGGCAAGGATTCTAAGAAGAGTAGATTTGCCATCGCCATTTCGGCCAACCACTCCGATTCGATCCCCATCCTGAATCCCAATAGTCAACTGATCAAAGACATCGGTTGTTGCGAAAGAAAGGCTTACCTTTTCAGCACCAAGTAAATGAGCCAACTAGCTCTCCAAACGACTACCGCTTTGCGAGCTGTAGCTGACTATTGATTCAAAGGATGCTCGCCTAAGTCTTTCGGCAATTAGCTCAGCATCGGTACGGTTTCTTGCCAAGTGAACAATGCTTGGTCCAGATCCCGAAATCATCGAACGCAATGCTCCAGCTTCTTCTCCGGCCTCCAAAACCGACCGCAATTCTGGCCGAAGTCGCAAGGCAGCACGCTCTAAATCATTTGCCATTAGCGGGGCCAAGGCTTCAGGGTTGGCATCCGCAACAGCTTTTAGTAGTGAGCGAGAAAGTGTAGGAGGGGCCAAGGCTGAAACGTCAATTCCTTCTTCAATTCTCATCAAGTCAAGCTGTTTATAAACCAATGGAGTTGCTAGTCCAACAGGATTTGGTGTGACAACGAAATGTAAAGTTCCAGAGGTTTCAATTGGGCTCAAAACCTCTCCCCTGCCTAAACCCTGAGCTGTCCCTCCGCGAATTGAAAAGGGAACATCAGCCCCAAAACTCGAGCCAATTTCTTCCAACTTGCTCCCAAGTTCTAAGCCATATCGTCCATCTATGAGAGTTAGGGCTGCAGCTGCGTCGGCGGAACCACCTGCCATACCCCCGGCAATTGGTACGGATTTTTTTATCAAGAAGTCAAATTTGGAATTGGCCAGCTCAACCGAGAATTCACTCAAGGCTTTTTGGGCAAGAAAAACCAAATTGCTATCATCCCTTGGCACACTCTCCTCTGCCAAGGATTGGTAGGGTCCACAGAACTCAACATGATTTCTGCCAGAAAGCTCCATAGAAAGCTGCTCTCGCAAAGCAAGGGCTTGATACAAACTTGCTACCTCGTGATAGCCGTCTTTCAAAAAAGCACCTACGGCAAAGAAAAGATTTACCTTGGCGGGTGCTGAAGCCACAAACAAATCTGAACTTCCAAGACGATGCCTTAGATCAGTTATGACCTTTTTCCAATATTGAATCTGTCTATTTCGTGCAACCTCATCCTTGGTTCCTTCAACCACAATTTCAATTTCCGAAAATTCCGAGCTCCAACTTTCTAAGGTGATTGTGGCGCGTTCTAGCCCAGAAAAGGAATAAACCAATTTTGAATTTTCTTTGGCAATAGTCAGCCTTGGAAACTCGGTGACTCGCCAAGATTTCGAGTCGTGTAAGACTCCGTAGAGACGTTTTAGGTTGCACCGGAAGTGGCTAATTGCTCGGATTGCACCTTCAGACCTTGAGTAATCTGCCTCAAAAATCACTTACTCACCAGCCTCAAGAAATCCTCAACCATCAGATCCTCGCCTCTAGCTTGAGGTGAAATACCAGCTGCTACTAAAGCTTTTTCAGCTTCGACCGCAGATCCCGCCCAACCAGCTAGCGCTTGGCGGAGGGTTTTACGGCGTTGAGCGAAGGCTGCATCGACCACTTCAAAAACTGCAGATCGTAATTCCAACGGAAATGGCTCTTTGCGCTTCTCAAAATAAACCAGCGAGGAATCTACGTTTGGTACTGGCCAAAAGATGCTCCTGCCCACCGTTCCAGCTGAGGAGGCCTTGGCATACCAAGCCAATTTCACACTCGGTGAACCGTAAATCTTTGAACCAGGCTTTGCTATCAGTCGATCCGCAACTTCCGACTGGACCAATACCAATCCTTTTTTTAGCGATGGGAACTGAGAGAGAAAGTGAAGTAGCACCGGCACTGAAATGTTGTAAGGGAGATTTGCCACAAGTGCATCTGGATTCACGCCTAAATCTGTGACCTTCATGGCATCTGCTTCGATAAGCGAAATCGAACGCCCATTTGATCTGGTCAAAATAGTATTTGGAAGCTGCCGAGCTAGTTTCGGATCAAATTCAACTGCTGTGATCTCGTCTACCGCTTCCATGAGACCTAAGGTTAGAGAGCCCAATCCTGGTCCTATTTCAACTACCCTGTCGGAGGGTTCGAGCTTCGCTGCCGAAACGATTCTTCTGATTGTGTTGGGGTCAATCACAAAATTCTGACCAAGTTTTTTTGTGGGACGAATTTCAAGCTCATGACAAAGCTTTCTGATTTCACCCGCACCTAAAAGCTCAACCATTAGCTTTTCCAGCTACCGTAAACAGCCTCGGTATTTGTTGCCAACACACCTGAAAGTTCATCTGCATCCATTTCAAGCTGATCTGCCATGAACCGCACGGTGACTGGAACCAGGTAGGGAGCATTTGGCCTTCCTCGAAATGGTTCCGGGGTCAAAAAGGGTGCATCTGTTTCAACCAAAATCAGCTCTCTAGGCATTGCCTTTAGGGAATCTCTCAGGTGCTGATTTCGTTTGATGGTTATATTTCCAGCAAAAGAGGTGTACCAGCCATTAGCTTTACAAATTTCGGCCAGTTCTAAGTCTCCGGAGTAGCAGTGAAACACTACTCGCTCAGGTGCTCCAACCCGAAGCAATGTTTCAACCACTTCCTTGTGCGCATCCCGATCGTGAATTTGCAGAGCGAGCGAGTGGTCCTTGGCAATCTGGATGTGTCGCTCAAAAGAGTGGTGTTGTAAACCGATTCCAACCTGGTCCTCGGTTCGGAAAAAATCTAAACCGGTTTCGCCAATTGCCCGAACCCTTGGTAAGGCTGCAAGTTTTGCAATCTCATTTATGTCGCTCTCCAAAGCGGATTGAGAAGGGTACTTGGCTGCCTCATTGGGGTGAATGGCAACCGCTGCAAGTAATCTCTCGTCTTTTGCCGCCACCTCTGCGCACCAGCGCGAACTTTCTAAAGTTACCCCCACCTGCACAGCACCTAGAATTCCAACTTGATTAGCAAGCGTTAAGTGCTCCAGGTAACCAAGTGGGTTCTCGCCATCTGCAATTTCTAGATGGGTGTGGTTGTCATAGGTTCCAATATTTAGAGGTTCGGGAGGTTCGGGATAGCTCAGGTCCTTGCGATGGGAGTCGGCATCGAAGAATTCTCTGGTGCGGATGAAGGAATTCACCTTTTGACTTAGGCCTTCTCTTCTTGCCTCGGGAATAGGGCTTCAAGTTCACCAAGACCACTTCCGACCTTGATTTGGTTCCAGGCAACTGAATCTAAGGTTCTTTGATCCGCCAACTCGCCAAGCTCAGAACCAATCGCTGCCCAGAGCTTTGCTGTTGCTTTCGGGATGAATGGAGCCAGGGCAATAGTCAGCACTCTCAATCCCTCCAGGGCGGTGTAAAGCACAGTTCCAAGCCGCTCTCGGTTCGATTCCTCCTTAGCCAAAATCCAAGGTTGCTCTTCGGTTAGATAGGAGTTGAGTTCATCCACTAAATCCCATATAGCAACCAGCGCATCCTGAATGGCAATTTCGTCCATTGATTTCGCAGCCGACTCAATTGATTTTTTTGCAGTTTCCGATACTTGGGCATCCCGCTCCGAGAGAAGAGATGGATTTGGCACCCTGCCATCGAAATATTTATGAACCATGGCAATAACTCTCGAGGCCAGGTTGCCAAAACCGTTGGCCAGTTCTGCCTGGTAGCGAGCAGCTAGATCTTCCCACGAGAAGGATCCGTCTTGCCCAAAGGCAATTGCCCTTAAGAAGTAGTAGCGGAAGGCATCCGAACCAAATACGTCAGTGATTTGACTTGGGGCAATACCGGTGAGTTTGGACTTAGACATTTTCTCGCCGCCAACCAAAAGCCAACCGTGGGCAAATACCCTTTCGGCCGGCTTGAGCCCAGCCGCCATAAGCATGGCCGGCCAAATTACTGCATGGAATCGAAGGATGTCTTTACCCACGACTTGAACCGAGGCTGGCCAGAGCGAATTAAGTTTTGCTTCATCTGCTCCGTAGCCGACTGCGGTTATGTAGTTGAGCAATGCATCAAACCAAACGTAAATGACATGATCTTTATCCCAAGGAATATCGATTCCCCAGTCAAATTTGTCTTTAGATCTCGAAATTGAAAGGTCGGTTAGTTCTCGCCTAACGAAAGATACAACCTCATTTCGGGCTGATTCTGGCTGAATGAACTTAGGGTTTTGCTCGTAATAGTCCAAAAGTGGTTTTTGAAATTCGCTGAGCTTGAAGAAGTAATTTGTCTCTTCTAATCGCTCGACCGGTTTGGAATGAATAGCACAAACCAATTCGTCGGCAAAGGCTCCTTCGCCCTCAATCAGATCAGATTCAGTCTTGAATTCCTCGCAGCCAACGCAGTAGTTTCCTTCGTAAGAACCTTGGTAGATAAACCCTTTGTCCTTAAGCTGCTGAAGGAATCGCTGGACGTTAATTTTGTGACGTTCTTCGGTAGTTCGGATGAAGTCCTGATTGTCGATATCTAAAGTCTCAAGTAGCGGAAGCCAAGCATCGTGGACCAGCTTGTCTGCCCACTCCTTAGGGGAAGAGCCATTTGCGCTTGCGGTTCGGAGGATTTTTTCCCCGTGCTCATCTGTGCCGGTGAGTAAAAAGGCGGGATTCCCCATTTGGCGCTGCCAGCGAGTTAACACATCCGAGGCAACTTCGGTATAGGCGTGACCGATGTGCGGGGCATCGTTTACATAGAAAATCGGCGTAGTCACATAAAAG
Organism: Actinomycetota bacterium; assembly: GCA_046074425.1. Taxonomy (GTDB): domain Bacteria; phylum Actinomycetota; class Actinomycetes; order Actinomycetales; family Microbacteriaceae; genus Rhodoluna. The sequence goes on from JBJTOG010000085.1 coordinate 25,962, forward strand.
GACTTACCGGATGGCTTCGCTTCGGGCATGCCTACAAGCTTAACCGAAGCTACTTACGCTTCAGGGCTAGCGAATACAGTTCGGAGGCCGAAGCGCCAGTAGCCTTTGCGACAACCTGAGTGGCCTGCTTTAGACCTATTCCCGCTTCCAGCAAGGCCACCACTAAAGTTATCGGCAACTCTTGGTCCACAACCTCGGGTTCCGCTCCGGCAATCACTAGAACCATCTCTCCCCGAAGATCATTTGCCCAGTCCCGAAGCTCCTGGAGAGTTCCGCGTTTGGTCTCCTCAAACTTTTTGGTCAGCTCCCTGGAAATAGCGGCTTGACGCTCTAGTCCTAAGATTTCGATTGCATCATCTAAGGTGGCCTGAATTCGGTGCGGGGATTCGAAAAAAATCATGGTCCGACTCTCATTCGCAAGAGACTTAAATAATCTTTTTCGGTCAGACGATTTCCGAGGTAAAAACCCTTCAAAACTGAATCGGTCTGTAGCAAGTCCCGAGAGCGCCAAGGCCGACAAAACCGCAGAAGGTCCGGGGACAATTTGAATTTCTACTCCGGCTGCAGCAGCGCTTCTAACCAGTGCGAAACCAGGATCACTTATTGTTGGCATCCCAGCATCACTGACCAAAATCAAATCCTCATTTTTTGCAAGATCGACTAAGAATTCCAACTTTTGTAGCTCATTGTGTTCGTGAAGGCTAATCAAATTAGCGCTGAGACTAATACCCAAACCCTGTGCAAGTTTTTTAAGCGTCCGGGTATCCTCGGCAGCAATGTGGTTTGCGGATTCCAAGGTTTTACGAAGTCGATCAGAGGCATCGCCAAGATTGCCGATTGGGGTGGCTGCCAGAATTAGCACCTGATTATTCTCCCATCTGCTGGCTAGCATTGAGGGATGGAATTGATGCCTCCAAAGTCAGCCCTAACCCAGAGGTTTTGGCTCTTTGGCATCATGCTTACTGCGTCTGTGCTTAGGCTTTGGAATTTGGCCTACCCACCAAAGTTGGTGTTCGATGAAACTTACTACGTCAAAGATGCACTAACCCTTTCTTTGGAAGGTCACGAAAAGTCTTGGGGGGAAAGTCCCAATCAACTTTTTGAATCTGGTGAAGTCTTCGGCTACCTGTCCGATCCGGCATTTGTAGTTCATCCACCGCTTGGAAAATGGATCATCGCCTCAGGCATGTGGCTCTTCGGCCCAGAAAACAGCTTTGGGTGGCGATTTGCCGTTTCCATCAGTGGAATTATTTCGGTTTACCTACTTATTCTCATTGCCCATCGCTTATTTCGTTCTTGGAAGTTAGCCCTGGTTGCTGGCGGCTTACTCGCTATCGATGGCCTCGCAATCGTAATGTCACGAACGGCACTTTTAGATGGACCGCTGACTTTATTTTTACTGGCTGGCTTTCTCTTCTTTCTGGTAGATCAAGAAAAATCACGGCCTGTGATTGCCAGCGAGGTGCTTTTGGGTAAATCGGGAATTCTTTGGTTTCGGCCCTGGCTTGTCCTGGCCGGAGTTACCCTCGGTTTCGCAACTGCCATCAAGTGGTCCGGTCTTTATCTTTTGGCAGGAATTGGGATTTATCTGGTTTTCTCAGAGCTGCTGCTACGAAAGTCTGTAGATCAAGAAAAACTGATTCGAATCGGTTTTTTTGGCCAAGCAGCGATTAGTTTTCTAAACCTTGTCCCGTTGGCACTAGTTGCTTATTTATCCACCTGGAGCGGCTGGATTCTAACTAAAGGTGGCTATGCGAGAGATTGGGCAGAGCAAAATCCTAGCGATGGGGTTTTTGCAATCTTTCCAAAATGGCTGTCATCGCTTTGGCACTACCATCAGGTAATTTACAACTTCCATATCTCACTTGACACCGCCCACGCCTACGCCTCTAATCCGATTTCCTGGCTGCTGACTCTTAGACCTACAGCATTCTTTTACGAATCCAAGGAGGCTGGAGAAGCCGGATGCCAAAGCCTTGCCGGTTGTTCTTCGGCCATAACGGCGCTTGGCAATCCATTGATTTGGGTTGCAGCAACCGCTGCCCTCGGCTATTTGGTTTATCGGTACTTTCGGCACCGTGAGAGGTTAGTGGGACTAATACTTCTTGGAGTTGGGGTGCAATACCTACCTTGGCTACTTCTGTCTCAAAGAACGGTTTTCCAGTTTTACTCCATTAGCTTCTTGCCCTGGATGATACTGGCACTTGTTTTAGTGGGAAGTTTGGCGAACCAATACCTAAATGGCATCCAGCCAAGGCTTTCTAGACGCCTAGTGTTGAGTTACTTTATCGCAACAGCGCTTTTGGCAATCTTTTTCTTGCCCATTTATCTGGGGCTTTGGATTCCATTTGACCTTTGGCAGCTGAGGATGTGGCTTCCGGGTTGGATTTAATGCCCGCCAGCTAGGCTAGAAAAGCCATGGCCAATTACTCAACCTTGTTAAAAATCCCGGGTGTCGCCCGAGTGGTTGGATCGCAACTTGTAGCAAGGTTCCCTTTTGGAATGATGAGCCTTGCCTTCGTTATGCATATTGAACACGTTCATAACTCCTACGCCATTGCCGGAATTGCTTTAGCCGCCGAGACCATTGGGGCAGCGGTTTCCGGTCCGCTTCTTTCTCGAAAGATTGGGGACTGGGGAGTATCTCGCGTGATCCTGATTGCTGCTCTGATAACAGGTAGCGCCATGGCCGCAATTGCCCTTTTTGAACTCGCCCCTATTTGGATGATCGCACTGGCTTTGGTGGTTGGCCTTAGCTCTCCCCCAATCCAGGCTGCGGTTAGAACAATTTATTCGAAGCTGGTGCCAAAGAGACAGCTCACAACACTGTTTTCACTAGATGCCACCGCTCAAGAGCTGATTTGGGTAGTGGGTCCGGTTTTGGCGACTCTTTTGGCAGCTCAGGTATCAACTTCTTTTGCAGTTTTGGTTATGGCTTTTATCCAAATCTTTGGTGCCATATTGTTTTTGGCAAATCGTGAAATTAAAGAAATTGTGATTCCAAAATCCACCAGGCGAATGGGCGGTGTTCTAAAAAACAAAATAGTTATTGCCAACATCATCATCGGATTGTTGCTGGTTGGATCCTTTAGCGGGGTTGAGGTTGGAAGCGTTGCAATTTTGGATAACAAGTCCTTAGCTGGAGCGGTTATTGCTGCTCTGTCGGTCGGATCAATTATTGGCGGAATCTTTTTAGGACCACGCACCAGAACACGCTGGGCGCTATCAAAATACCTGGTAATAATCATGATTGGTTATGCCCTAGTTTTTATAAATCCAACTAGTGCTATTTGGTTAGGAATTTGCTTCTTCATCGCTGGCATCGGAATCGCTCCGGCTCTTGGCGTGCTCGGAGCTATTGTTGCCACCAGCCTTAAAATGAGCGAGACAGCTGAAGCCTACGGGTGGATTGCGACTGGTCAACTTATGGGATTCGCCGCCGGAGCAGCGCTGGCCGGTATTGCGATTGAAACCGTTTCGGCTCAGTCGGCTTTACTGATTGCCATTGTTTTTGGAGCAGCAACCTTGGTTGTGGCGCTCATGACAGCTTCCTTCACCCCAGCCCTTGGAAAAACTATGACCGAAACTGAACCCATCAACATCATCAGAGGAAGCTAATGAAAGTATTCGCCGTTACCTATCACTACTGTGTGAGTGAACCCGAGTTGAACGAGGTTCGCCCGCTACATCGGCAGTGGCTCGGGGGCTTGTTGGAACAGGGGATCCTGCTTGCATCTGGGCCAATGCTGGATAGCCCAAATGCGCTTCTCATATTCAAAGCCGAAAGTGCTAGTGAGCTCTCTGAGCTTTTAGACAATGACCCATTTGATGTTGCCGGCTTCATTGATTCCAGAACAATAGAAAGATGGAACCCGGTTTTCGGCCCGTTTAGTTCTTAGGTAGCTTTTTCTCGTCGGCGGTGGCTATCAAGCTGACCACAGTTGTGATGGCTAGCACAGACAAAATCACTCCAAGGCTAAGTTCGGTTGAAATTTCCGGAATTGAGTAAAGCGGCTTTCCGCCATTGATAAAAGGTAGCTCGTTCTCGTGAAGGGCGTGGAGGAAAAGCTTAACCCCAATCCAAGCCAGGATAATCGCCAGCCCAACTCCTAGATACTTGAGCCGCTCCATCAATCCACTCAGCAGGAAGTAAAGCTGACGAAGTCCAAGAAGTGCAAAAGCGTTTGCCATAAAAACTATGTATGGTTCCTTGGTTAGACCGTAAACGGCCGGAATCGAATCGAGAGCAAAAAGAACATCGGTAAATCCAATTGCAACCATCACCAAAAGTAGTGGTGTTAGGAATCGTTTTCCATTTTGCACAATGCTCAGCTTGGTGCCGTGAAATTCGTCAACCGTCCGGAATCTCTTCTTGATGAATTCGGTAACTTTGCCACCGGGAACTTTGTCGTCGTCCTCTTCCTTGAAGGTGTCCCAAGCCAAAATGATGGCGGTGTAAATCAAGAAAGCTCCAAAGATGTAGAAAATCCAGCTGAAGTTTTCAATGGCTGCGGCTCCGAGTGCGATAAAGATTCCGCGAAGAATGAGCGCCAAAACAATGCCAATCAGAAGAGCTTCGCTCTGTAGTTTTCTGGGGACCCGGAACTTAGTGAAGATAACCAAGAAGACAAATAGGTTATCCACTGAAAGTGACTTCTCGGTGATGAAGCCAGCTAGGTACTCTCCCCCGTAGTTACTTCCCCAGACCTCGGATACTAAAAAAGTGAAAAGCAAGGCCAGACCGACATATATGGTGCTTTGAATTGCAGACTCTCTAAAGGTTGGCTCGTGAGGCCTTCGGACCTGAACTATAAGGTCGCCAAGGACAACAAGCGAGATTACTGCGATAGATAGGTACCAGGCCCAGGGGGCAACGTACATTGCTTCGGCCAAGGGCCACCTTTTCAGTTGGGGGAATAACTTCTGTTCCTCAATTGTATGAGAGTGTTAGAGCCACTTACTTGAAGGAGTCCACATGCGAGTGCTCATCTCTGGAGCTAGTGGCCTGGTCGGTACTGAGCTGGTAAGACAATTGCGGGCAGAGGGACACGAACCACTAAAACTAGTAAGGCGCGAAAAGCGCTCTCACGACGAAGTTAGTTGGGATCCCGCCAAAGGCTACTTAGAAGCCGCCATTATGGAGAGCGTCGATGCCGTGGTTAATCTGGCAGGCGCAACAACTGGACGTATTCCATGGACCAAGGCATACAAGAGGGAAATAGTAGCTTCGAGGTTAGACTCCACAAGAACCTTAGTCACGGCCATCAATGACGCTAGCAACCCCCCGAGGGTTCTCATAAGCGGATCGGCCTCTGGCTTCTATGGCGAAGGTGGTGAAAACTGGCTTTCCGAGGATTCCCCCAAAGGGGCAGGTTTCCTCTCTGACTTGGCCGCACGGTGGGAGCAAGAAGCATTAAAAGCTAAGGTGCGAGTGGTTCTGGTGCGTACCACTTTGGTGATGTCAAGAAAACTTGGAGCACTTGGCAGATTGCTTCCCCTGATTAGGGCAGGCGTCGGAGGACCGCTCGGGAGCGGAAAACAGTATTGGGCCTGGATCAACTTGGAAGATGAAGCCGCGGCAATCATCCACCTCATCAATAATGATTCCGCGAGGGGACCCTTTAACCTCACAGCCCCCGATGACGCAACCTGCGATGAAATGATCCGCGAATTGGGAAAATCGCTTCGACGACCAACTTTGTTTCGGGTTCCGGAATTTGCAATGAAGTTGTTTATTGGAGAGGCGGCTGAGGAACTTCTTTTGGTGAGTCAGAGAATGACGGCAAATAAGCTATTGGCAAGCGGATTCAGATTTCGCTATCCCACACTAGAAGCTTCTGTGAAATGGGTAACCCAACCCAAAGAATAAATAAAAAACCCCACTCCGAAAAGTGGGGTTTTTTATTAGTAAAGAGAATTACTTCTTCTTTGCTACTGCCTTCTTCGCTGCTGGCTTCTTAGCTGCAGTCTTCTTGGCAACAGTCTTCTTAGCTACTGCCTTCTTGGCTGCTGGCTTCTTAGCTGCAGTCTTCTTGGCAACAGTCTTCTTAGCAACTGCCTTCTTTGCTGCTGGCTTCTTAGCTGCAGTCTTCTTCGCTGCTGGCTTCTTAGCTGCAGTCTTCTTAGCAGTGGTTGCCTTCTTGGCAGCAGGCTTCTTAGCTGCTGGCTTCTTCTTTGCTACGGCCATTTTTACCTCTTCTACTTCAGCTACGGTTTCCTTGACTATGTCGTGAGCAAGGTTGCCCACTGCCTCGGAGACCGGCTGTGCGTTGTTTTGGAATATCTTTTTCAATCGATTTAGTGCGTTCAATTGCTCTCCTGTTTAGATTGAATAAAAGTCTAGTGACATAGCAAGTAATTAAGCGCTAAGTCGCCTACGTCGCAAAATTTCATTAATTTCATTTTGCGTGTCGAAATTCTTCCCCGATTGGTTAATTTCGGAAACGGATGCGACTGTCGGAATTTCAAGCTCACCGATTCGACTTTTATATGCAGGTGAGGGAAGTGGGTTCGGTGTCCAAGCTCTCGGGTCACTTGCCGCCTCAAAAGTAGGAATAAGCGAAGCTTTCCAACTATTAGCGAGGCTGGCTGTCTTCTCGGTTTTAGACAACGCAACCCTTATAAGTAACTTTCGAAGTGCGCTGGATGCCTTTATCGCAACCAGCAAAGTGAACATTCCCACCAGCAAACCAATTCCGGTTGCTACAAAAAGTAGCGGGAATTGAATTGCGAAAAACGC
>JBJTOG010000086.1:0-1456 GCA_046074425.1 Actinomycetota bacterium
CAATGAAGAAAATCTCCCAAGATCTCTGGTCTTTCAATACCCGTGACCTGATGCGCTCGGCTGGCTGCCCACACTGCCTCACTCTCGCTATAGCGAGAGAGAAGCAGGTGCCAGGGGTTCTGGAAACCATAGAGCCCTTCATAGCAGCCCCCGAGGGGCTAGCCATTACCTACGGTGAGCTTTACGAGCAAGCGCTAGAGAACGAGCTGCGCGAGCAGCTGGGAGCTGATTTTCAAAAACCCGAAGGGGATGCCCTTTCGGGAACTAAAGATCTGATGCACCAAGGGATTCCGGTGATCTATCAGGGTTCGCTGAGGCAAAAATATGGCCGGATAGAATTTAGCGGCAGACCAGACTTTTTGGTCCGTGGCGACTACCAACTGGAATTCCGCTCCGGAAAGCTAACCGCTCAAAAACTTCCCGCTGGGGATCAAAAGCGCTACATCGCTTGGGATGCCAAGTTATCCTCGAGCGCAAAGCCAAATTACTTGCTTCAAATCGCCCTTTATACCGATGCCCTAATCGAGCTTGACCTCCAAGCAGAGGGCGAGCCTGGATTGATTCTTGGTTCCAGAGAGCTCGCGCGATTCGAACAGTCCGAAATCCTCCCCGCTATGCGAGCTGCCCGGGCCGAACTGGCAGCAGCCATAGAGAACTTTGATGAGACGACTTCTTTAGCCCAGCTAACACTTTTTTGCGAAACCAAGGATCTTTGCAAGATTTGCGAATACCCGGCGCTTTGCGAAGTATCCAGAGAAAAAGTTGATCACTTGGTCCAGGTCGCTGGAATCAACCGCTCCCAGATTGAAAAACTACAAAAAAGCGGAATCGGCACCATGGCCCAGCTAGCCAAAGCATCGGAATCTGATCGACCAGCCGAACTTCTCCCGCACAGCTTTGAGAGATTGCGAATTCAGGCCAAGCTGCAAATCGATTACAAGCAAACTGGCCAGGTTAGCTACCTGCTCCTACCAGATCCCGAAATCAAGGTTCTGCCGCCTGAGAGCGAGGGCGATATCTTTTTTGACATGGAAGGCTTTCCTTACTTTCCCGAAAAAGGCGGATTGGAATATCTTTTTGGCAACACCTTGCGAGATGGCAGCTTCAAGGCCTTCTTCGCTCACGACCGAAAAGAAGAAAAAGCTGCCTTTGAAAACTTCATGGAGTTTGTCTTAGAAAGACTGGCCCAATTCCCCGACGCCCATGTTTATCACTACGCCGCCTATGAGCTAACCGCCCTTAGCCGGCTGGCCGCAAGACACGGGGTGAAAGAGCAAGAGGTCACCGAGCTGATTTCCTCGGGAAAAATGATTGACCTATACAAAGTGGTTCGAGGCTCGATTATGGTTTCTCAGCCCAGCTACTCGATAAAAAAGCTGGAAGCTTTTTACTCTTTTGATCGAAAAAGCAAAGTCTTAGACGCTGGATCGTCCATTGAAGAATATGACCGCTACCG
>JBJTOG010000087.1:0-4203 GCA_046074425.1 Actinomycetota bacterium
TGGTAGCCGGGAGTGCGGGGATAAGTTTTTCCCTCGATTTGTGGGTTGACCATTTGTTAACTGTAATAGGCAATCGGTAGCGGAGGCGGGACTCGAACCCGCGACCCCACGATTATGAGTCGTGTGCTCTAACCACCTGAGCTACCCCGCCGGGGACCTATCTATCAGTCTAAATCCGCTGTTAAATGGATCGAGCCCCGAGACAGGATTGAACTGTCGACCCCTTCCTTACCATGGAAGTGCTCTACCACTGAGCTATCGGGGCGCTGTTGCCAAATCGCAACCAGAGCAGATTACCACTATCCCCGCGGCGGTGGCAAACGCCAAATGTTCACACCAAGTGGCTGTGATGGCAGCATCAACCAGCTACCCGCCACCGTGATGGAACCATTGCCAAAGAGATTCTTTGCTTGCTCGATATCGGTTAGAGAATCCATAGGCAACTTGATATTTGGATCGCCATATCTAGTTGCACAAATCAGGATTGTTGCTGCCTCATCCTCTCGAACAAAGACGATGGCCTCTTTCGAGCTATACAACCAACGCACCGAACCAGAAACCAAGGTGGCATTTTCTCGCCGAATTTTAGCGAGCTTGGAATAGACCTCAATCATGGAGCGATCGTTTTCTCGCTCATCATTCCAAGGAATGGGTGTTCTGGAGTGTTCTCCGTTATTTCCTTCAAGACCAAATTCATCACCGGCAAAAATTACAGGTATCCCAGGAAGTGAAAATTGCAGACCCGCCCCCACCAACTGTCCGCCAAGAATCGAAACAGTTTTGAATCTTGGTATGTCATGAGTGTCCAAGGCGTTCATGTTGTTTTGACGAACATGCCATGGGAAACCGGCAATAAATTGACGATGAGCCTCATAAAACTGCTCCCCGTTATAGCGCGGTTGCCCGGGACCGGGGAAAGCAGGGTGAATACCAATTTGGTCATTGGCAAACCAACGCCAGAGAGGTTTGGTGAAATTGAAGTAGGTCATTGCTCCGTGATAGCCATCGCCAGAAAAATGATCTTGGGCATCCGAGGTGTATTCACCAAGCAACAGCGTCTCGTCGTTAATCTCCTGCATGGTCCTTTTGATGGTCTTGGCAACATCGAGGTATAAATCCTCATCCTCAAAGCGACCCGTCATGTTAGCAACATCGATTCGCCAACCATCCAAGTGAAACGGAGCCCGAAGCCATTTCGCAACTACCGAATCTGGGCCATCGATGAATCGCTTCCTCAGCTCAAGCGATTTCCAGTTGAACTTAGGGAGAGTGTCTACTCCCCACCAGCATTCGTATTTTGAATTATCTTCGGAGAAATAATAAAAATCACTTTCGATTGCCGAGGGATTATTAAAAGCCGCCTGGAACCATTCATGAGCGCTTCCGGAGTGATTCGAGGTTAGATCGCCCATCACCTTCATACCTCGAGCGTGGGCTGCCTGAACCAAGCGAACTAACGCTTCATCCCCTCCCAACAAAGGATCAACAACATCAAAACTCGACGCGTCATATCGGTGATTGGAGCGCGCCGGAAAAATTGGGGTTAGGTATAAAACGGTGACCCCAAGCGATTCAAGATGATCTAGATGCTCGGTTATGCCATCGAGGTCACCGCCAAAAAACTCTCGCCCAACATCTGGCCCGCTTGATGAAACTGGGTCAGACCACTTTTTGGGTATTGCCCAATCTGGTGACTGTCTGTTATCAGCAGCGCTTGAGCGCGCGAATCGATCGGGAAATATTTGATACATCACCGAATTTGGAGCCCAAATTGGAGCATCGGAATGAATGTTTATTCGGAAGTCCAATGCATCTGGTGGTTCGATTTGAGTAACGCCTTGCGTGTTCAGCCAGAAATTTTCACCTTCAGCAGTTTCAATCAGAAATCGGTACCGCACCTGGGGATTGACCATGTTTATAGTCATCTCCCACCATGACCAGCCATCACCACTGGGAGTCGGTTTAGCTCGCTTGGAGAAAAAGGCTTCGCCATTTTCACTCTGCCTAGCAGAAACCTTGGTCACCTGACCGATCGAATGATGGATCCTCACCCTAACGCTCACGGCATCATTTAGATTTGGCCGCTGATTTGGAACATAGAAAGCTGAGCCATCATGATGGGGTTGAAGGGCTAACAGCATGTTGAAAGTCTAAGTCAGCCACCGCTAACCGGGAATCTAACTCACAGCTGACTAATCAATTGGAAGTTAGTAAATGTTCTAAGCTAAACGCCATGGACTCAAGCATCTTGCACAAATCAATCAAACAGCCCAAGTGGTGGCAAACTTCTGTTATTTACCAGATCTACCCGCGATCTTTTGCGGACGGTAACGATGATGGCATGGGCGATCTAATCGGAATTACTTCCCGATTGGAATCACTTGCCGCCCTTGGAATCGATGCAATCTGGTTTTCGCCATTTTTCAAATCCCCTCAGAAGGATGCTGGCTACGACGTAGCCGACTACAAGTCCATTGACCCGCTTTTTGGAACCAACGAGGACTTCGATGTTTTGCTAGCCAAGGCAAAATCTCTTGGCATTCGAATTCTGGTTGACCTAGTTCCAAACCACTCTTCAACCGAACACGAGCTTTTCCAAGCAGCGCTGAAAGCTGCACCTGGATCTCCCGAGCGGGAAATGTATATGTTCCGTGACGGAAAAGGTGAAAACGGTGAACTCCCTCCCAACAACTGGGAATCAGTATTCGGCGGTCACGCCTGGACCAGAATTACCGAACCAGATGGAACCCCTGGTCAGTGGTACCTGCACATCTTCGATTCTTCGCAACCTGACTTTAACTGGGAGAACCCAAAGGTCAAAGATATGTTTGATGAAGTCCTTAGGTTCTGGCTCGATAAAGGGGTCGATGGATTCAGAATCGATGTTGCTCACGGAATGGTCAAAGATGTCACTCTGCCAGATGTTGCTGAAGATACCGCTTTAGCCGGAAGAGTATATGACGAGGACGACTCTCACCCGTTCTGGGGTCGGGAGAAGATTCACGACATAATTCGGCGTTGGAGATCGGTGCTTGATGAGTATGAAGATAGAGCGATGTGCGCTGAAGCTTGGGTGCTTCCACTTAGCCGCATGGCTCGTTGGGTTAGGCCAGACGAATATCACCAGACCTTTAACTTCGGTTACCTAGAGACACCTTGGCAAAAGGACCCGCTAGTCAAAGTAATTACCGACTCGCTTAAGGCATTTGGTGCCGTAGGTGCCCCCTCAACTTGGGTGCTTTCAAACCACGACGTTATCCGTCACGTCTCAAGGCTCGGAGTTGCTGGAACACCACCGCAAGGTGATGGAATCGGTCCAGATGGTGAACAACCAGATGAAGCTATTGGCCTCAGAAAAGGTAGGGCTGCCACCGCTTTCATGCTTGGTCTTCCGGGTGGAGCATACATTTACCAAGGGGAAGAGCTGGGTCTTCCAGAACACACCACCTTGGAAGGAAAATATCGTCAAGACCCAACATTCTTCCGAACCGAAGGACAGAGAGTGGGAAGAGATGGCTGCCGAGTTCCAATTCCTTGGGAGGCAAATGCCAGCGACTCTTACGGTTTTAACAAAAGCGGCAAGAGTTGGCTACCTCAACCATCCAGTTACAAAAGATATGCCAGGGACACCCAAGAAGGTGTCCCCGGGTCGACCCTTGAGCTTTACAAGCGACTGATCAAAGAGCGTAAGCAGTTTGAGATGGGCTCTGGCGAATTCCGCTGGGCGCCAGAGTACTCCTCTGATTCAACCCTTGCCTACCTCAATAATGGTGTTTTGGTCCTGAGCAACTTTGGTCCAGACTCAGTCGATGTTCCAAAAGGAAAACTTCTAGTCACTACCCAACACGACCTCACGGTCGAGGGAGTTCTAGAGCATGACCAGACGGTATGGATAAAACTCTAAAAGTTTTTCCGAATTCTAATTCTGGCGCTGGAAGAATCACGCTAACGAATCAAGCCTTGGCGGTTTTATGCCTTGGCCACCAGAAATATTTTCCGGTGATGAAAGCTAGCGCCGGAACAATTACCGTACGAACCAGCAAGGTATCCAGCAGAACACCGATTCCTACGATGATTCCAATCTGGTAAAGCGCAATTAAGGGAAGCACTCCAAGGACGGCAAATACGGCCGCTAGCAAAATACCAGCACTGGTGATAACGCCACCGGTTGATGCCAGAGCTTTGATCATGCCTTCTTTCAAT
>JBJTOG010000088.1:0-7123 GCA_046074425.1 Actinomycetota bacterium
TGAATCATTCACTATGAGTTTGCAATCTCCAAAGCCTGTTCCAAAGTAAACCTTCCGGCGTAGAGCGCTTTACCCAGGATTGCCCCCTCCAAACCGATTTCAACCAATTCTTTGAGGGCTGCAATGTCATCGAGAGTGGAAATTCCACCACTTGCAATAACCGGTTTGTTGGTTTTTTCCATAACCTGCCTCAAAAGTTCCAGGTTGGGTCCTCGCAAAGTCCCGTCCTTGGTGACATCGGTAATCACATACCTCGAACATCCAGCAGCCTCTAGTCTTTCTAAAACGTCAAAGAGCTCGCCGCCCTCTTTGGTCCAACCGCGAGCAGCCAAAGTTGTTCCGCGAACATCTAAGCCAACCGCGATCTTTTCGCCGTAGCGCTCAATCACTCTCTCGGTCCATGCTGGATTCTCTAGCGCGGCTGTTCCAAGATTCACTCGGGTTGCCCCAATTTCTAAAGCCGCATTCAAAGAGGCATCATCGCGAATTCCTCCGGAGAGTTCGATCTTCACGCCTTGGCAAGCGGAAACCACATTGGCAATAATCGCTCTGTTATCCCCACGGCCAAAGGCCGCATCCAAATCCACCAGGTGAATCCATTCCGCTCCAGCACTGATCCAAGTTTGTGCCGCATCAATTGGTGATCCGTAATCGGTTTCGGAGCCCGCTTCCCCTTGGGTGAGCCTGACCGCTTTGCCATCGGCAACATCAACGGCTGGCAAAAGTTCTAGTTTCACCTTTACTCCTTTATAAACTCTCTATCCAATTGCGAAGCAATTGGATTCCAGCTTCACCAGATTTCTCGGGATGAAACTGAACACCTGAAAGCGGTCCATTCTCCACCGCCGCAATAAATCGCTCGCCATACTCGGCCATCGTGAGAGCTGGTGCCATAAATGGAGGCTGGACATCAAGCGGAAAACTCTTCGCGGCGTAAGAGTGAACAAAATAGAAAAGCTCGTTTTCGATTCCACGAAAGATGGTTGAATTTTCGCCGACCGTAACCGAATTCCAACCCATGTGTGGAAGCTTGGGAGAGACTAGTTTTTCAACCTGCCCCGGCCACTGGCCCAACCCCTCAGTTTCAATTCCGTGTTCGAATCCCTTTTCGAACATCACCTGCAAACCTACGCAAATCCCGAGAACTTTCTTCCCACCGGCAAGTCTTCGATCGATCAGCTCTGGAGCCGCCACCCGATTCAATCCGGCCATCACAGTTGCGAATGCTCCAACACCTGGCACCACTAATCCATCTGCGGAAAGGACTTCTTCTTTAGCGGCGGTGAGAGAAACCTCAGCACCGGCTCGCTCGAGAGCCTTTAGTGCCGAGTGAACATTACCGATTCCGTAGTCAAGAACGACTACCCGCTTCACAAAGTTCCCTTGGTGGAGGGTATCCCCTCAACAAAAGCATCCCTTGCAACCGCAAATCGCATCGCACGGGCCAAAGCTTTGAATTCTGCCTCAGCGATGTGGTGTGGATCGCGTCCAGCTAAAACATTTACGTGCAGAGTGATTCCAGCATTCATAGCCAGGGCCTCAATCGAGTGTCGAACCATAGAGCCAGTGAAGTGACCGCCGATGAGGTGAAACTCAAATCCCGCCGGTTCTCCCTCGTGAACCAGAAACGGTCGTCCGGAGATATCCACGACAGCTCGAGCCAGTGCATCATCGAGCGGAACGGTGGCATCGCCAAAACGCGAGATTCCACGCTTGTCCCCAAGCGCCTGCTTTATGGCCTGACCCAAAACAATTGCAGTGTCTTCGACGGTGTGGTGAATGTCGATGTGGGTATCCCCGGTCGAGCGAATCGCAAGGTCAATAAGTGAATGCTTAGAAAAAGCGGTCAGCAGGTGGTCAAAAAATGGCACCTGAGTTGAGATATCGGAACGACCCGTGCCATCTAGGTTTAGCGAGAGGGCAACAGTTGACTCACTGGTTTTTCTATCCAGCTGCGCAATCCGGCTCACTTATTCCCCTCCTTCTGACCTTTCAATTCTACTTTGCTCAAATCTTTCGCTGCCTTCAGGAATCTACTAGTCTCGGCCTCGGTCCCCGCGCTCACTCTCAAGGTGCCAGCAATTCCAACGTTGCGAACCAGGATGCCTTTGGCCAAAAGTTCTTCGAAAGCCGATTCCGAATTGGCTAATCCTCCAAAGAGTACGAAATTTGCATCCGAACGGTAAGGGTCAAATCCCATCTCCTTAAGCTCTAAAACAATTCGATCCCTCTGGTACCTAATGTCGGCAACGGTTTCCAGCATGATTTTCGAATGCGAAAGTGCCGCAGTGGCAGCCGCCTGAGTAAAGGCCGAAAGGTGATAGGGCAACCTAACCAACCTAAGAGCATCGATGGCAGCCGGGTCGGCCGCCAAATACCCAACTCGAGCCCCTGCAAATGCGAAAGCTTTACTCATGGTGCGACTAATCAGTAATCGCTCTCGACCTTCAAGCAGACCAAGCGCCGTCTCTGAAGATTGGGCGAACTCGGCGTAGGCTTCATCAACAACCACAATCCCCTTGCTTGCTTCATAAGCTGCTTCGATGCAGCTAAGGCTAAGTGGGGTTCAAGTTGGATTATTCGGAGAGCAAAGCAAAACAATATCTGGTTGTTCTTTTTCAATAGCAGCGGTAATGAGTTCTGGAGTTAGTTCGAATCGCTCGCCTCTTGGCGCATCAACGTAATTCGTTCCTGAGGTTAAGGCAAGAAGTGAATACATCGAATAGGTAGGAAAAAATCCCATCGCTTTGCGCCCTGGTCCCCCGAAGGCTTGAAAGATTTGCAGCAGGACCTCATTTGAACCGTTGGCTGCCCAAAGATTCGATGCAGTTAGTCCGTAGCCCAAATAATTGGCTAGCGCTTCGCGCAATCCGGTGAATTCTCGATCCGGGTATCGATTTATTTCGAGTAATTGCTGGGCAATTGCTTGAACCACATCAAGCGCCACTGCTTCAGGAATGCGGTGAGTGTTTTCGTTAACGTTTAGGGCAACATCTACTTTTAATTGAGGTGCCCCGTAGGGTTTGCGGCCGCGCAAATCATCGCGAATTGGAAGATCTTCGAGGCTGGCCATCTATCAAGATTAGCCGAAGCCAAAAAACCAATCCGCTTTAGGGGAGAGCCAGCTTGTCGCCAGCTACCAAGTCAGAACCTTGAAGGTTGTTCAGCAAAATCACTTCTGCGATCCAGTCCTGAGGGTTCTTTCCGTCTGCATAGGTTTGGGCCAACTCCCACAAGGTGTCCCCGGGCATTACCGAGACATAGTTGAAGGCCACTTTGGCGGAGCTCCCAACCGAGGTTGCCTCGGCGGTGGGGGCATAAAGCATGCCAGCAATAACCATGGCCAGGGCGCTTAGGGCAAATAGGGTTCGAGCTAACCGAGCCCTACGTCGAGGGCTAAAACCTACCGAACTGATAGCTACTGTGCTCATTTCTGGTGCCTTTCCTTGCTGTTTTCGAACAAGTGTTCTATTTAGAACAAGATTACAACGGACCACCGACATTTTGTCAAGAAATATCTTGAATCTTCGAAAATATGTTTGATTTAGGACAATTTTTAGAATAAAGTTTCGATAACAGGCCCTAAAAGCCCAATCTGAAAGGGGTAGCGATGGATGCCAAAAAGCCCAGCCGCCGAGCCGTAAGCCTGAGCGCCATGCAAGAACGAATTCTTCAGGCCATCCAAAAATCCAAGTTCGATCGTGGCTACGCCCCGAGCATGCGAGAGATCGGCGACGAAGTGGGCCTATCCTCCCCTTCCTCGGTCACTCACCAGCTCAACCAACTAGAACTTGCCGGATACATAAGTCGTGACCCCAAGCGCCCTCGCACCATCGATGTCCTAATCGAAGTACCCGGGTTTGAAGGGGAAGCCGGCGAGGAAAGCGAGAACCCGACCCCCATCGGAGATGCCGCCATGGTTCCAATGGTTGGACGTATCGCCGCCGGTGGTCCAATAACCGCCGAGCAAAACGTCGAAGAAATTTTTCCGCTACCAAGGCAGCTCGTTGGCAAGGGAGATTTATTCTTGCTGAAGGTTGTCGGTGAATCCATGATCGATGCCGCCATTTGTGATGGCGACTGGGTCGTTGTGAGGCAGCAGCAAACCGCGGAGAACGGTGACATAGTTGCCGCTTTGCTAGAAGATGAAGCAACCGTCAAAACATTTAAGCAACGCGATGGTCACACCTGGTTGCTCCCAAGAAATTCCAACTTCGAGCCGATTCTTGGCGATCACGCGGTGATCTTAGGAAAAGTTGTTGCCGTTCTAAGAAGCGTCTAACAAGAAATTCTTTAGCTCATTAGCTAACTGAGGTTTTAGAAGTGCCTCCACGAAAGTTCCTTCAGCTTGATGTTCAATTTTTAGAATTTTCCCTTCAACGTGAATTCGCGAAATTAGTTCACCGCGGGAGTAAGGAATTAGAGCCTTGACCAAGGTGTCAGGCTTTGGAAGCAGTTGCTCAATTTTCTGAAGCAGCTCCTCGATTCCCTCACCGGTATGAGCGGAGACAAGTAGCGAGCCAGGTTCCATTCCGCGAAGGGCCAACTTGGTGGTTTCATCAACCAAATCGCATTTATTGAAAACTACCAACTCGGCAACCTGATTAGCTTCAACTTCGGCTAGCACATCGCGAACCGTCTGAATCTGTCCAGCGGGATCGGGATGAGAAGCATCGACAACGTGCACCACTAAATCACTGAAGGCGATCTCTTCGATCGTGGAGCGGAAAGCTTCGACCAACTGATGTGGCAGATTTCTGACAAAACCTACGGTGTCAGAAATTGTGTATTCCCTACCGTCCGAGGTTTGAGTTTTACGAACTGTTGGGTCAAGGGTGGCGAATAGAGCATTTTCAACTAAGACCCCGGCTCGCGTAATTCGATTCAGAAGTGAACTTTTGCCGGCGTTGGTATATCCAGCAATCGCGACGGCAGGAATTTGATTCTTAGATCGCTGCGATCGCTTGGTTTCCCGAGCCGGTGCCATCTCCTTGATTTGTTTTCGCAGCTTGGCCATTCGGGTGTTAATTCTTCTTCTGTCCAGCTCGATCTTGGTTTCACCAGGACCACGGGAACCAATACCAACACCGCCACCAACCTGCCCACCAGCTTGCCTTGACATCGACTCACCCCAACCGCGAAGTCGAGGAAGCAAATACTCCAGCTGAGCCAGTTCAACCTGGGCTTTACCCTCTCGACTCTTGGCATGCTGGGCAAAAATGTCCAAAATAATTGCGGTCCGATCAACCACCTTTACTTTGACTATGTCCTCTAAGGCACGACGCTGCGAAGGGGCGAGCTCAGTATCTGCGATGACGGTATCTGCCCCAGAGCTCTGAACCAGCTCCCTAAGCTCTTGGGCTTTACCCTTACCTAGGTAGCTGGTTGGATCCGGAGCGGCTCGGCGCTGAAGCAATCCATCTAAAACTTGGGCACCAGCGGTTTCGGCTAAAGCCGCGAGTTCTCGAAGTGAATTCTCCGCATCCTCCACGGTTCCCTTGCCCCAAACCCCAATCAAGATAACTTTTTCCAGACGCAACTGCCGATACTCGACGTCGGAAATATCCTGCAATTCGGTGGAGAGTCCGGCCACTCTGCGAAGTGCAGCTCGTTCTTCTAAATCCATCCCATCGCCGTCAAAACCGGCTGAATCGGCTGCACCAAATCTCTTCGCCCGCTCATCGCGGCGTAGGATTCGGTCAATTACGCTTTTGGCTCCGGTAGGTTCTTCCACTCAACTAACACTAGTAATCAGAATTGGGATAGATTGCTCTCATGTCCTCGGAGCACTACTTTTCCCAGGAACCATCCAGTAGTTATCACACCTCGGAGATAATCATAAATCTGGGCGGTGAGCAGTTGAAGGTCCAAACAGCATCGGGAACTTTTAGCCCCAAAGAGCTGGATCTTGGAACTGAGGTGCTGCTAGATCGAATTGATCTGGCTCCAAAAACTGGAAACATTCTGGATCTGGGTTGTGGCTGGGGACCAATTTCAATAGCTCTTGCGAAGCACTCCCCAAAGGCAACAATCTGGGCAGTGGATGTAAACAGTCGCTCGTTGGAAATGACACAAAAAAACGCAGCCTCGCTTGGACTAGAAAATATAAAAACCTCTGATCCAGATTCATTTCCCCAAGAAATTTCCTTTACGGGAATTTGGTCTAATCCCCCGATCAGAGTTGGCAAGGCCGAACTGCACTCAATGCTGCTTCACTGGCTTCCAAAACTTGAAAAAAGCGGCTGCGCATACTTGGTGGTCCAGAAGCATCTCGGTTCGGATTCTTTGATCAAATGGTTGGATCAAAACCTTGGAGAAAACTTTGAAGTTTCCAGGCTTGATTCAGTTAAGACCTACCGAATCATTAAAGTTCTCAAGCGCTCTTAGAGCTCGATTTCGCCTTCAAAAACCAACTCGGCTGGCCCGCTGATGCTAACGTGCTCGCCCTCTTCGGTGGGAAACATTCTGACTCCAACCAAACCACCTGGAACTCTCACCTGCCAAGAACTTGGAGCATTTGATCCGGCCCAGTGTCTGGTTGCCAATGCCGCGGCGGCTATACCTGTTCCACAGGAAAGGGTTTCACCAACTCCCCTTTCGTGAACCCGCATCGAAAAATGCCCAACTCCTACTTTCACCATTGGTTCATCCGGAACTACAAATTCCACGTTGGCTCCATCGGATGGATGCGGATCGATTTTTGGCGCATCGTGCAACCTAAGGGTTGCCAATTCTTCTTCGCTAGCAAGAGCAACAACGAAGTGGGGGTTCCCAACATTGATTCCCTGAGCTGGCCTAGCAACATCCAACCCAACCGCATCCACCACCGCTTCCTCGGTTAGTTTCCAGCGCCCTAAGTCAACTGCAAAACCGGTTGCTGCCCGGGTTAGATCTTTGACTCCATCTCGAGTTCCAACTGGCAAAGTGGAGCCAGGGGTGATTGTGGCAAGACCTCGCTCAGTTAGGTAGCGAGCGAATACTCGTATCCCGTTGCCACACATCTCGGCCTTAGAACCATCCGCGTTGTAGTAGTCCATGAACCATGTGGCCTCTGGAGCCTCGGCAAGTGATGCCGCGCCTTCTGGCAGGCTTGCAGATTTGATTACGCGAATAAAACCATCGG
>JBJTOG010000089.1:0-2089 GCA_046074425.1 Actinomycetota bacterium
CATCGCTCGAACCATCTGCTCGATGGACTTCGGCTGCATGATGCAGTCCGAGTTCAGGAACAGGAGGAGCGGGGAGTTCTTGCGCTTGGCTCCCTGGTTGCAGGCATGGGGAAATCCTGTGTTCTCCTTGTTCCGAAGGACAACGGCTTCAGGGTGCTTGGCATAGAAGTCATCTGCCTCCTAGCCGATAGTTGGCTTTGCCGCTTAGTCCGAGCAGAGCTCGGTGGCAGCGTTGGTGCCTCTGGCCCAATCGGGCAGTGCATCATCGGTAGTTGGAGAGGCCGAAGGTTCAGGCGATTCTTTCACCGTTGCACCCAATCCAGTATTGGACTTTGCGATGATTACTGGCTTGTCATTGGCAATTTTTTTGAAGATCACATCGGCAAGCTCATAGATTGGCTCGACTCTTCCGGCTTCGCTTCCGGAGAGGCCTCCGCGGGATGGAACCTGCAAGAAAGTTATCTTGTCTAAATCAATACTTCTAAGTGCTCCGGCGATAGCAACCATGGTTCCAAGGTCGGTGAGACTTTCGGAAAGTTTCATGTTGCGAGCTGCGGCATTAGCGAGGCTATAGAGGTAAATCGGGTTTGATAGCACACCTTCGTTTTTTACCTTTCGAAGCAGCGAGGTTAGAAATACTTGCTGGTTTGAAATTCGGGCTAGGTCAGAACCATCGCCAACCCCGTAGCGAGTTCTTAGAAAAGCCAGTGCCTCTTTACCTTTTAAAGTATGCGTTCCGGCACTCAGTTGCAATTTGGTCTTGGGGTCATCAATCGACTTAGCCAAGCAGACCTCAACTCCACCGATGGCGTTAGACATTTCTATAACGCCCCTAAAGTCGATGGTTGCCAGGTAGGGAATTTCAACTCCGGTTAGCGCTTGAACGGTGAGAAGTGTGCAAAGCGCACCACCGTAGGAAATACTCGAGTTGATTTGCTGTCGGCTCATTGCCGAGAATGATCCGCCTTCTGGGTCCGGGCAGGAAGGAATTGGAACCAGCAAATCTCTTGGGAAAGAAAGTGCAACGGCATTTTTTCGATCGCCGGAAATGTGAAGCAGCATGATGACATCCGCTAATTCAGAGTCAATGTTTCCGTAGCCTTTACCCTGTCCTTTGCGAGTATCGGAGCCAACCAGCAGCATGTTGATTGGACCGTTGAGATCCTCCACGGTTGGCTGTTTGAAGGCATTTCCTTCAGCATCGATTAGAACAAGTTTGTTTTCATCGAGGGTGTTGGAAAGCTGGAAAATTGAAATACCGGTTACGGCAAGCAGCGCTCCAACCCCGATTGCCAATCCCTTGAAGCTCCAGCGAATAATCTTGCGCCAGGGTGAGGGGGCTTTTTGGTTGCCGTGTCGAGGGATTTCTCGCTTTGGCCCCTGCGGCGGCCGAACGGCACGACGAGTGGCAAAATCTGGCAGCTGATCTGACAAGTAAAAATCTCCCTCAAAAAACCTAAACTCAAGTCTATTTTGAGGAGAGTCTTTGGCCTCTAAGCCACAGCCAATTAACAGATTTAGATGGCGGAGGCCGTGGGATTCGAACCCACGAAGCATTGCTGCTCACTGGTTTTCAAGACCAGCTCCATCGGCCGCTCGGACAGACCTCCGCAAACGAGTTTAGTGGAAGGAAGAAGGCCCAGTTAGTTCGCTCGGGAAAAAAGGATACCCTCAAGGCTAGAGAGCACCTGTGCTACTCCATCGTCCTCAACCGATGAGGTCACATCCGAAGCGGCCAACCTAACCTCTTCCGGAGCCTGACCCATGGCGAATGCTAAGCCGCCGCCAAGTTTGGCCCAGTGAAACATCTCTATATCGTTTCTGCCGTCTCCCATCACCAGTACCTGTGAGGGTGAAATGCCAAGCCGCTCTCTCTGCACCTCTAAAGCACTCGCCTTGGAAACTCCCTGCGGTGAAATATCCAACCAGGCGGTGTATCCGATGGCGTAGCTCACCGAGGTAAGCCCAATCTCGGCAACAATTCCCAAAAACTCATCAACATCGTGCTTAGGAGAGAGCACCACCACCCTGGAGACCGGGTGGTGCATTAGCTCTTCAAGTGGGGTTTCAAAGTTTTGATCTCCCAGTG
>JBJTOG010000090.1:0-2205 GCA_046074425.1 Actinomycetota bacterium
ATTGAAAGAAGGCATGATCAAAGCTCTGGCATCAACCGGTGGCGTTATCACCAGTGCTGGTATTTTGCTAGCGGCCGTATTTGCCGTCCTTGGAGTGCTTCCCTTAATTGCGCTTTACCAGATTGGAATCATCGTAGGAATAGGTGTTCTGCTGGATACCTTGCTGGTTCGTACGGTAATTGTTCCAGCACTAGCGTTCATCACCGGCAAGTACTTTTGGTGGCCAAGACACAAATCGGCTAAGGCTTAGCTCTCAACCATACACACTGATTTATTCCCAGCTTCCCTTCAAGGGGCTGGGAAGAAATCAGAATCTCATGGTCTGAGATTTCAATTGGCTTCTCGCCAAAATTGAAGATTACGGACATGCCGCCATTTCTGAATCCGAGTGCGTTATCAGAAACATACTCTTTGAGCCATGCGAATGAGCCTTCACCAAGCGAGAATTTTTTTCTGAGCTTCAAGGCTTTCTTATAGAGATTCAAGGTTGAATTCTCATCACCTTCCTGATTGGCCCTTGAAAGCGCTGCGTAGCTGGCAGGCTGCGGGAGCCAACTGAGTCCAGTTGAACTGAAGCCGTTAGCTAGATCAGATTCAAGCCAGGGAAGTGGAATTCGACAGCCATCTCGCCCTACTCTTTTTCCTCCAGTTCTAAAGAAAGTTGGGTCCTGGCGAAATTGCGGTTCTAAGGTGGTGTGCTCGGGAAGTCCGAGTTCTTCGCCCTGGTAGAGGTAGCTCGCTCCCGGCAAAGCGAGCATGAAAAGAGCCGCACCGCGAGCAATTTGAAGGCCGAATTGGTTATCCGGTTGAATCCCCTCTGGTCCAACGCCGTCGGAAGCAGTGGTGCGTCCATAGTCCCCGCCGAATCGGGAAACCGATCTCATCACGTCGTGATTGTTCAGCACCCAGGTGGAGGGAGCACCAACTGCGTCAAAGGCCGAAAAGGACTCATTGATTGCTTCATAGAGGCTCTTTGGATTCCAACCAGCATCTAGAAAACGAAAGTTAAAAGTCTGGTGAAATTCATCCGACCTAACCCACTTGGCCATGAAAGAAAGCGGAAGCACATATGCCTCCCCGCACATCGCTCTTTCGCCAGGGTAGGAGTCGAGAATCTTTCGCCAGGATCGGAAGATCTCGTGAACTTCTTTTTGAAACCACATCGGAGGATTCTCTCGACCTTCGATGAATCCAGCACCAGCTTCATCGACGTAGGGGTGATCCGGAAGCCCCTCGGCTTTGGCCATGGCGTGTGGTTGATCAACCCGGAATCCATCGACTCCTTTATCTAGCCAAAATCGGAGTATTTCCTCAAAAGCCTTTTTCACATTTGGATTTGCCCAATTCAAATCCGGCTGAGAGGAATCAAAGAGGTGCAAATACCATTGACCTAGCTTTCCATCCGATTCAATCAATCTGGTCCAAGCTGATCCGCCAAACATCGACACCCAGTTGTTAGGAGGAAGTTCTCCCTTCTCGCCTTTGCCATCTTTGAAGTGGTAAAAATCTCGCTCCGCAGATCCAGGCTTTGATGCAATAGCTTTTTGAAACCATTGGTGTTGATCTGATGTGTGATTAGGAACCAGGTCAATCATTACTTTGAGATTTAGCGAATGAGCCTTTGCAATCAGTGCGTCAAAATCAGCCAGGTCACCAAATAGTGGATCAACGTCGAGAAAATCGGCAACGTCGTAGCCAGCATCAATCTGGGGTGAGACATAAATCGGAGACAGCCAGATGGCATCAACCCCTACAGCAGCAAGAGAATCCAACTTTGCAGTGATTCCGGGAAGGTCACCAATTCCATCGCCGTTGGCGTCTGCAAATGACCGCGGGTAAATCTGATAGATCACACCCGAGCGCCACCACTGGGAACCAGTGGTGGCCGGGTGAATTTCTACAGCTTGATCCATACCGTCTGGTCGTGCTCCAAGACACCCTCGACTGTGAGGTCGTGCTGAGTGGTGACCAGGAGCTTGCCCTTCGGAAGAGCAACTGAGTCTGGTCCAAAGTTGCTTAGAACCAGAACGCCGTTATTGATGTATGCAAGTGTCGAATCGGAAGAGTGTTCCGGTGCCCAGCGGAATTCGCCAGAGCCCATCTCAAACTGCTTACGCTCTTTGATCAGTCGCTTGTAAAGCTCAAGGGTCGACCCGGGGACACCTTCTTGGGTGTCCCTGGCATATCTTTTGTAACTGGATGGTT
>JBJTOG010000091.1:0-1177 GCA_046074425.1 Actinomycetota bacterium
CCGAGGATTTCAAAAATCGCCTAGTTCCCTATTTGCAGAAGTCGGGTTTAGTTGCGACCCCACCTTCTCCATCGGAATTGGAAATTCTAAAAAAGGCAGCACCGCTGATTCAGGAGAGAATCACGGTTTTGGGAGAAGCAAGCGGAATGCTTGGTTTTCTCTTTACGGAAACTATCGAGATGGAAGAAGAAGCCCTCAAGGGACTTCCAGAAAACGCCAAGCAAATAGTTTTGGCGGCGGCCGAAGTTCTTTCTGGTTTGGATGAATTCACCACCGAGAAGATTCAGGATTTGATGAATAAGACTCTGGTCGAGCAAATGGGAGAAAAGCCCCGAAACGCTTTTGGTCCGCTCCGCACTGCAATCTCGGGCAGAAGGGTTTCGCCACCGCTATTTGAATCGATGGAGATACTAGGTAAGCAGGCTACGCTTTCTCGGCTTGAGGCTTTCGCCCGCGGCTAGGGTAGTATGAGTAGCTGGACCCGGAAGGGTTCGACCCTTGGGGTATGGTGTAATTGGCAACACGGATGATTCTGGTTCATTTGTTCTTGGTTCGAGTCCAGGTACCCCAGCCATTAGATTTCTAGGGCTTCGCCCACCTTCAAATACTCAAACTTTCCACCAAATTGCTCGGTCACCATCTTGACCCTGGAGTTATTCAGCTCGTGACCCAAATCACTCAGTAAGGCATTGTGAGTTGGGAAGCAGCGCTCTGGCTTTATCTCGGCCAAAAAGTCCATCACATCGCCAATTTTGAGCCAGGGTGCTGAAGTTGGGCAGGCCAGTAGTTTTACCTTTTTGTCTGGTGTGGTGTAGCTATCCCCGGGGTAGTAAAGGGTGTCATTGATCATCACCGCGGTGTTTTGAATTAGCGGAATGCTGCGGTGAATCTCCTGGTGCATATCTCCAAAGAATTCGAAGTTGAAGTTGCCCACCTCGTAGTAATCGCCGTGATAAACCGTGGTGACCTCAAAACCAGTTAGCCTTTCGGCCACCTCTGCGGTTCCAAAGATCTTGGCCTTTGGATTTGTTTCCAGAATCTTCTCTAGCTGAGCCTCAAAGCAGTGATCATCGTGTTTATGGGTTAGGACAACTGCTACCACCCCGCTCACCTCGCCCATCGGCTCGGTATAAAAACCAGGATCGATAATTACCTTTTCGCTCTTTAGCTCAAGTTC
>JBJTOG010000092.1:0-9956 GCA_046074425.1 Actinomycetota bacterium
CTGTGGTGCCAGAAGCGATTGGCGAAATCCTAAGAGACTGAACCTTAAAGTCACCGGAATTTCCATACTCGGAAGTTTGAGAAGAAAAAAGTTTGCTGATGGTTCTGGTTGCGGTGTTGGAGTTCGAGTCAGTCACCGTTAGTTGAATTTGCTGAAGCATAGAGGCGGGCTTACCTTCAGGCCAATCCGAACAGGGAACAATCGACCCGTTCTTATCTATTGCCGATACTCCGACAATTGCCACAGTTGCCTCGGCCCGACTCGGAAGCGCGAGTGTGGAGTAGGGGTTGGGGTTATTTGCGTTGCAGGCAACAAACTTAGTCTGAGCAATAATCTCCCCCGCGGCAGAGATTGCTAGGAAAGGCTCTTGCTTGACTACAATTTTGCTAGCGGTTTTGGTTCCAGTGCTTACTGAGTTGAGAATTGCTAAGGCAACAAAACCAAGTAGTGCAATGGCAACAACCACTTCGATTAGGGTGTATCCAGAGTCACCTTTTTTGGAGAAGGCTTTGAACACCTAAACCCCACCCACTTCTGAACCAGAATATATTCCATACATGGCAGAAATCAATGCAACCGCTATAAATCCAACTCCGCCACCAATAACAATCAAGATCACAGGTTCAATCAATGAAGTTAGGTTCTTTAGTCGATAATCGACCTCGCTTGCGTAATACCTTGCTGAATGATTAAGTTGCTCTGCCAACCGACCTGAGTTTTCTCCAACTTTGAACATTTGAACTGTTTCAGGTGGGAACATCTTTGATTGCTCCATCGGGGCCGATAAACCATCGCCCCTGAGAACTCCATCACGAATCTCAAGAGCTGCCTTTTCGTAGGCCTTATTTCCAGTGACTCCCGAGGAAAGCTTTAGCGAGTCAGTAAGTGGAACTCCAGCATTCATTAGGCTTCCAAGAATTCGACTAAATCTCTCTAGAGCAATGAAGTTAAGAAGCTTTCCAATAATGGGAATTCTTAAGACAAGACGATCGGTTGCCAATGCGCCCGATCTGGTTCGGCGAATTATAAAAATAAAGGCAACTATCGCCACAATAAGTGCCGTTATCAATGTCCAGTAGGTAGACATAAACGCCGATATGTCAAGTAGTAGCTGAGTTGCTGGCGGAAGTGTAACGGCAAGAGAATTGAACAACTCTTGGAATTTAGGGAGCACCACAACCGTGATTACGATTGCGGCAAATACTCCAACAGCCAACAAAATGGCTGGATAAAATAGCGCAGATTGAATAGCTCTAACCGAGGTAACATCTCGCTCTAGGTAGCCAGCTAGGGTCTCTGTGGACTCTGCTAAGTCACCACTTCGTTCGGCAGAATGCAAGATTGCAACGTAATACTCAGGGAAGACATCTGGGTGGCTTGCCGCTGCCCGAGCTAGGCTATCGCCCTCTCGAACGTCAAAAATCATTGAAGTTATTGCGTTTTTCATTCGAGGATTTTTTGACTCATTTGCCAATAGTGCAAGAGCGTCCAGAACTGATATACCTGCCGTTGAGAATGAGGCCAGCTGTCGAGTGAAATGAAGCAGAGTCTTCAGCGGCACTCGGCCACCGATCTCTATGCTGCCTAGTGGCGGCAGTTGCCTGATTTGCTCAAGTTCATAGCCCTTTTCAACAATGTATTGTCTAGCCTGGGCACGTGAGAGCGATTTGAAGCGGATTACCTTGGTCTTGCCATTTTCGTCTTTGACGAGAGCTCTGAAGCTAAAAGGTTTAGGCTTTGCCTCTTTGTTGGCAGGCTTGGCAAATTTCAACTTCCGAGAAGAACGAGTCTCTAATGCGGTATCTTTTTCGCCCGCAGCTTGAGTCTGGAGATCACTAGACATCAGAACCCACTAATCTACTAACTTCTTCAATTGTGGTAAGTCCCCTTATCGCCAATTCATAGGCCTCGGCAGCCAAAGACTTGACTCCCTCTTTCTTGGCAAGATCATTGAGAGTGGCCATATCGGGTCTTGTGGCTATTAGATCTCTCATTTTATCTGAGATCGGAAGTATCTGATATACCCCGATGCGATCAAGGAAACCTGATCCGCGACAAAGTGAGCAGCCTACGCCTCGAGCAAGTTTCAGTTCGACTTCAGCGCCGAACCCTAGCAACAACTTCTCTGAGTTTGTCGCCTTATAAGAAGTAGTGCAATAATCGCAATTTTTTCTAACCAATCGCTGAGCGACAATTCCTCTTAATGCTGCTGCAACCAAATGTGGTTCAACATCCATTTGGAAAAGCCTGTGAATGGTGCTTACCGCATCTGAGGCGTGAATGCTGGTTAGCACCAATCGCCCAGCCATTGCGGCTTGAAACGAAATTCTGGCTGTTTCACTGTCTCGTGATTCACCAACCAGGATGATATCTGGGTCTTGCCTCAGAAGGGCTCTAAGTTGCTCCGCGAAACCAATCCCAATTTCTTCAATCACTGGAACGTGGTTAACCCCCGGAACTATATATTCAACCGGATCCTCGATAGTAGAGACATTCCGATCCGGGGTGTTGAGAACCCGTAGGGTGCTTTGTAGCGTGGTGGTCTTTCCGCTTCCCGTAGGACCGGAGGCGATTATCAGACCGTTCTGAGACTGAATCATTCGCTTATAGCGGTCGTAAGATGTTGGGGAGATTCCTAGCTCTCCCAAATCTTGAACGGCACGGGTGGTATACAAAAGCCTTAGCTCGGCTTTCTCGCCATAAAGGGTGGCGATAGTCGCGACGCGGATATCGAATTCTTCGGAGCCGACTTTGGAGCTGAATTGGCCATCCTGGGGACGGCGTCTTTCAACGATGTTCATCTGAGCCTGGACTTTTAATCTGCTAACTAATGGGCCAGCTAGTGATTGAGGTAATCTGACCAAATCTTCCAGCATTCCATCCACCCGAATACGAATGAGTAATTTATCCGCAGTTGGCTCGACATGTATATCGGATGCGCGTAAATTTACCGCCGCTGAGAGAATCTTGTCTACCAATTCGGCAACTGCACCTTCGGTGTTGGCTTGAACTGTCCCCAACCGAGCCGAAAGCTCTTCCGCCGAAATGGTCGAGTAATCCATAGCTAAAAAGTCATTGAGAACCTTATCCGGAACAGCAACAAATGTGAAAGGTTTGTCGTATACCGCAGACAATCTAGCCTGAGCGCTTGCTAGCTGCTGCTCATCCAAACTGGCACTGCGGCCAAAATGCATCTTGGTTCCATCGTGTCTTAGCGGAACGACTCCAATTTCTACCTGCGCCACGCGAGGTATTGAGTTCAGGACATCATTCATACTAAGTTCACTTGCTTTACGTTTCTCCATATTCAGAATTCTCCGAATTATCGGCCTCTGAGGTTTGCCTCTACGAAGTCAGAGGCATCCTCGCGCGTAATAAGACCTAGATCAAGCAGACCATCGATGGCGTCAATTAGAAGTTGCATTCCCTCGCCTCGAGCGGTTGAGATCACGTTAGGGATTTGGTGAGTTTTGCCATCTCTGATTAGGTTTCTAACTGCACTCGAACCTGCCAAAACCTCGTAAGCCGCGATGCGGCCCCCGGATGCTGCTGGCAAAAGTCTTTGATACATCACTCCGAGCAAACAGGAGGACAATCGGGAACGAATTAAGGGCTGCTCCGCTGGTTCGAAAGCATCTATCATTCGATCGATTGCCATGGCTGCGCTTGAGGTATGAAGGGTGGCAAATACCAAGTGTCCGGTTTCTGCGACCGTAATAGCTGCCGATATGGTCTCGAGATCTCGCATCTCACCAATCACCATGACGTCGACATCTTCCCGGAGACCAGCCCTCACTGCTGTTGCGAAATCGGAAGCGTCGACACCAATTTCACGTTGTCTAACAGTGCTTTTGCTCGGTGGTAACAAATACTCCACCGGATCTTCGATAGTCACTATGTGACGTTCCATGTTGGTATTGATTTCGTTCACCATGGAGGCAACGCTTGTTGACTTTCCGCTTCCGGTCGGTCCCGTCACAATAACTAAACCGGTGCCCTTTCTGGGCCAATTTTTTACCACTTCCGGCAAATTCAATTCATCCATGGAAGGAATTTCAGAATTCAAAAGTCTAATTGCGAGAGTGAGCTCACCACGTTCTTTGAAGGCGTTTACTCTAAATCGACTGGTTGGACCGTGGCTGAATGAGAAATCGCAATCTCCCTTGGCTTCTAGCCGCTCTAGAAGTTTTGGATTTACATGATTGACTAAAGCTTTTAGGGAAGTAGCGGAAATCACAGAGTTGGGCTGTGAATGAAGTTCTCCGTCGATACGGATGACCGCAGTCGACCTAGAAGAAAGGTGTAGATCTGATGCCCCAAGTTCGACGGTTCTGGTTAGTAGAGCTTCAATCTCCCCAGGGATGGTACTCATTTTTAAACGCCTTTAGTTGAAATCAGAAAAGACTGATTAGGTCCAAATACAAGGATACTTCCAAAATGAGGGCTTTGAGTACGGGGCCAAAAAAGGCCTCGGAAGTAAATGTGAAAAAGCGCTCAATTTGAAACTAGCTGAAGATCAAGCAAAAGCTAAAGTCTTCGAAACTTATTAGTTTCCGAGCTGGCACTTTGTGCCAAGAGTCGTACCGGCATCAGCACCCGCAGTATCAGTTCCAACCTTGAATCCTTGGAAGCGGTATCGCAGGTCATCGCCGGAGCCTAGCGGGGTTACTTCAAAGTAATAACCTCCACCTACTTTTCCTTGAGCCACGGTGAATGGAGGCATTGATTTGAGGTACTTCGGAACAAGGGTCTCGGTAATGGCTTTCGACGTGTTGTTCACATTTGGCCAGCGACCATTGTCCATATAGAAGTTGTCCATGGCGCGAAGAGTGGTAGCTGCTGCTGCCTTACAAGATTCTTCGATTGCACGGTCGCGAGCGTTAGAAACAGCGGCGGTGACTATTGCTGCCAAAATTCCGAGAATAACGACAACGATAAGCAACTCAATCAGGGTAAACCCGGACTCACGTCCAACCTTGATTCGCTCTCTCAATTTCACACTAACCCCTTGACTTAGAACAACTCTAGCGAGTCGGACCCTAGGCTACCACACATGTTCGTTATTCTCCATAGTCATAAAATTCAGCTAATCTCAGAGTCATTTCTCTAAAAACCCGAAAAACACTGACACTGAGGGGTGCTAACCACACATTTTTGAACCCGAAATATCCCCTCATACAGCGCAAAACGAGCCTTTAGGGGTCAAATTCGTGTATTTCTCAAGTCATTAGTCGGCTAGTAGGTATCGTTTCTTTAGAGATCAGCTTTGGCTGATCGCACTCACTTATTTCCAAAAACCTCAGGGGGATCATGAATATCAAAATTGCCGCTTTTGCGGTTGCGGCGGCGATTGTCGTTGGCTCGAATGTTCCAGCTATGGCAGCAGTAGGTGCTACTGGTCAAGGATCGGTAAATAACCAAGTGGCAGTTGAATTGGCTTTGGGCTGCAACAGCACCGGATCTGAGGTTAGCCTTGGTGCCAATGGAAGACGAGGCCAGTCACTCAACCTCGAAATCAAGCTCGCATTTGCTAATCCTTCAGTCTCCTGGGATTCCGGCTTGGGCTTCATAAAAAAGTCCGGGAAAAGCACCATCGTTCCCGTCACTGATGGAAGCGAGCTAACAACCATTCCACTTACAGTGTCAGCAAACGGTTTCAGCAAAGGTCAAACCAACCGAGGAATGGGAAACCCTTACGTTTATTACAACGATGGTGACTCCTGGGAATTGCTAGGCCGTTGCAACAGCCCAACTCAGCAGAGCAACGGGGTTTTGCTAAACAATGCAGCTTTCGACTTCAATGGCTCAGTAATTGGAAATACTCAAGGCCCATGCTTCACTAACACCAAATCCAGCAAAGTGAACTTTGGCGGAAGATTCAGCCCGGGGAATGCAAGTTTTAGCGCTTCTGCCGCTCTTGTCTACTCCAACAAAATTTTGGATAACTCCAATGGTGGATTGAAAGTTGGCGGGGAATCCGTTGCCGGCATCGGAAAAGGCCAGACGTTTGATCGCTACGGCTATCACGTTTCGGGAGATAGCATCTCTTTGGGAATTAATACATCCGAACTAGCGGACTCATACCCGTTTGGACAACGCGATGCTGTTGGAATCGGGGGAAATCCAAATGTTTGGCTTAAGGCTGGAAACGGAGCCTTCGTTCTTCAGGGACGCTGCAACAACCTCTAGACAATAATGATTTGAGTAACGCTCCCAAGATTTTCTCGGGAGCGTTACTTTTATAAATGTCTTTTTTACTGTGGTTGTTTTGGAAGTTTTGTCCAGTCGGGTTACTTTTTTGGCTTCATGATTCGATTGGCAAGGGATAAAACCAGCCTTCTTGGGGCAAATCGAGTGGCATTTGCCATTAGTTTGTTCCCCGTACCAACAATCACTGAAGGGGACTTTTCGCTTTTTGCTAGCGCCGTCATGGCTGCACTCACAACTTCTTGAGGTTTAGCAAGCGCGCCGCTGGAAAGCCTCGCCCCCGCAACTTCAAAGAATTCTGTCTCTGTTCCGCCTGGGGATACCGCCAAAACTTTTACACCGGTTCCCTGGGTTTCCGTCCAGATGGCTTCTGTAAAAGAGAGGACATAGGCTTTGGTGGCGGCGTAAACGGCCATGTTTGGAACAGGTTGATAGGCCGCTGTAGATGCAATGTTCACAATTGTCCCAGCACCTCGGGCAACCATCTTGGGGAGATAAATCCTAGTAAGTTCGGTGAGAGCAAAGATGTTTACAAATAGTTCATCCTTGGTAACTGTCGGGTCTTCCAGGGAAAATTTACCCACCTGTCCAAAACCAGCGTTGTTGACCAGAAAATCAATGCTGGTGTCCCCAATTTGACTTGAAAGAGCTGCCGCTGCCCCCGACTGCGCTAAATCAGCAGCTACTACTTTCACCCCAACACCGTGAGCTTTTCTCAGCTCCGCGGCAAGGGCTTCCATGCGATCCACTCTTCTAGCAGCTAACACTAGGTCATAGCCCAGGCTAGAGAGTTGTTTGGCAAATTCGGCACCAATTCCACTACTGGCACCAGTAATCAGGGCAGTTGGTCTATTAGTCAATCTGGCTTCCTTTGGCTTGATTTTGGCAACTCTAGCACTCGTCCCCAAAAACTCAGGTTATTGGTGGCTCTAAGGCTGAGCTTGGGGTGTACTCTGACACAGTGAAAAACTCAATAGCTCAAGTAGCAACCATAACTGCAATCCTCCTGAGTGCCGCAGGTATTTCGATACCTGCCCAAGCTGAGGCTCCTGAGGCACTCCCGAATGTGGTTTCAGTTCAAGCTCCAAAAATATTCCAAACTAAAGCAGCGGCAGGTAAGCCTGCATCGCAAACGAGCAATCTGACCTACCATGGTGGACCAGTGATGACTAACCCAGTTCAGATCACACCTATCTATTGGGGTCAAAAATGGAATGACGCAACTTTTGCATCTGACAAAGTTTCAGGATTAGCTACGCTCTACCGGGATTACGACAACTCCGCTCATGCTGGAATTTCCACCCAGTACTACCAAGGGTCTTCACTCTCCCCGATCTATACCTCAAAGAGAGTTTCTTTATTTACCGAAAAAATTGATAAAACCACCACCGCTTCATCCAAAACTGCCGATGTGCTTAATGAAGTCGTGAAAGTGGTTGGATTTGATTCCCTTTCAAATGATGGCTACTACCCGGTATACACAGACCTACCTAGAGGCACAGCAGGATACTGCGCTTGGCACTCGGCCGGAACGGTTAGTTCAAATGGTCAGAGCAAAGTCATAAAGTTCGCATTTTTCTTTAGCTTGGATGGCGATGGCGGGTGCGATCCGAGCGACTCTCAAACCGTCTATACCCAAGGCACCGAGGCTCTCGCCAATGTGAGTATCCACGAGCTGGCCGAAGCAATGACTGACCCACAACTAAACGCCTGGTATGACAAAACCGGATACGAAAACGCAGACAAGTGCGCCTGGAAATTTACTAACGCAGGCGTAACTCTAGGTTCGAGTGGATACGCATGGCGAATCCAAGGCGAATGGGACAACAAGACTGCAAGTTGTAAGTGGTAAAAACTCAAACAAAAACAGCTTTTAGGAGATTTGTAAACCTGGAGAAATTGAATTTACACTTGCGCGCTTGGAGGGACTCGAACCCCCCTACCTTCTGATCCGTAGTCAATCCAATCAAGTATTTATTTCTCTACCTCAATATTAGTCAATAAGTTCAACTTTTCTGAAAAGTAAGTGGATGTGTGAGCACTGTTTGAGAAGTACCTCGGTTAAAAGCAAATGATGCACACCCATAGGTATGCATCATTGCCGAGAACCACCCCTTACTGGCAGTTATCTAGTCCGATGTAGTTCACTCGCCTTGCAACTGTGATTGAATTTCCATCAGTAACTCCTGATAAACCTTTTACAGTTGCTTGCAACGAATACTGGAAATTTCCAGCCGGAAGGTCAACTTGGAAAGGCAATAGCTGAATATAGGCAAGGGCAGAACCGTCAGAACCGCCGTTGTCGTTGCCCAAATGAGCATCTGAATTCAGAATTGCCCTGGCGTCTTGTGCTGGGATGGAGCCAGTACTTGGAAATACTCCGGAAAGAATATCGGGTGGTGACAATATTTGATTTAAGTTGTATCCATATCCATAACCATTGGTGACCTGTCCGATACCAAAGTCACTAAATCCATCAGACAGTGCATTCAGGTATTGGTAGGAAAGTGGATACGAGGTCGGAGCTCCTAAAGAACCATCTGAGTTTACTGGAGTCACTACCAAAGTTGGATTATCAATTACCCCAGATGAAATTGAGAATGAATATTTGTATCCTCCAGTCCATGTCATTCCCGACAGTCCAGCTATTTTTCCTCCGAAGTTTACCTTTACGGTTCCAGGTTCGCTCTGTCCAACCAAGGTCCAGAAGGCTTTTGGTTCAATTCCAGTTCCTTCATACACGAAATCGTAATTTCGGGTTATCTGGTATTTTGATCCACCGCTGCCAACCGCTGGATCTGATATCGATTGCTTCATGGTGTATGAACCCAAAGTATCGCCAGTCCAGAATGAACATTGCTCAATATTCCAATTACTCTGAGTCATGACTAATGCTGGTGCAGGACCAGTAAAGGCAATAGTCCTGCTTGATTCAATAAGTAAAGTCTGGTCTTTGCAACCTCCGCCAGAACAAGAGACGGTAGTTGGTAGCGGATTCGCATTGACCAGCTGCCAAGAAATCAAAGCTTGAGCGGGATCAAATGACCAAGTCTCATTTTCTTGAACCCCCAAAACATCCGATGCTGGCCGGAAATTCGTGTAGACAGCACCATCGGTAATGGTGGACTTAGTTCCTGCGCTGGGTTTGGCAGCAAATGCCCCAGGTAGGCTCGCTGATCCAAACGCCAATATTGAAGCCAAGCCTACCGCATAGGCCTTTTTCCAAGTTTCCATTAAGTACCCCCTTGAGTTCTTTGAATGATGGAACTGCCTCAATACTGATCTCAAAGGGGATACAAAATCAGTGCAATTGCACCCAAAATACATGCACGCCCGAACAAATGTCTTATCAGGAGACTAAATTGATATCCGGGGATTACGAGTGACATTTTCATTAGGGGGGGTATGAGCACTCAATTTAGCGGTTTGCGTGGAGATCACGAAACTTGGCAGTACCTAGAACGAGCAACTTTAGCCGCAAGATATTTAAGAAACTCTCAAAAACTAAGTCAAATAGAACTCATTTTCTTGACCAAAACCTGCATGGACGTAGTCGGTGCTAAATCGGCATCAATTTGGATATGTAGTTCCGATGGCAACTGGGATTGCAAAATTTCAACAGTTCCACTTTTTCCCACACTAGAAAAAGAAGTTTTGGAAAAAATCAATATTGAAGCCATGCACTCCCGTGACGTGATAGAACTTCAATCCGAGTCTAAAAAGAATGATTCGAGGCATCTGGTCGTGGG
>JBJTOG010000093.1:0-10912 GCA_046074425.1 Actinomycetota bacterium
GATGCCTTCGCCACCCAAAATTCTTCTTTGGTTTTCTCTTCCGTTGACAAGGTGATTCAGTCGGGCCAGGACCCCAGAAGATTTGTTGAAGACCTTCTAGAGCGCCTAAGAGACTTGATTGTTGTAATTTCAGTTGGCGAAGATGCCAAGGCAGTACTTCGAGGAATTGCCGATGATGAGCTCGAAAAAATGAGGCTGCAGGCCATGAGCTTTGGTCTCACGGAGTTGACCCACGCCTCAAATGCTGTCGCTCACGCCCTGACCGAAATGTCGGGAGCAACCTCCCCTAAGCTTCAACTGGAATTGATGTGTGCAAAGGTTTTGGTTCCTGCCAGCGATAAGACAGAAGTAGGTTCTTTGGCAAGGATTGATCGCCTCGAAAGACGCATGAACATGGGGACACCAACCCCAGAGGTTCCTCAACCTGCTAAGCCGGCTCCTCCAGCTTCTAGCACTGAATTGAAGGCAAAACCCTCAAACCAACCTTCGATTGGATCGGTTTCCACTCAAGCAATTGTTGATGCCTGGCCAGAGATTCTGTCCCAGGTTAAAAGCGAATCCAAATCTGCCTGGGTTGTTGCCTTCACTTTGACCGTGATGGACTTAACCGATGATGTTCTAACCTTGAAATTCCTCAGCCAAAAGGATTTGGATTCTTTCAAAAATGACTCTCGCGCTACCGATGCACTTCGAAAAGCTATTTTTGCGGTTTTGGGTCTGCAGGTTAAGTTCCGACCTCACGTTGAGGAAGCCATCACTCACTCAGCCTCCGAACCGGTAACCGCCGAAATCCCTATCGTCACCGAGACCGTGGCGAACAGTGAGCCTGAATTGGAAAAAAAGCAACCTGAATCGAGAAACTCGATGGTAAACGAGGAAACTCGATATGGGGAATCACTGCTTCGAGAAATGCTTGGTGCCGAACCCATGGACGACCCAAAAGCTGGCGGTCGCTAAATGTATGAGGGAGTAATTCAGGACCTAATAGATGAACTCGGTAGGCTTCCTGGAATTGGACCGAAGTCTGCCCAGCGCATCGCTTTCTACCTGTTGCAAACCGATGATGATCAAGCCAAAAAGTTGGCAGAGGTACTTACAGAGGTCAAAGAGAAAGTTAGATTCTGCGAGAAATGTGGAAACGTTTCTCAAGAGGAGCTCTGCAATATCTGTCGGGATCCGAGGCGCTCTTCTGAGATCATCTGTGTGGTTGAGGAATCCAAGGATGTCCAGGCTATTGAGCGGACTCGGGAATTCCGAGGTTTGTATCACGTACTTGGAGGAGCTATTTCTCCAATAGATGGCATCGGACCAGACAACCTTCGGATCAAAGAATTGGTTGCCAGACTTTCCGATCCGGCAATCAAGGAAGTAATCATCGCCACTGATCCGAACCTGGAGGGCGAGGCTACGGCCACCTACCTAACCAGAATGCTAAGCCCAATGGGGATCACCATTTCTCGATTAGCCTCGGGATTGCCAGTTGGTGGAGATTTGGAATATGCCGACGAGATTACCCTCGGAAGGGCTTTTGAGGGGCGAAGAACTGTCGGCTAGACTTGGACCCTGCCTCAATGATCCGAGGCCCCTTCCCCCTCAGATCCAGGAGTAGTTGTTGGCACTCATCGTTCAGAAGTATGGCGGTTCATCCGTCGGCGATGCTGAAAAAATCAAACTCGTAGCCAAGCGAGTAATCGAAACTCACCGAGCTGGAAATCAGGTTGTGGTGGTGGTTTCGGCAATGGGTGACACTACCGACGAGCTTTTGGATCTAGCTAATGCAGTCTCCGATAACCCTTACGCCACTCCTAGGGAGCTGGATATGCTACTCACCGCCGGCGAGCGAATTTCGGTTTCACTGCTTTCGATGGCGATTAATTCAATGGGAGAAAAATCCAGGTCCTTTTCAGGATTGCAAGCCGGAATCATTACCGATTCCACATACGGCAACGCCCGAATTTCAGAGGTTACACCAGATCGAGTTCGCGGAGCAATCGACAATGGTGAGATTGCAATTGTGGCCGGTTTCCAAGGCTTTGATCCTTCAAGTGGTGACATAACAACGCTAGGGCGAGGCGGCTCCGACACCACCGCCGTGGCTCTGGCCGCGGGATTGAAGGCCGATGTTTGCGAGATTTATAGCGATGTTGACGGAGTGTATACCGCTGATCCTCGCATGGTGCCAACCGCCAAGAAACTTGATGCCATAGATATCGATTCGATGCTGGAATTGGCCGCCGCTGGCGCAAAGATTTTATATATCAGGGCTGTGGAGTTCGCTCGCCGCCACCAGGTGAACCTTCGGGTTCGATCAACTTTTAGCGCCGATCCCGGCACCCACGTCTATTCGACAGGAGAAACCATGGAAGAGTCCATAGTCGCAGGAGTTGCGGTTGATAAGGGACAGGCCAAGATCACGGTCATTGGAATTCCCGACGTCCCAGGAAAGGCAGCCGAAATATTCCAGGTGGTTGCCAAAGCTGGTTGCAACATCGACATGATTGTTCAAAACGTAGCGGTTTCCAAAACCCACCTGAGCGATATTTCCTTCACGCTGCCAGCTGACAATCTTCCTAAGGCTCTAAAAGCGCTTGAGGATGACAAGGGCGAGATTGGCTATGAGTCAATTCAGTTCGATGAGAAAATTGGAAAGCTCTCGGTGGTTGGTGCTGGTATGAAGACTCACTCTGGTGTTTCGGCAACATTGTTTGGTGCGCTCGCCAAAGCCGGAATAAACATCGAAATGATTTCGACTTCGGAAATTAGAATTTCTGTGGTGACCGACATCGAAGAAGTCGATCAGGCTGCTCAGGTTGTTCACACCGCATTTGGACTAGATGGCAATGAAGAGGCCATCGTTTACGCCGGAACTGGGCGGTAGCCAAGATGTCGAGAAAGCCTAATTTAGCTCTGGTTGGGGCAACCGGTGCCGTTGGCACCGTGATGATTTCAATCATCAACGAGCGTGAAAACATCTGGGGAGAAATACGGCTTATTGCCTCCAAGCGTTCGGCAGGAAAGAAAATAACCGTTCACGGACAAGCGTTGACTGTCGTTGAGCTAAGCCCAGAGGCTTTTGATGGCATCGATATTGCTATGTTTGATGTTCCGGATGAGGTTTCCGAGACATGGGCTCCGATTGCGGCTGAGCGCGGAGCGGTTGCCGTCGATAACTCGGCAGCCTTCCGAATGAATGATTTGGTTCCGCTGGTGGTTCCAGAGGTAAATCCCGAGCAGGCAAAAAACCGTCCGCTTGGAATCATTGCCAACCCCAACTGCACCACCTTGACCATGATGGCAGCCCTTGGTGCACTTCACCGTAAGTGGCAGCTTAAGGAATTGGTGGTCGCTAGCTACCAAGCAGTTTCGGGAGCAGGAGCGGTTGGAATTGACCAACTCCAGAAAGAGATAGCGGCGGTTGCTACCAATCCTGCGGCTGGAACCAGTACTAATGACGTCGCCAAGGTTTTGGAGGCCAATGGCGTGTTCCAGGCAGATTCACCGTGGCCGGTTCCCATCGCGCTAAACGTGATTCCAATGGCTGGATCGCTGAAGGCGGGAGGGCATTCCTCCGAGGAGATGAAGGTTCGAGACGAATCCCGCAAAATCTTAGGAATTAGTGACTTAAAGGTTGCCGCCAGTTGCGTACGGGTGCCAGTTCAGGTTTCTCACTCGCTTGCCGTGCACGCCACCTTCGCTAACCCTCTTACTGTTGATCAGGTTAGGACGGAATTAGAAGCTCAGCCAACGGTGGTTGTGATGGATGACCCAGCCAAAGGGGTTTATCCAACCCCAAACCATGTGGCGGGTCAAGATCCAACCTACGTTGGCCGCATCCGTCAGGCGCTGGATTTCGAGAACAGCATAGATATGTTCGTGGTGGGAGATAACCTCCGCAAGGGCGCTGCCTTAAACACCTATGAAATTGCAGAGCTGGTTGCCAAAGAGTTTTGAATACCGAGCCGAAAAGATTTACTCAGCCGTAATAATCTTTGGGCGTGGAGCGGGTCTTTGGTCCGTTTGAGCGGTTATCATTCGAGCATGGGGAAGAAATTCTGGGCCAGTTCGATTATTGTGCTTGCACTTGCTCTGACCGGTTGCTCGGCAACCGAGGAGATTAGCCAGTCTCCTACCCCAGACCCCACCCCGACCATTGACCAACAGCTGGTTCCCTCTGAGGAGCCCAAGAACGTTGAAACCGTAGACTCGAACCTCTTTCTAACCAGCTACGGGGACATTGTTTTCAAAGTTGGTGAGGGACCCACCTGGTGCACAATAAGTGAATTTGATGATTTTGTAATTTGCGAACACCGAGAATTTGACGCCACCTATTTACCGCTTCCTGTCCCGGCGGATTGTGAATTCACTTACGGCTACCAAATAAGACTGCTTGGATCTTCCCAAGCAGGGAAAGCTGCAGAATTCACCTGCGCCAACGCTGCTTGGTCGGATGCTTCAATGGCTCCGATTTTGGAAGATGGACAACGCATTGAAGCCTTTGGCTTTAGTTGCTTTGTCGAAGGTACGGCAGCGCGCTGTGAAAACCAATCTGGAGATTACATTGTTTTGGGTCCAGATGTTTGGGCACTAAGCGAATAGTTTAGGAATCTTAAAACTATTACTTGGAATCAATCTCCAAAATCAAGGACTCTACTTTTGAGCGGATTTCATCCCTAATTTCCCTGACGACCTCTGCCCCTTGGCCAGCAGGATCTCTGAGTGGCCAATCTAAATAAGTTTTTCCAGGGAAGAACGGACAGGCATCCCCACATCCCATCGTGATTACATAATCAGATGCGATTACGGATTCATCGGTCAGAACTTTTGGAGAGTTATTTGAGATGTCAATTCCAACCTCTTCCATAACCTCAATAGCGGTTGGATTGATTTGATTTTTTGGTTCCGTACCAGCTGAAAGGACCTGGACTCGGTCGCCAGCAAGTTCCCGGAGAAACCCAGCCGCCATTTGGGACCTGCCAGCGTTGTGGACGCAAACAAACAGCACGGTTGCTTTGTAATCACTCACTTTTTACTCCTTTACTTAGTGCGATACCAATGGTTGCCCCAATAAATTGGGCAAATATATAAGGCAAAACCGATGCAGGCGCTATTCCTGAAAAACTATCCGTGAATATTCTTCCTATTGTCACGGCTGGGTTTGCGAATGAAGTCGATGATGTAAAAAAGTAGGCTGCCCCAATCCAAGCCGGAACGGCCAGAGTGATAACTTCAGCTTGATTTCTTTTCAAGAGAATTAGCACTAGGAAAATCAAACCCGCAGTTGCGATTATTTCGCCGAGAAAGGTTCCAGCCGTGAACCGC
This sequence comes from Actinomycetota bacterium, assembly GCA_046074425.1. GTDB lineage: Bacteria > Actinomycetota > Actinomycetes > Actinomycetales > Microbacteriaceae > Rhodoluna. The sequence continues at coordinate 5,320 of JBJTOG010000093.1, forward strand.
TGATTGGTGGAAATTTCAATCAAAAGCTGGTCCCGAAACATAATGTTTGCAACAATTGCACCCGCAATTGCTCCGGCAATCTGAATACCCAAAAATGCCCAGCCTTGCTTTGCCGAAATCCTTCGCTCAAGTAAAAGAGCCAGCGAAACCACCGGATTGAGTTGGGCACCGCTTATCGGGGAGAGGATCAATATGAGCAACGCCAAAACCAGTATCGCCGCTAATGCATTAATTAAAAGCACAATTCCTAGGTCAAGGGAAAGCTGAGAGCCCATAATCCCCGATCCAACAACTGTGCAAACGAGCAGGGCAGTGCCAATAAATTCTGCCGCCGACTGATTCAATAACCTAACCCTAGGTTTTTCAGTCGGCATGTTAGTCACACTTGATTTTTGCATGGAAGCGTAGGCAGTGCTTTGGCGTTTGCCAAATGTTCACCTTATGGAATTTCAGTTTCTAAAAATTAGCCTAAAAATCAAGCGGGGAGCAGGGTAAGAATTCGCACCTCGGGCCGACAGAAAAACCTATCGGCGCAAATATCGAGTTTCCCAAACCAGCCACAACGCTAAGTATCACGCTACGTTCGCCAAATTCCCAGCCCGAGAGTCCCCTCGCGTAGGCATTTGGAAGATCGCAATTTGTAGTTAGTGCTCCGATGATTGGCAATCTAACCTGTCCGCCATGGGTGTGACCGGCAAAAATAACACTGGCTCCCAAGTCCGTTAGACCCTCAAGAATTTCAAGATAGGGAGCGTGGGTTAGGGCAATGGTGAAACCCTCGCCTGCGGAAACTTTACTCAAATCCGCTCGGTTGATATGCCGGTCGTCCACGCCGATAAAACTTATTTCGAGATTGTTTATCTTTAACTTGGCATTTGAGTTGTTGAGGTTGACCCAGCCCGATTTTTCGAAAGCGGAAACCATCGAATCAGTATCAAGCGGTGCTGAATTTGGTTTGGCCGAGGAGCGGAGTAAATAGCTCAGCGGATTTTTGGGAACCGGAGCAAAGTAGTCGTTTGAGCCATTAACAAAAACCCCAGGTCTTTTAAGTATTGGACCAAGGGCATCAACCAGCGAAGGCACGGCATTTTTATGGCCGAGGTTATCTCCGGTGTTCACAACGAAATCAAAATCTTGATTTGAGAGTGATTTGAGAAAAGAAATTTTGCGTTTCTGCCAGGGTGCTAGGTGAATATCTCCAATTTGCAAAACCCGTATTGGTTCCGATCCCGAAGGCAGAACTTTGATTGATTGGCGACGAATTACAAAAAGGGCGCGTTCAATAAAGATTGCCCAGATGGCCGCAGCCAACGGAAGCGATAACCACCACCAATTAGCCAGTTGCTGGTCCCTTGCTAATAATTAGCAGGATTGCCCCAAAGCCTTGAGCGGGGGAGCCCGCCTCAGGGCTAGTTGCCACCACATAACCTTTGGGCACTGTATTAGAGAAGACAAAGAATTGTGGCTGGGATGGTTGTGGCTCACTCACCGCTGAGAATCCCGCCCCAAGCAAAATTGCCCTAGCCTGCGAGACGGTGAGTCCCGAAACATCAGGAACCACAACCTCACCGCCCTGGCTGATATAGATGGTAACTAGTGATCCTCGAGTTACCTCTTCTCCGGCTTGGAAGTCGGCATAGGCAACTGTTCCAGCCGGCTGAAGCGAAAGCACCTGAGTTCTAGAAATTTTCACTGACAGTCCAGCTGCCTTCACAAACTCTTCGGCGTCGTCAGGCAGCAAACCAACCACATTCGGCATCACTACAGTCGAGGCACCAAGGTAGGTCGGGTTTGGCGCTGGGAAGGCGTCTCCACCATAAATCTTGTTGGCCTTGGTCATAATCTTGCGCCAAATCTCGTGGCGAATTCCACCACCGTAAAGACCGTTCACAGAAATTGGGTCCAGAGGTTGAGCACCTGAAACGTTTCCTACCCAGGAAGCGGTGGCAACCTTGGAGGAGAATCCAGTCATCCAAGTCTGAATAGTTTTGTCTGAGGTTCCAGTTTTTCCGGCGATTGGAATATCATCTGGGGTTCTGGATCGAGTACCGGTTCCACCGGCAATCACCTGCTGGAAAGCATAAGTGGCAGCAGCCGCAACTTCCGCAGTCATAGCTTGCGAACACTGTGAGGTTGGGACTCGCATTTCTTTGCCGGTGGATCGAACAATTACTTTGTCGATTGCAATCGGGGAGCAGTAAACACCCTGGTTGGCAAAGCCAGCCATTGCTCCTGCAAGAGAAAGCGGTGAAAGTTCGTTGGTTCCAAGAATTGAGGAAGGAACGTAGCTAAGCGGATTACCATCGGCACGCTTTACCCCTAGCCGCATGGCCATATCTCTAATGTCGCAAAGGTCCAACTGTGAAGCCATTGAAACGAATGAGGTGTTAATCGACCTGACGGTGGATCTGAGAACCGTTTCGTTTACATACTTCTCGTTATTAGAGTTTTGCGGTTCCCAGGTTCCAACTAGGCCACCGCAGCGGGCTGAGAATTCCTCGGCGTTCCAAACTCGCTTTCGAGCATCCACTCGGTCACCCAGTAGGTAGCCTTTGCTAAGCCATTCGGCCAGCACGAAGATTTTGTAGGTAGATCCAGTTTGGAAACCCGATGATCCACCATATGCTTTGTCAGCCGAGTAATTCACGCTGGTGGTGCTTGGATCTTCATCATCTACCTGGTTGAAAACTCGGTTTTGGCTCATCGCCAAAATTCGCCCGGTTCCAACCTGAACCGAGACCGAAGCCGCTCCAAGTCCCCAGCGGTTGTCAACCGGAAGCTCCTTCTTCACCACCTTGTCGGTGGTGTTTTGAAGGTCGATGTCCATTGTGGAGTAAATCTCTAGTCCACCGCGACGAAGCAAGTTCTCACGATCTTCAAAGGTCAATCCAAATTCCGGGGAGTTTCTAATCGTCCAAACCACGTAGTCACAGAAGTAAGCAGTCTTCTGATTGGCTTCGCAACCGGTAGGAACTTTTTGAATGTTTGGTTCAATCGGTGTTCGCTTATATTCCTCGGCCTCGGCCGAGGTGATATAACCCTCATCGCGCATGTTATTGAGCACATAGTCACGACGTTCTTTTGCGGCTGGAAGGTTAGCTTCCTCATCCGGCTTGTATTCGTTTGGGGCCTTTAGCATTGCGGCCAAAAGCGCCGCTTGAGGAACAGTTAGCTCCTTTGCCTTGACCCCGAAGTAGTAATTTGAGGCAGCTTCGATTCCGTTTAGTTGATTACCGAAGAAAGAGAGGTTTAGGTATCCGGCAAGAATTTCTTGCTTGGTGGCAACTGACTCTAGGGCAATTGCCAACCGAATTTCCTTTAGCTTTCGCTCGATGGTGGTGGCGGTAGCGGCAGCGATGGCATCCTTGTCACCCGAGAGGTTGGCTGATTCCACCAATGAGTTCTTGACATACTGCATCGTGATAGTCGAGGCACCTGGTCCAGTTAGACCAGTAGCTGCTGCTCCCAGGGTGGCTCGGGCCAGAGAAATCACGTCGATTCCACCGTGTTGGAAAAAGCGAGGGTCCTCAGTGGCCACCACGGCGTTTCGGATGTTTGCACCCATGTCGTCGTAGCTAATCGAAATTCGGTTTTCGTGGTAAAAACTAGCGAGGGCTACCGGTTCGCCATCTTTGAGGCCGTAAAGGGTAGAGGCTTGAGAGGCATTGACCGGCTTGATGTAATCGGGTAGACCTTCAAATATCGACATTCCAGCCGAGGCGGCATAGCCACCGATTGCTGCCAAGGGTGTGATTAGCGCCATGGTGAGAACACCAGCGATGGCGCTGAGCCCAAAAAGTCGCCCTAGCAGTCCAAACATGGGGATAACCTGGATCCTTTCATGTGAATAGACTTAAGATTACCCGCTAACCCTGAGAGGACGCTGACCATGCAGAAGTGGGAATACATCACAACCCCGCTAATCATCCACAACACCACCCAAATCCTCAATAACTGGGGCTCCGAGGGCTGGGAACTGGTCCAAATCGTGACCGGCCCAGAGGGTGGGTTAGTTGCCTATTTCAAAAGACCGGTGGCCTAAATGACAACAATTGAACAGAAAATTGCCGAACTTGACCTTATTCTTCCAGAGACTTCGAAACCACTGGCTGCCTATATCCCAGCGGTTCAGAGTGGGAATTTAGTTTTTACCTCCGGTCAATTGCCGATGGTAAATGGCTCCCTTAAGACAACCGGCAAGGTAGGAAGCGATGTCTCAGCCGAGGAAGCTAAAGAGCTGGCTCAGCTTTGTGCTCTAAATGCGCTCGCCGCCATCAAGATGGTGATTGGCGATTTGGAAAAGATCAAACGGGTTGTCAAGGTGGTCGCTTTCATTTCTTCAACGCCAGATTTCATCGACCAACCATCAGTGGCTAATGGTGCAAGCGAATTCCTTGGAGCGGTGTTGGGCGATCGCGGAGTTCACGCTCGCAGCGCGGTAGGGGTTGCGGTACTTCCTCTCGATGCACCGGTAGAGGTCGAACTAATCGTCGAGATTTAGTCGCTAGCCCCATCGTGTAGTTTGCCGGTGATGGTGTCCATCACCGAGGTATCAGCCAAAGTTGTGACATCTCCGATTGGTCTATCTTCGGCAACGTCCCTAAGTAGTCTTCGCATGATTTTTCCGGAGCGAGTTTTGGGAAGCTCAGAGACCACCATGATCTGTCTCGGTTTTGCGATTGGTCCAATTTCCTTAGCCACGTGATCGCGCAACAATTTGCTCACGTCGGCATCAGAGCCAGCAGCTTGCACTTGGTCGGCACGCAAAATAACAAACGCGACTACCGCCTGCCCGGTGGTTTCATCCTTTGCGCCAACTACCGCAGCTTCGGCAACGAATGGATGAGAAACCAGAGCCGATTCAATCTCAGCGGTGGAGAGGCGGTGGCCCGAAACGTTCATGACGTCATCCACTCTTCCCAAGATCCAAACGTCTCCGTCTTCGTCAATCTTGGCTCCATCGCCGGCGAAGTATCGATCAGAATACTGAGACCAGTAGGTCTCCACATACCTTTCTGGGTCACCCCATATTCCGCGCAGCATCGATGGCCACGGCTCCGTGATGGTGAGGTAGCCTCCACCGGAAGTTACTTCCTTGCCAGCATCATCAATGACTTCCATCTCAATTCCAGGAAGCGGGAGCTGGGCAGACCCAGGCTTGAGCGATGTAATTCCTGGAAGCGGGGAGAGCATGATGGCGCCGGTTTCGGTTTGCCACCAGGTGTCAACAATTGGGCAATTATTTCTTCCAATTACCTCTCGGTACCAGATCCAGGCCTCCGGGTTGATTGGCTCTCCAACCGAACCGAGCACTCGAAGCGAACTCAGGTCGTAGCGATCTGGAATTTCCCTGCCCAGTTTCATAAAGGTTCGAATTGCGGTTGGTGCGGTGTATAAAATCGTGACTTTGTATTTCTCGATTACCTGCCACCATCTACCCCAATCTGGACTATCTGGAGTTCCTTCGTAGATTACCTGCGAGACTCCATTGGCCAAAGGACCATAAACCACATAGGAGTGACCGGTAATCCAACCGACGTCAGCTGTGCACCAGTAGATGTCGGTTTCTGGATGAACATCAAAAACATTTTTG
>JBJTOG010000094.1:0-6081 GCA_046074425.1 Actinomycetota bacterium
AGTCCCCCAAAGTGGGGACAGTCAATATTGCAGTTGACCTGATGTTCGTTATAGCTCTCAGCTACGGTGAAAGAAGGTTCATTCACCATAGCTTCAAGGGGAAAGCGGAATGAACTTTGGGGGATAGACCCGGGTGGCGGAAACAAAACCCGGGCCTTCGAATTTCTGGGGTAGCTCTAAAGTTGCAGCCAAACATCTGGCTTGGCAGTCCCAGACCTTGAAGCCACAAATGTGACCTTGTGTCGATCTTGATGGGGAGCTCTAATGGTGACCCTCCCCTCCCGAATTTTCTCAAGCTCATCTGAAAGGCGATCTCGATAGGCTTCGGCGTTTTCCTCGGAAACGCCTTCCAGACCACCTTCATCCAAAAGCACAACTTCAACTCCCCTAGAACGTGCTGACCTAACGGCCAGTTTTAGTCTTGGGTTAAGTAGCATTCTCCCGCGAATCTCATCTCTCAGATCTGCTTCAAGTAAACGAGCTTCTTCTCGCTCACGCTCTCCAATTTCGCCGTTGGCAATCTTCTTTAGGATTGGCATCGCTCCTTGCAAAGTATTGTTCAGTCTGGTTGATCTTTCGGCTCGGATCGCAGTTTCCACGGCAGAAGTAGCCGCAGTACTTTTAGCAAGTTCAAGGTAGCCGCTGGCTTCGCGGGAAGAGTTTTCAAGACCGACCGAGATTGCGTGAGCCGCAACAACCAGCCCCAAAGCTCCTGCCAGCCCTGCGTTAAAGAAAACTTCAAATCCACCCCAGGAAATAATTTGGATTGTGAGCACACCAAAACCTATCCAAGCAATTATTTTGTGCTGGCGAATCGCATTGATTGCTAATAATGTGGCGATTCCCGTCACGTACCAAGTTGCTTGGGTGCCTCTAGCTGTTTCGTCGAGAGAGAGATTAACAAAAAGCGGAACAATTACCGCTAGCCCGAGATTTAGCAGTGCGATGGGAAGCGGCATGCGAAGCTGCTTGTAATAAAGCACTGAAAGCAAACCACCAGCTAGGTAGGCAGCCAAAGCGAAAATCACATAGCCGGGATTGTTGTAGCGGTAAAATCCTAAGACTGCCGTAAGAACCGGGTTCAGCAATAACAAAATAGTGACAACTGAAATCAACCAACGAGGTAGACGAATCATTCTGTCGCGCTCCACTCAATTACCACTGTGGTTCCGCCTCCGGGCTTAGTGTTTAGAAAAACTTTGCCGCCAACTTTTTCCACCCGACCAATAATTGATTCTCTGAGCCCCAGCCGATCTTTTGGCACTTGGTTCACTCGAAAGCCTGGGCCATCATCACTAATCACAATTTTCAAACCAAACTGCTGTCCGCGCAGCCGCACCTCCCGCGAGGTGGCATTTGGAGCATGTTTGACGGAATTATCAACCACCTGCAAAGTTGCCTCGATAAGTGCACTTGCAACATTTGGAGGGATTTGAAGATCACTCGATCGCTCGGAGCTCACGGTGACCTGCTGATCACTTTCTGCTAGCGAGAGTTCGATTGAATTGAAGACAGATGCCAAAGTCATGTTCTCTTGCTGGATTTCACCGGATAAAGCATTATCCAAACTGGCTATAGCCAAACGAGCAGATTTGGCTGCAGCCTCAATATGCTCTTCATCTCTGGCTCTGGAAGCGACCAGTGGGGTCGTCAATACACTGTCGTGCACCAGGGCATCTAGCCTTGATCTCTCCAATTCGAGTGCATCTACTCTTGCACTCTCAACAGCCGAATCGATTGCCAACTGATTTGCTCTATCGACCTTGGCACCTTCCCAACGCAATGCAGTCACCATGGCTACCAAAATTGTTGGAAATAAAAACAAGTGAAGAGAATCCTGAAGTGAATCAATTACCGAATCGCTCCCACCGTAAGGAGAGATTTTCAACAGAAACCATCCGGTAGGAATAGCGATTAGGTAAGCAAGGCTCACAAAAGCCGGAAACGAAGTACCGCCAGCGACCATTGCTATTCCAAGCGTCCACCAAATCCATGGTTGAAAATTTTCAGTGGCGAAAACCGGATCGAAATGCAGGGGCCAAGTAAATAAACCTATAGCTGTCAAAATAGCTACGGCTCTAAGCCAACCGATTCCATCTTTGAAAAACCAGTGGCTAATAATTACTCCGAGAACCGAAATCCCAAAAAGCCCTACGGATACAAAGAAGACTAATTGGTTCAATCGGTCTATTTCTCGAAATCCGTTTACGAGTGCCTCGGTTGTGATTGCCAATAAAGCAATCGAATACACCCGACCAAGCATTCGGTCCAATCGCGCAACCGCGAAGCGTTTTTCCGGAACCGTTTGAAATATAGCCAACTAAAGAGTTCCCTCATCAATAAGGCCATCTTCGATGGCACGCATCAGAAGTTCGGTTTTGTTTACTGCCGGTCGGCCGATGTTGGCATACTTGGTGCGCACCCGATCAATGTGCTCCTTAGCAGTTGGAACTTTAATGTTCAAGGAGTAAGCAACTTGCTTGAGAGCAAGACCGGAGGCATAAAGTGAAAGAACCTCTTGCTCCCTTGGGGAAAGTTTCGCTTTCTTGAAATCAGCATCTGCGTCAATTGCGGCCGTGGTCTGTAGATTATTCACCAGTACCCCGGCAGCGACCGTTCTAATGGCTTCAACCAGCTCAGTCATGCTGTGAGATTTTGGAACCAGAGCAGCCGCACCTGCCTTCAAAGCTATTCGGACCAAGTTGGATTTAGCGGCAATTGAAAAAATTAGAACCGGAATTCCTCGGGTCACAAATTTCTTAACATTTTCTTCAACGCTCGAACCGTCGGCCAACGAAAGATCTAGAACAGCAACGTCAGGATTGCTTCCGCCGAATTCTTTGAGAACGCTATCTACAGTTTCACCGGCTGCAACAATTTTCATGTCGTTCTGCTCACAGGCAACTGCTAGAGCCATGCGAATAGCCTCATGATCATCAACCACCGCGACATTTAGCTCACCTAATTCGGCGAGAGAGGCGAGGGTGGTTTTAGGACTCATGACAAAACTAAACTAGCAATCGTTTCAAAGTGGTGGGTATTGGGAAATAGATCGAACGATGAAATCTCCCTAAGTGAGTATCCGGAAGCAGTCAAAAACTTCAAATCTCGAGCTAGTGACATTGGGTCACAAGCAACATAAATAATGCCTTTTGGCCCTTGGCTAACCAATGAGTCAATCACTGTTTTGCCGGCTCCGGCTCTAGGCGGATCCAGCACGACAGTAGCGCCGGAAAGTGAAACGCCCGATTTGACCTGTTGCCGCAGGAACCCCTCAACCGGCGCGGCGACAGCTCGATGCTTAGCCAGATCCACCAGATTGGCTGCCGCATCAGAGGTGGCGACCTTGGATGACTCGACGGAAGTTATGTTTAGAGTTTTCCCATACTTTGTTGCCAGAGCCCCAGAGAAAAGACCTACACCTCCATAAAGATCTAGATTGTTGGCATCTGGATCAAGATCTAGTTCATTTGCCATGCGCACAACTTCAGAACCTAAAACTTCGGCGGCACCTTTATGAACCTGCCAAAATCCACCGCTCGAAATCCGAAAAGATCGACCTAGCGCCCGTTCGGTTAATTTCTTATCTCCCTTAACTTTTTTGTCGATTGAATACTGAAGACCACCGGTCGAAGAAGCAGAAATTTCAATCTTTTTCACGTCTTGCCAGTTCTTTAGGTGAATGCCAAGCTCATTAATTTCTTCAACCGCTAGCGGTAAAGATTTGACTGCCACAACTTCGTGAGATCGTTCACGATAGGGACCAGCAACCCCTGCTTCTGAAACGTGAAGCTGAATCCGGGTTCGATAGTGCAAACCGGCTGTTAGGTCATCCCCAGCAATAGAACGAACTTCGCCACCTGAATTAATCCCGGCAAATCTTGAAAGTGCCTCTTCTAAAACAGCGCTCTTGAGCTCACGCTGATAAGAAAGTTCAAGGTGACCAAATTCAGCTCCACCGGCTCCATCGCGCTCCGCCTCTTTCCAAAAGTGTTTTACGCGATGCGCTGATGGATCAAGAACCTCAATGGTTTCGGCCCTAGCAAAAGATCCCCCGCGATCTTCAAAGACTCTTGCCCGAACTCTCTCCCCCGGAGCGGTGTGCGAAACAAAAACCACCCGACCCTCGTGTCTGGCAACGAAGATTCCGCCATGGGCCACCCGCTCGATTTCGAGCTCTAATTCTTGGCCTTGCCAATTTTCGGTTTTTGTCATTTGCTAAGTGTTTCACACTGCCCGCTAGTCTGGTGGAGTGATCAGATTAGTTCTCGCCTCTAGTTCCCCAGCCCGTTTGCAAGTGCTTCGAGCAGCTGGGATTGATCCTGAGATTGTGCTGCCTCAAGTCGATGAGGAAGCCCTAACCCAAAAAGCCATCGAGGAAAACCCCGATTTATTGGCTTCAGAACTGGTCCAACTACTTGCAAAAGCTAAGGCAAGCTCGATTCAGCAAGAGCCTTCGACTTTCGGAAAACTTATCCTTGGCGGGGATTCAGCCCTGGAATTTGAAGGAAAGATTCTTGGAAAACCCCACGACCCAGCGGTTGCCAAGCAGAGGTGGCTAGCAATGAATGGGAAATTCGGTGTGCTGCACAGCGGGCACCACTTGATTGACAACCGCGACCCGAAAAACCCCAAAGAAATCGGTCGCTCCAGCGCCACCGGGGTTTACTTTTCAACTTTGACGTCCGAAGAAATAGATGACTACGTGGCAACAAAAGAACCGCTGAAGGTGGCGGGGGCCTTCACTATTGATGGCCTAGGCGGGGCATTTATCGACAAAATCGAAGGTGATTTTCACACCGTGGTAGGACTATCTCTTCGTGTTTTGAGGGAGATGAGCCGTGAATTGGGGATTCACTACCCCTCACTTTGGCGTTAATCACAGCGTTTTTTCTGTTTTTTTGTCGATTACCGCCAATCTAGAGCGTTGCTCAAGCAATAGGCTTTTGTCTTATGACAGCCGCAATCCGCAAAATCCTCATCGCTAACCGTGGCGAAATAGCCGTTCGTATCGCTCGAGCCGCCAAGGATAGCGGGCGGCAATCGGTGGCGGTTTATGCCGATGGCGACCGTGATGCCCTTCATGTCAAAGTTGCCGATGAGGCTTACGCCCTAAACGGAATTACTTCTGCAGAAACTTATCTGGTTATCGAAAAGCTGATTGCTATTGCCAAACGCTCAGGTTGCGATGCTGTTCACCCCGGCTATGGGTTTTTGGCTGAGAATGCAGAATTCGCTAGAGCGGTCGCAGCTGCTGGATTGATTTGGATTGGACCATCACCAGAGGCCATTGAGAGATTGGGTGACAAGGTTTCGGCCCGACACGTGGCCGAAAAAGTTGGAGCGCCACTTGCCCCTGGAACATTGGATCCGGTTGCGGACGCCAAAGAAGTCTTGGAGTTTGTAAAGCAGCACGGGTTACCGGTCGCAATCAAAGCTGCCTATGGTGGTGGTGGCCGCGGTATCAAAGTAGCTTACAAAGAATCCGAAGTTGAGGAATTATTTGAATCAGCAACTAGAGAGGCAATAGCTGCTTTTGGTCGCGGTGAATGCTTCGTCGAGAAGTACTTGGAAAAACCGCGCCACGTAGAAACTCAATGCTTGGCTGATAGCAAGGGAAATGTAGTTGTGGTTTCAACTCGTGACTGCTCTTTGCAACGTCGTCATCAAAAATTGGTTGAGGAAGCGCCGGCTCCGTTTTTGACAGAGGAGCAAGTTCACAAACTTTACAGCGCTTCAAAAGCAATTTTGAAGGAAGTTGGTTATCTCGGCGCCGGTACCTGTGAATTTCTAGTTGCCCAAGATGGAACCATTTCATTTCTCGAAGTAAACACTCGATTGCAAGTCGAACACCCAGTTTCTGAAGAGGTGACTGGATTGGATTTAGTTCGCGAACAATTCAGAATTGCTGAGGGTGGCCTATTAGATTACCCAGATCCCGAAATCCGCGGACACAGCTTTGAATTTAGAATCAACGGCGAGGACCCAGGACGTAACTTCATGCCCGCCCCAGGATCGGTCCATGTCTTCAAGGCTCCATCCGGCCCTGGAGTGCGAGTCGATAGCGGAGTGGAATCGGGG
>JBJTOG010000095.1:0-15821 GCA_046074425.1 Actinomycetota bacterium
ATGGTCTCTTCGATTCTTCTGGTGGAGCCAGGGTCAAGTGCTGAACAAGGCTCATCCATAAGCAGCACTTCTGGATTCATAGCCAGTGACCTTGCGATGCAAAGTCGCTGCTGCTGCCCGCCGGAAAGAGATAGGGCTGGCTCGCCGAGGCGATCCTTTGCTTCTTTCCACATCGATGCCCGAGTCAGCGATTCTTCGACCAGCTCATCGGAGATTTCACTTTTTCTTCCAGAAAGCTTCAGGCCGGAAATAACATTCTCTCTAATCGACATAGTTGGAAACGGGTTTGGTTTTTGGAAAACCATTCCAACTTTTAATCTCACTGTGCTGGGGTCAACTTCCTCGGAGTAAATATCTTGTCCATCCAAAAGCACTTGCCCGGCTAGACCAGCCGATGGAATCAACTCGTGCATGCGGTTAAGGGTTCTAATAAAAGTTGACTTACCGCAACCGGACGGACCAATCAAAGCGGTGACCTGGTTGGTTGGGAACTGCAGCGAAACGTCTTTTAGAACCTGGCGCTCACCAAACCAAACGCTGACATCTTTCGCCTCTAAGTGAAATTGAGTTGCACTCATTTGCTTACCTTCTTTTGCTTGAGAGATTTTGGTCTGGAAATAAAACGGGCGGTGCCAAAGATGATTCCCACCAGAATCAATAGCACTAGTGCGGCACCCCAGGCCCTTTGGATACTGGTGTCGTAGCCCAGGGAAATATAGTTATAGATATAGGTAGGCAGGGTTGCTAGCCCACCTTCGAAAATGTTGAGGCTGGTGTTGTTGGCAGCAAAAGTGGTGGTTAAAAGTGGAGCAGTTTCGCCAATCACTCTGGCGATGCCCAAAAGAATTGCCGTCACGATTCCCGACTTCGCCGCTGGTAATGTCACCATCAGAAACGCCCGCCAGGATGGTGCTCCTAAACCCAAAGCTCCATTTCTAAGTTCAACTGGAACCAGTCGAAGCGATTCCTCGGTCACCCTTGCAACGGTTGGTAACATCAGGGGAATCAAAGCTAAGGATCCAACCCAACCGGCGTAGGCGGTAATGCCAGTAACAATAAGCATTGAGTAAACGAATAATCCAGAAACGATGGATGGAAGCCCAGCAATGGCTTGAAGTAGTACCCTCACCAAGCCGCGGGATTTACCCCTGGTTTCGGTTAGATACACACCGGTTGCAATTCCAAGCGGCACGGTGATGATGGTTGAAAGACCAACCACCAGCAGGGTTCCAATAACCGCGTGACCAACTCCACCAATTTCTAAACCTGTGGTCGGAGTCACGTAAACGTTGTTCTGAAATATGAACTGCGGACTCAGGGCGGCAAATCCCGCCTGAACGACCGACCAAAGAACGGATACCAGCAGCACCATCACGAAAGAACCAAAGAAGTAGGTGAGAACTACCAGCGCCCCATCTGGAACACCGCGCTTTCCCTTGAGCACAAACCCAACTGCCGTGATTGCTATTAGCTGAAGCGGAAGCAGAATGAACAGGATCGAAACCATTAGATCAACACCGGCAAATTGCCAGGCACCGGTAGCAATTGCAACTGGAACTACGCTGGCAATTATCTGCAGTAGCTTGCTTCGGCGACTGGATTTTTTCCAAGGATGGATTGAGGCTACGCTCATGATCTCCTCCAGGGCTGAGCCTTGGCAACAATAAATGCGGCAATCGTGTTAATAATTAGCGTCGCTATAAAGAGCACAACTCCAGCTGCCAGTAAGGCGCTAATTTCGGCAGGACCCGCCTCCCCGAACTTAGAAAGTATCAGCGAAGCGATTGCTCCACCCTCTGGAGAAATAATCTTGAACCAGTTGAAATCGTCGTAAATCAAATTCAGCACAAAGAAGATTGCAACGGTTTCCCCGAGAGCTCTTCCCAAACCAAGCAACACTCCGCCGACCACACCTCCAGCCGAAGTTGGAAGAATTACTTTTCGGAAAGTTGACTCCCGGTTGGCGCCTAAGGCAACCGAAGCTTTGATTAGGTCATCATCAATTTGGCTGAAGATTTCCCTGGTTATGGAAGCAATGATTGGAACAATCATTACCGCAACAACGAAACCTGCGATGAAAGGTGTGCGTAGAAAATTCTCTTGGTTATTCTCGAATAATGGAATGAACCCGAGAGACTTATTCAGCATCTCTCCCCAGTGTGCTCCAACTGGAGAAAATACAGCCAATCCCCAAAGACCAATGATGACCGAGGGGATAGCGGCGAGTAAATCAACCAGCACTGTTGCTGCACGAGCGATGGGCTTTGGAGCCATAAATTCAATAAAGTATGCCAGGGAGATTGCCATCGGCACCGCCAGCACAACACCAATGGTTGCAACCAATAGTGATCCCCAAAGCATTGGACCAATTGCGAATTGTGGTGGCTCATCGATTGCCACCCACCCAGTTCCAAAGACGAAGTCGAATATTCCCTGCTGCTCAAAAGCTGGCCAGGCTCGCCAACCTAAGAAGACAAGAATCAGCGCCAGTAGCACTACAGAGGAATAGGCTGCCGCAGTGGAGATGCCAAAGAACAATTTGTCAGCTCTAGTTGTGGGTTTTACCCGCAAAACCCGCTTGACTTGCGGGGAAACAGCCGATTCGCTCATGCCCCTAGCTTGGGCGGGCTGAGTTGCCGCCAGCTAAGCGTTCGGTTAACAGAAAGTGAATTATTAGCTAGAGCATTTGCTACTTCGCCAAGGTTCCAATCTTCAAGCTGGCCAGTTCTCGGTTGGGATCGCGCTGAGTGCCGTGCTGCGATAAAAATGCTGAGGTTCCATCCACACCACAAAGCGAATTAATAGCAGCTTGACCACCAGGATGCTGAGAAGCAAATTGAGTCAAATCGTAAACGTCACCGTTAATTACGCTCCAGCAATCACCAGCGGTGTCGTGTTTGGCTACCTCGTCTATCGTTATGGCCCCATCCGCCGGCGCAGGAGATTGCGAAGCACCAGAATCATCATCATCTTCAGATTCAGAAGGAGTCGGAATTGATGAATCGTCAGAAGATTTAAAAGTGTCACCCCAGGTTGCCTCGGCTCCTGAGTGACCGACAAGGAATGTGAAAACCAGAGTCACTGCAGCACCTGCAATCGCCACCACACCAAAAATGTTCGACATTAGTTTTAGTGATTCTTTCCTGGTGGCGAGGTACCAGATAACCGAAACTGCAAAAAATCCCAAGACAATTGGGGGTAGAAGAGTTCCGTAGTTTAGGTGATCGGCTGTGATACCAACTTCTTCGGCTAGCTGTTCACCAGATTCCTTGGCGATGAATGCAATTGGAACTGAAACTAGAAGCATCCCCAAGGTTGGAAGAGCGTAGTAGCGCCTTAGCTTTTTGCTCAGCACCACAACAATCACCCCGATAGCCGAAAGGGGAATCAAAACTGTTGCGAAGTGAATCACAAGTGGGTGCAAAGGTAAGCCAGCGATTTGGCCAAAGAGGTTTTCCATAACAAGCGAATCTAGTGGAGAGACTCCATTTTCAGCTGTGTAAAGCGGGTGGTTTGGCTGGGAAAAGCCTTGGAACTTTCATCGAACCAAGAAAGAACTGCTGAGAGGAAGCGACTAAACTCGAAGGGTTGACCTCCCAAGTCAACGTTGGAGAATTCGCCTAGTGGCCTATGGCGCACGCTTGGAAAGCGTGTTGGGTGAAAGCCCTCGGGGGTTCGAATCCCCCATTCTCCGCCAACTTTTCCAACCCTTCCAATCAAAAAGCCCCCGCTTGGTCGAGGGCTTTTTGAGCTGGAGCGAAGGGTTGGCCTTAACTATTTGGATTCCATGGCTCTCCCTTAATGCCCCAAGACAAATACTTTTGAATGGCGAATAAGCCGACAACCCAAACAAGTCCAAACTCGGCTTTATAGGTATCAATACTCCAGACCCAACCTGATCCCATTCCTTTTTCCTGGTAAAGAATTCCAGCTAGGCAAAACAAGGCCACGAAACCCAAAATTGCACCCACTTGGCGATACGCACGTCGGTATGCATTGTTTCGCCGAGTTATTTGGTATTCATCGATTACCTCGTGATCGTTGAATACAAATCGAGTTGAAATCTTCTGCACCAAAAGGCAGAAAGCCAATGCCACTACATAGACCCACATCGGTACTTGGTCAGTGAATAGTGTTGCCACCGGAAAGCTATATAAAACAGCAACTGTGAGAAGCCAGATAACCATTCGAGCAGGTGTTGATCGAAAACTATTGAAAATGTTGTCATTCCTTACCCAGTCCATGATTCCAGCCTCTAACCGGCTCTCGAATCGTCGAATCTTGATTTCGAGCTGGTCAGACATTGTTTGATTTGTCATTACTTCCTTGTCCTTTCTAGAGAAAACACTTCTTCTACTTTTCGTCCGAGAGCAGCTGAAATCTGCAATGCCAGCACCAGGCTTGGGCTGTATTCCCCGCGTTCGATGTATCCGATTGTTTGATAGTGAACACCCACCTGGTCAGCCAGCTCTTGCCGACTAAGCCCAGCCTTGGTGCGATGCTCTTCGATGCGGTTGGCTACCCGCTCTTCCTCATTCTTAGGTTTACGTCCCATGAGTGTAGTATAAATGCTATGTAGCAATAATGCAACATTTGTAAAAAAGGAGTATCCGTGTCGAGTTCTCCCTGCTAGTTGGGTCTTGGACCCTATAGGAGTTATCCCAGCTAAGGGAAACGCTGATTAGACTAAAAAAATGCTCGGTTCAATATTCATTAATCTTCCAATTAAGAACCTCACCAGATCAGTGGAGTTTTTTACCAAATTAGGCTTCACGTTCAACGCTCAATTCACTGATGAGCAAAGCACTTGCATGGTTATCTCTGACAAGGTTTACGTGATGCTAGTTGAGGAAGCTAAGTATGCAAGTTTTGTCAAAAAACCAATTGCAGACAAAGCTGTGACCGAGGCTATTTTGGGTTTGGCCTGTGACTCGAAAGAAGAGGTAACTCGACTTACGGAAATAGCCTTTGCCAACGGGGCGACTAGGGTCAACGATGCCGAGGACATTGGCTTTATGTTCAGCTGGGGATTCGAAGATTTGGATGGCCACCTCTGGGACCTATTTTGGATGGATCCAAAACACATTAATTAAGCACTGGCCTTAGGAAAGTTCTGGTCAATCTCCCAAGGAATTTATGCTTAGTCTGGAAAAACAAATCCGAGATAGGAAACCATGGCTAAGCGCGATTTTCTAAGGCGTCTTGGGCCAGGCATCGTCACTGGTGCCGCTGACGATGACCCATCGGGAATCGGAACTTACACCTCGGCCGGAGCAAGCGCTGGGTACGGATTTCTCTGGTCAGCGCTTTGGTTATTGCCATTTGCTTACGCGGTTCAGGAGTCCTGCGCTCGAATGGCACTAGTTACCGGCAAAGGGCTTGCTTCCATAATCAAAACAAGGATGCCTCGTTGGATTTTGATTATCGCGGTTCTACTGGTTGCCATCGCAAACACAGTAAACATCGCTGCAAACCTTTCAATCATGTCTGCAGCGCTAGGGCTTTTAGTTCCAATTCAACAGTGGAGTGGGGTCTTGTTTTTTGCTCTTTTGCTTGCTATGACCGAAGTGTTTATTCCTTACCACCGATATTCCAAAGTTCTGCGCTGGCTATGCCTAAGTCTTTTGGCTTATGTGGCTGTTTTATTTGTGGCTCAGGTGGATTGGCAGGCCGTAGCAATGGCAACTCTGATTCCTAGTTTTGATTTCTCCAGAATTTCCTTTGAACTTCTTATTGCCCTTGCCGGAACCACCATCTCCCCCTACCTTTTCTTCTGGCAAGCAGCCGAAGAAATCGAGGAATCAAATGCGGTGAAACTGCGCCGAGTAAGGCTTAGTAACCTTCAGGCGATGCGAGGTGATGTTTTTGCAGGGATGCTCACTGGGGTGTCCATAATGTTTGCAATCATGGCAACATCCGCAGCAACCCTCAATGCCCAGGGAATCACTGAGATCTCAAGCGCGGCCGATGCTGCGCTAGCACTAAAACCAATCGCCGGAGAATTTGCCAGCCTGCTGTTTCTTGTTGGAATTTTGGGGGTGGGACTACTCTCAATACCGGTACTTGCCGGGTCAACTGCTTACGCAGTTGCTGAAACTTATGGCTGGAGAGAATCCTTAGAGCTAAAACCAAGGCAGGCAAAAGCTTTCTACGCGGTGATCGTCCTGTCCATGGGTGTTGCCCTGCTGCTAAATCTTGCTGGAATAGAGCCCATTAACTTCCTTATCTTGGCAGCGACCCTAAATGGTCTGGCGGCACCGATTCTGATGGCGATTATCTGGTGGCTGGCTCGAGATAAAAAACTGCTTGGGAAATGGGCTTCAGGGCGGGTGTCCCAATTCCTCTTGGGTTTCGCAACTTTAGCGATGGGCTCGCTGCCGCTATTTTGGCTATTCGCTCGATAGAAATCCTAAGACGCACAAATTGCTAGCATCAGGACATGGCAATGTTTGCAGAAGCTCCCAAACTTTTCGATCAATCCGATATTCCTGCGCCAGAGATCATTGACCCGAATTCTGTTCCCTCGCTCCGCTGGGGAATCCTAGGGGCCGGGGATATCGCCGAAGTTTTCGCGGATACGGTTGCAAAAAACACCAGACAAAAAATAGTTGCTGTAGCTTCTAAAACTCCAGGCAAAGCCGAAACATTTGCTCAAAGATTTCAAATTCCAAAAATCTACAACAACTACGAAGATTTGGTTGCTGATGAAGAAGTAGATGCCGTGTATGTGGCAACACTTCCCCACACTCATAAATCAGATGCACTTATTGCAATTGCTGCTAAAAAGCATTTGCTCATAGAAAAGCCTTCGGCACTTGTGGCCCAAGACGCTGAAGAAATATATGGCGCTGCGAAAAAAGCCGGTGTCTTCGCAATGGAGGCGATGTGGTCTAGATACTTGCCGCAAGCCAGCATCATTCGCCAACTTGTTCAAGGCGGTTCGCTAGGTCACATTGAAGTTATACAAGCAGATTTTGGTCAAGATAATCGAAGCATAGAAAGACTTTGGATACCGGGGCGCTCAAGCATTATGCAGGACATGGGAATTTATCCAATTTCTTTTGCCCAAATGCTGCTTGGAGACCCGATAAAAATTACTGCCACCGGTTCCTTGCACGAGGGCATCAGTGAAGATTTTGCATCAGCGGTTTTGGAATATAGCTCTGGAGCCAAGGCAGTGATTAATGTTTCAGGTAAAGCTCATTTACCAACTACCGCTTCGGTTTCTGGAACCTTGGGGGTTTTGGTAGTTGATGGGCCATTTTTTGTCCCTTCAGGTCTAGAACTTAGGCCTGCACTTTTCAATTCTCATGGACCCCGCTGGGAGCAGACGGGTGAAATCCAGGGTCATGCCGGACTTTGCTATCAGATCAACCACTTCGCAAAATACGTTGGGCAGGGGTTGCTGGAATCACCACTTCAGTCTCACAAAGACACCATTTCCGTGATCCAAACTGGCGAGGAGATTAGACGCCAGGTAGGGGTCAAGCTCTAATCAGGCTCTGGGAGAAACCGAGCAGAATCCGGGGCGCTAATCGGCTATTCAATCTGATTCTCATCCATAGCGGGTATAGAGTTCCAACTGAGGGGCCAGTTCAGACCCCATTTTGATGCGCTAGGTGGCGAATAAATGTCTTCAGTACGTTCACGTTGGATTGGTCTTGTCTTTATCTCGATGTCAATCTCGCTGGTAATTATTGATGGAACGATTGTCAACACAATCTTTCCTTCGATAATCAAAGATTTGGCCCTAACCTCAACTGAAGTCCAATGGGTCCAGGAAAGCTACGTTTTAGTTTTTGCATCACTGCTTTTGGTCTGGGGTTCGGTAGCCGACCGAATCGGAAGAAAACGATTGCTGGCTATTGGTATAGCCATATTTATTCTCTCCTCGGTTTGGGCAGGTCTTAGCGATTCGTCGTCAGCCTTGATTTTGGCTCGTATCGTTCAAGGAATTGGTGGGGCAATGGTTTTGCCCACCACTCTTTCTTTGGTGAATGCCAACTTCCAGGGTAAAGAGCGAGGAATTGCATTTGCGGTTTGGGGTGCAACCATCGGAGGCATGGTTGCAGTTGGTCCAGTTCTTGGAGGTTGGCTAGCAACAGATTTTGACTGGCGCTGGGCATTCATGATCAACTTGCCACTTGGCTTAATCATTTTGGTAGGGCTCTTTATCTTCGTGGCGGAGTCAAGAGCCCCGTCGATTGTCAAAGGTTTGGATTGGGTTGGAGCAGCAATATCCGTCGTGATGTTCTCAACCTTGGTCTTCGGATTGATTGAGGGAAGAATTTACGGGTGGTGGGAAGTAAATTCAAAAAATCCTTTTCAGATTGGTGATTTTGTTTGGCCTTCCGAAGGAATTTCGGTAATTCCGGTATCGCTCGCAATCTCTCTTTTGGCAACTGTTCTATTTGTGATTTGGGAAAAACACAGAGAAAAAATGGGGCAGAGTATTTTGCTGGATTTGAATCTGTTCCGAATCGCTTCCTTTAGAAATGGGTCGCTAGCGGCACTGATCATCTCCATGGGAGAATTTGGAATCCTTTTTGCAATTCCCCTTTGGCTACAAAACGTCATTGGTCTAAGCCCGGTATCTTCCGGTTTGGTATTGCTCTGGCTAGCTGGAGGAGCATTCTTGGCCTCTGGTGTTGGTGGCGCGCTCAGTGGGAAATTGCCACCGGCTCGAGCGGTTCAAATTGGAGTATTACTGGAGCTTGCTGGGGTCGTTGGAGTGGCAGTTTTCTCATCCCAAGAATCTGGCTGGGGTGTTATCGCCCCATTCCTATTTGTGTATGGAATCGGTATCGGTCTCGCCACAGCGCAGCTAACCGGTGTGATCATGGTCGATGTTCCCATGGAAAAGGCCGGCCAGGGTTCGGGATCCCAGTCCACAGTTCGTCAGATTGGCTCGGCTCTGGGAATCGCGGTTTTAGGAACCATGCTCTTTACCGGAACTCAAGGTTCGCTAGAGAGCAAACTTTCCGATCTGAATGTCCCAAGCGAGCAGTCCCAGGTTCTTGTTGATGCGGTAGTTGATTCGGCTGGTGGGGCTATCCCCGAGCTTCCAGCAGCCTTGGTTGAAAGAGGAATACCTGAGCCGGTGGCCCTGGAGATACAAACCGCTGCGGGTGATGCATTCACCGATGGCGCCAAGACTGCTGCCTGGGCAGCGGCCGGATTCTTACTTCTGGGACTACTCTCCACCTTCAACCTTGGACGCAGAAAAGAATCAATCGCTAATAGAAAGAAGAGCTGATTCACTTCGAATTTTCGATGTGGTGGGTTTAGGTTTAATTGGTGCCAACTAACCGCCACCTAATACACTGCCCCCGTCTTGATTTATACCAAATTTTGGCAGAAGAAATGATTTCTGTTTTTGAAAGACCAACTGAATTCGATTCCTATCCGCTTCCTGAGATCACTAACCCAGCCGGGGTATTAATTCGAGACGCTGGGCCACTGCCCTGGCGGGTGCCGCAAGTGAAAGCAAATCCTGAATTAGCCATCTGGTTTTTGCGGTGGATAGTGATTCGAGAAACAGGGGAAATAGTTGGAAGTATTTCTTTCCACGCTCCGCCGGATGCCTCGGGAATGATTGAAATAGGTCTAGGAATCGAAGAGCCCTTTCGACGAAATGGCTACGCCAGAGAGGCACTCGTAGGAATGTGGGATTGGGTTGTTACCCAACCAGGAGTTGAAACTCTCAGATACACGGTTGGCATCACTAATCAACCTTCAATTAATTTGATTCAATCAATGCCGTTTGAGCTGGTGGGCCAGCAAATTGATGAAGAAGACGGGCCAGAAGATATTTATGAGATTTCGAAGGAAAATTATTTGGGTTGGAGAAAATTTAGCGATAGATAACGCGTGGCCTTTAGCACTCCACCACGTTCACAGCCAGCCCACCCATCGAAGTTTCCTTGTATTTGCTGGACATATCCGCGCCAGTCTGACGCATGGTTTCAATTACCGTATCCAGAGAGATTTTGTGCGAACCATCTCCCAGGAGCGCCAACCGCATAGCGGCAACGGCCGTTCCAGCCGCAATGGCATTTCTTTCAATGCAAGGCAGTTGAACAAAGCCACCCACTGGATCGCAGGTAAGTCCTAAGTTGTGCTCCATGGCAATCTCGGCAGCGTTTTCAATCTGCTCATTGGTTCCCCCCATGACCGCTGTGATTCCAGCCGCTGCCATTGAACAGGCAGATCCGACTTCGCCCTGGCAACCGGCCTCGGCCCCTGAAATCGAAGCGTTGAGTTTATAAAGCGTCCCGATGGCACCGGCAGTGAGCAGGTATTCGTGAGCGATTCGCTCATCATCTACTCCGCGGAATTGGTTAGCGAAGTAAGCAACCGCTGGGATGATTCCGGCTGCTCCATTGGTTGGAGCGGTGACCACTTTCATACCCGCAGCGTTTTCTTCATTCACTGCAATAGCAAATGCCTGTAACCACTCGGCGGTGAGATCGCCAATTGCGTTTTCACTTTTTGACATCTCTTCCAACCTTGCCCGCATGGCATGAGCTCGTCTTTGGACCTTGAGATAGCCAGGAAGAATACCTTCGGAATCTAATCCCTTTTGAATGCAAGATTTCATAGCTTGCCAAATCTGATTTAGCTTTTGATCAACAACTTCTTTGCCGTGAATCGCAACATCGTTTTGATAGGCAATATCTGCAATTGTCATACCTTTGCTATTGGCAAGGGCAACCAATTCAGCTGAAGAACTGTAAGGGTGAGGAACCATTCCGCGCTCTTTGGCCACCTCACCTTCTTTTTCGATGAATCCTCCGCCGACTGAATAATAAGTGGACTCGTGCACCAATGTGCCCAAAGCGAAAGCTTGGAAAAGCATCCCGTTAGAAAATTTCTCAAGCCTGATTTTTCTTTCAAAAACTAAATCGGATTCTTCAAATGAAGTTGTTTTTCCCAGAACCTCAATTTGCTTTTCGTCAATCGCTTTCTGAAAAAGCCCCAGCACTTCTTCGGGATTACAGCTCTCTGGAGAATCACCGCGCAGCCCAGCAATAAGTGCATTGGTGGTGCCGTGGCCGGCACCGGTGGCCGCTAGAGATCCGTAAAGCGTTAGCTGAATTCGGTCAAAATCTGGAAAATTCTTGAGCTCTTCCGCGAAGCTCTTTGCTGCCCGCATCGGGCCGACTGTATGGGAGGACGATGGCCCAATACCTATGGTGAATAAATCAAGCGGTCCGATGTAGTTCATACCTCTATCCAATCGTGAAAACGGGCCGGCGTATAGCCGGCCCGTTCCACTTCAATTACTTGCCTTTTTTGGTGCTTGCTACCGCGTATTCCTCTTCTGGAGAAAGTACGAGGTTGTGGCGACCATAGAGAGCAAATCCGATCAGCATGACCAGGTAAACGAACGCGATACCGGCGATTGCCACTTGGAATGCAGGGTTAATCAGGTATCCAATGAACGCGATCCCCGCAATCACTGCCGCTGCAACCGCACCTGGAACTCCCCAAGGGGAGCGGTAAGGGCGGTTCAGGTTAGGCAGTCTGCGACGAAGAATCAGGAAGCTAATTGCCTGCATCATGTAGGCGAGCATGGCTCCCCATACCGCGATGTTCAAAACAATCGCTCCAGCAACCGCACCGGCACCTTCGGCATCCACTGCGGTTAGCACCTCGATTACCACCAAAGCAGCGAATCCGATTAGTCCACCAACCAAGAGTGCAACAAACGGAGTCTTGGTCTTATTTGTTACCGATAGGAACTTTGGATAGTAACCTGCACGCGAAAGCGAATACATGTTGCGTCCGTAGGCGAACATGATTCCCTGTAGCGATGCCAAAAGTCCAATCAGTGCTACCAGTCCAAGCAGTGCTGCGAGCTGGTCACCGACCATGGCCCGGAAACCATCTAGCAAGGGTTCACCGGCGACGCGGATCTCTTCGGCTCCGACGATTCCGGTGTTTAGGAACAGGATTAGCAGACCAGTAACAATAAGTGTGGTTCTAGCCCATAGACCAGCTCTTGGAATATCTTTCGCTGGATCATGTGATTCCTCGGCAGCTAGCGGTAGCTCTTCAATTCCAAGGAAGAACCAAACTGCAAATGGAATTGCGAACAAAATACCTTCCCAACCAAAGGGTAGGAATTCTGAGTTACCTGCGGTTGGAACGATGTTGAATAGGTTGTCCCAACTGAATAGTCCCGAGAAGGCGGCCATCAGAGAGAACACCAAAATGATTGCTAGCGAAATCAAGGAAACAATAATCGCGAAGCGGAAGGCGATGTGTGCTCCCGATGCGTTCAGTCCGATGAATACGGCGTAAAGGATGATCCACCAAACCCAGTTTGGTAACGAAACATTCAGTAGCTCCGAGGTAATTCCGTCGGCGTAAGATGCCGAGAAGAAAACGATAACTGCGGTGGTTGCAACGTATTCGATTGTTTCAGCGAGACCGGTTACGAATCCTCCCCACGGGCCCATGGCCGTTCGGGCGAAGGAATATGCGCCACCGGTGTGTGGCATGGCAGCTGCCATTTCTCCAATTGAGAACATCAGACCGTAGTACATGATGACCAAAATTCCGAAGGCGATTAAGAGCCCTCCGAAGCCACCGACGTCTAGACCAAAGTTCCAGCCGGAGAAGTCACCGGAAATAACTGCCGCGACCGCCAGCCCCCAGAGACCAAAAAGGCCAGCCGCTCGCTGCAACTGGCGTTTTTCAAAATAACCGTCTTCGGGACGTTTGTATGTGACTCCCGAGACCTTCATGTTGTCCGAAGACATATAGTTTCCTATCCGCCGTCCTGGAAAGACGCCCCGAGGCCCGAGGTGCTCCCACACACGACTCTGTGAATGGTTATGCAATTTTGACTTTAGACCCTCTAAGGGGTGGAATGCCAACCATTGGAGGAAAAATTTTCCAAGTGAAATATCCGCCCCTGTTCATTTGGGGCGGATTGGGGCTAGTCTGGCACTAAGAAGACAACCGCTAGAGTGAAATCTGATGGTTGGAAAACCAACCTCAAAGAAGAGGAAACCATGGCTACCACTGGCTACATCACAATCGACCAGCTCAAAACCCTTTATGCACAAGGCGATATTGACACCGTCATAATGGCCTTCACCGATATGCAGGGTCGCCTTATCGGAAAGCGAGTAGCGGCAAGGCACTTCCTTGACAACATCGCTGACCACGGAGCCGAATGCTGCAACTACCTGCTGGCGGTTGATATCGAAAACAACACCATCCAGGGCTACGAGATTTCATCTTGGGATACCGGCTATTCCGACATGGCGATGATTCCGGATATGAAAACCATGCGAATGGCGCCTTGGCTTCCTGGTTCCGTAATTGTAACCACCGATCTTCACACCACCAGCCACGAACTGATTCCGCAATCCCCTCGTTCTATTCTCAAGGAACAGGTAAAGAAACTAGAAGCCATGGGCATGAAGGCCTACGCCGGAACCGAGTTGGAATTTATCGTCTTTGATGACACCTTTAGAGACGCTTGGGCAAAGGGCTACCGCGACCTAAAACCATCAACCGATTACAACGTCGACTACGACCTTTTGGCATCCACCAGAGTGGAACCAATGCTTCGGGAAATTAGAAACTCGATGGATGCCGCTGGAATGTATTGCGAAGGAGTTAAGGGCGAGTGCAACCTCGGTCAACAAGAAATTGCATTTTTGTATGACGAGGTTGTCACCACTTGCGATAACCACGGCGTATACAAATCTGGCGCCAAGATGATTGCCGATAAGCACGGTAAGAGCCTGACCTTCATGGCCAAATACAACGAGCGAGAAGGAAACTCCTGCCACATACACATGTCTTTCCGCGGGCTTGACGGCTCGGCGGTATTTGCTGACAAGAGCGACCCAAGAGGAATGTCGCAAATCTTCAAACATTTCCTCGCTGGTCAAATTCACCTGATGCGAGAGTTCTCTTTGCTTTACGCACCACAAATTAACTCCTACAAGAGATTCGTCGAAGGAAGCTTTGCTCCAACAGCAGTTGCCTGGGGAGTGGACAACCGAACCGTTTCGCTTCGGGTGGTTGGTCAAGGCCACGGCATGCGGGTTGAAAACCGAGTTCCAGGTGGTGATGTCAATCAATACCTTGCAACCGCTGCCATGATTGCCGCCGGTATCTACGGAATTGAAAACAAACTAGACCTGGAAGAAATCACGACCGGTAATGGCTACGCCGCCGACCGCCCCCACGTTCCAGCCACCATGCGAGAGGCCATGGAGCTGTTCCAAAACTCCAAGGTCGCCAAAGAGTGCTTTGGCGAGAAGGTAGTCGAGCACTACCTTCACTATGCCCGCACCGAAATCCATGCCTTTGAAAGTTCAGTCACCGAATGGGAGAGGATCCGAGGCTTTGAGCGCACCTAAACCAAGAATTGCCCTAACCGGCTATCGCCAGCGCGGTCAGACCGGTGTTTGGGACACCGAAATGGCAATGCTTCCCGCCACCTATATCGAAGGAATAACCCGCTCCGGTGGAATCGTGTTTTTCGTTCCTCCGCAGCCAGCAACTTTGGATGATGCCAAAGCGATTCTCGCTTCCGTCGATGGACTGATGGTTTGCGGTGGGCGAGATGTTGACTCTCAGCGCTACGGTCAACAACCGCACGAAAGCGCCGAGGAACCAGATCGATTGCGTGATGAGTTAGAAAACCAGTTGCTCACTGCAGCAATTGAAATGAAGGTTCCCTTCTTGGGAATTTGCCGAGGTGCCCAAATACTAAACGTCAACCGAGGTGGCTCATTGATTCAGCACCTACCTGACGTGGTGGGCGATAACCGCTACCAACTGGGTAACGCGAAATTCAATCCCGTATCCGTCGAAGTCCGTGAAGACACGCGACTGGCTCAGCTGGTTGGAGCCAAAGTGGAAAATGCCGCTTTGTATCACCACCAGGCAATAGACGAAGTTGGTGAGGGTCTTAAGATTTCCGCACAAACTGAAGACGGAATCATTGAAGCAATTGAGTTGGAATCCCACCCGTTTGGAGTGGCGGTGCAGTGGCACCCGGAACAAACCTTGGAAGACCTAAGACTTTTTGAAGCACTGATCGAGGCTGCCAAAGAATATCGAGGACAAAAATGAGCTATCAATTAATTAACCCGGCAACTGAAGAGCCGATGGAGGTAATCGAGCACCGCAGCCTGGATGATCTAAATTCAGCTGTCGATAAAGCTGTCAAAGCTCAAAAACTCTGGGCAAAACTTAATCCTGCTGACCGTGCCAAGGCACTTCACGATTTTGCATCGGTGGTTGATGCCAACATCGAGGAACTGGCTCAACTCGAGGTTAGAAACTCTGGTCACCCAATCTCTCAAGCTCGCTGGGAAGCCAACCACGTTCGAAATGTTTTGGAGTATTACTCGGCTGCACCAGAGCGTCTTATGGGAAAGCAAATACCGGTTGCGGGTGGAATTAGCGTCACTTTCAATGAGCCGATTGGGGTAGTTGGGGTAATCACTCCGTGGAACTACCCGATGACGATTGCCAGCTGGGGATTTGCTCCCGCATTGGCAGCCGGAAATGCGGTGGTTCTAAAGCCAGCGGAGTGGACTCCGTTATCGAGTATGTTTCTGGGCAAATTAGCTCTGGAAGCCGGATTACCTGAGGGGCTTTTCACTGTTTTGCCTGGCGAGGGTTCGGTTATCGGATCCGGAATGATTTCTCACCCCAAGGTGGGTAAAATAGTCTTCACCGGATCTACAGTCACAGGAAAACTCGTGATGCGCCAGGCAGCCGATCAGGTAAAGCGGGTAACTCTGGAGCTCGGAGGCAAAAGCGCCAATATCGTCTTTGCCGAT
>JBJTOG010000096.1:0-4646 GCA_046074425.1 Actinomycetota bacterium
GTAACCAGGTGCTTCACAAACGTATTTGCCTTGGCCAATACCTCTTTATTAGTAAAGCTTTTGGCATTTTGGAAATTTGTGTAAAGAAAATGTTTGATGGAAAGCTCATAGGTTTCTTTGGCCGAATCCAGGTAGCGCTGCAGTGCTTCGCCGGAGCCAGTTTCGATGGACTCAAAGAGTTCTTTGTTCTTCTTCAGGTCCTCAACCACCATCAGCTTTTCAGCCCTACCTTCATTGCGGGTTTGGTAGGCCGGGTCGAGTCGAATCAGATTGAGTTCTCTATCGGCAGTGGTTCCCATGAGCTTGAAAAACTGATCAAAGGCATCGGGCATCAAATACCAGGAGGGTCCCATGTCGAACTTGAAGCCATCTTTTTCCCAGATGTAGGCTCGACCGCCAACCTTCTCGCGCGACTCCAACAAAGTTACTTTCATGCCAGCTTTGGCAAGCAGGGCAGCAGATGCCAAACCGGCAATTCCGCCGCCAATTACAACGGCGGTTTTTTGAGTCATTAGGGCTTCACTCCCAGCTTGGCCTTGAGCAGAATTTTAAACTTGGTGGAATTTGGAACACTGATGCGGGCGCGAATTAGTTCTTCGGCCGGAGTCTTTTCAATTTGGTTGGCAAGCTCGGCAAAGAGCATCTGGGCTGCGCTAACCGCCGGCCGAGAAGTTTTAGGAAGCATCGATAGTCCAACCTTAGAAATCTCTAAATCTTCCCGAATATAGAAAATCAGTTCTGCTTTTTGAGTTTCGTTGAAGCTGGCGACATCGACACCCGGAAAATAGCTGCGACCCAGCTTGTCAAAATCTGCAGCCAAATCCCGTAGGAAATTCACTTTTTGGAATGCTGCTCCGAGCGCCCGAGCACTTTTAACTATCTTTTTGTAATCCTCGGAAAAGAATTCGGATTCTTTAACAAAAGCGTGCAGACACATAAGTCCCACCACTTCAGCCGAACCGTAAACATAAGTCTGAAAAGATTCTGGTGAGTGACGCCTTGGCCATAGGTCCATGCGCATCGAAACAAAGAAGGGTTCAATGATGGCACGACCAAATCCAGTTTCATTGGCGGTGCGGGCGAAGGCGTGAACTACCAGGTTGGTTGAGAAATGCGCCCGCATCGCCCGATAGACCTCTTGTTCCAATTGATCCAGTGCCACCGAGGGCTCGATGTTGCCGCCTTCTTTTCTGGCCTCTGATGCCGCACCATCGACGATTTCGTCGGCGACTCGAACCAGGGCATAGATGTTCTTTACGTGCTGCCGGATCTCGGGAGCCAATAAAGAGGTAGCCAGGCTAAAAGAAGTTGAGTAGGCATCAATTACCGCACTCGAGCTTCGCTCGGCGGCCTTGGTGTATAGCTCTAGGGAGCTAAGCGGATTCTCTTCTGGCATCACTACCTATTATTCAGGCTTCTAAGCTCACTTAGCCCCACCGGCTAACTAAAGCTAAACTTGTCCCATGCCATCATCCATGAAGCCCAGAAGCCATGTTGTAACCGACGGAATTGAGCGCGCTGCCGCCCGCGGCATGCTTCGAGCTGTGGGAATGGGGGATGACGACTGGGGCAAGGCTCAAATTGGAGTCGCCTCCAGCTGGAACGAGGTCACCCCTTGCAACCTTTCCCTGGACCGGCTAGCCGACGCGGCTAAAACCGGAGTTCACGCCGCCGGTGGCTACCCGCTGGAATTTGGCACCATTTCCGTCTCTGACGGAATCTCGATGGGCCACGAGGGTATGCACTTCTCCCTGGTGAGCCGCGAGGTAATCGCCGACTCGGTGGAAACCGTTATGCAAGCAGAGCGCCTCGATGGCAGCGTTCTCTTGGCCGGCTGCGATAAGTCACTCCCCGGGATGCTGATGGCAGCCGCCCGTTTGGATTTGGCATCGGTATTTTTATACGCCGGATCGATTGCCCCGGGTTGGGTCAAACTCTCCGACGGCACCGAAAAGCAAGTGACCATCATCGATGCCTTCGAGGCAGTTGGTGCCTGCAAGGCCGGGAAGATGAGCGAAGAAGATTTGGACCGCATTGAAAGGGCCATTTGTCCAGGCGAAGGTGCATGTGGGGGAATGTATACCGCTAACACCATGGCCTCTATCGCCGAAGCACTGGGTATGAGCCTTCCAGGCTCCGCCGCACCACCCTCTGCCGATAGAAGAAGAGACAACTGGGCTCACCGTAGCGGCGAGGCGGTTGTGAATCTAATTGCCAAGGGAATTACCGCAAGACAGATCATGACCAAGAAGGCATTTGAAAATGCCATCGCGGTACTGATGGCATTTGGTGGCTCCACCAATGCCGTGCTTCACCTATTGGCAATCGCCAGAGAAGCCGAAGTTGATCTGCAGCTATCGGATTTCAACAAGATCGCCGATAAGGTTCCTCACCTAGGGGACCTAAAACCATTTGGTCAGTACGTGATGAACGATGTTGACAAGGTCGGCGGCGTTCCAGTTCTCATGAAGGCACTTCTCGATGCAGGACTACTGCACGGCGATGCCCTAACAGTGACCGGTAAGACCATGGCCGAAAACCTAGAGGGTATTAACCCACCAGATCCCGATGGAAAGATCATCCGGGCCATGAATAACCCGATTCACGCAACCGGAGGAATCAACATCCTGCATGGATCCTTGGCTCCGGAGGGAGCGGTTGTGAAGACAGCCGGCTTTGACCTGGAGAAATTTGAGGGGCCAGCCAAGGTATTCGATCGCGAGGCGCTCGCCATGGAAGCTCTAACCAAAGGCGAGATTAAGGCCGGGGATGCCGTGGTTATCCGCTACGAGGGACCAAAGGGTGGACCTGGAATGCGCGAGATGCTGGCGATCACGGCAGCAATTAAGGGTGCCGGATTGGGCAAAGATGTTCTACTATTGACTGACGGACGATTCTCAGGCGGCACAACCGGCCTGTGTATCGGACACATTGCACCAGAGGCGACCGATGGCGGTCCAATTGCTCTGGTTCGCGATGGAGACCTGATTCGGGTCGACATCGCAGCTCGTTCGCTCGAACTACTAGTTGAGCCGGAGGAGCTGGAGACCCGTATGCAGAACTGGGCTCCGCTTCCACCACGCTATACCCGCGGCGTTCTCGCGAAATATTCAAGGCTGGTTCACTCTGCTTCCCAGGGTGCCTACTGCGGATAGTCGCGGTTTCCCATTCAACTAGCTACGAGAAGGTCCTAAATGCCAAATGAGGTTCTAACAGGAGCACAGGCGATTATTCGCTCGCTCGAAATGTTGGGAATCGACACAGTCTTTGGTCTGCCCGGCGGAGCAATCCTGCCAACCTACGACCCGCTGATGGATTCCAAGAAAATTAGACACATCCTGGTTCGCCACGAACAGGGCGCCGGTCACGCCGCCGAAGGCTACGCTTCTTCCTCAGGAAAGCTCGGCGTCTGCATTGCAACCTCTGGCCCCGGAGCCACCAACTTGGTGACCGCAATTGCCGATGCTCATATGGACTCCGTTCCACTTCTTGCCATCACCGGCCAGGTCGCATCCACCCATATTGGAACCGACGCCTTCCAAGAAGCCGACATCGTTGGAATCACGATGCCAATCACCAAGCACTCCTTCTTGGTCACCCGCGCCGAAGACATTCCGGGAACCATTGCAGCGGCAGTTCAAATCGCAACCACTGGAAGACCAGGACCGGTACTGGTGGACGTTGCCAAAGACGCCCAGAACCAAAAGGCAGAATTTGTTTGGCCCCCGAAGGTTGACCTTCCCGGCTATAAGCCAGTGACCAAAGCCCACGGCAAGCAAATCAGCGCAGCCGCTGATTTGATTTTGCAATCCAAAAAACCAGTTCTATACATCGGCGGCGGATCAATCCGCGCCGGCGCTCACAAAGAACTTCTCAAAATTGCAGCGCTAACTGGAGCACCAGCTGTTACCACCTTGATGGCAAGGGGAGCTCTTCCAGATACTCACCCGCAGCACCTTGGAATGCCCGGAATGCACGGAACCGTTCCAGCGGTCACCGCCTTACAAAAAGCAGACCTTCTAATTACCTTGGGTGCCAGGTTCGATGACCGAGTAACCGGAGATGCCAAGAGCTTCGCTCCATTTGCCAAGGTGATTCACATCGACATCGACCCAGCGGAAATCGGAAAGATTCGTCATGCCGATGTTCCAATCGTCGGAGATTTGAAAGAAGTCCTCAAAGAACTCAATGCCGAACTGGATAAAAAGCTCAAGACCAAAAAGCTAGATCTCAAAGAGTGGTGGAAGTTCCTAAACGAGCTGAAAAAGCGCTACCCGCTTGGCTATGACTGGCCGGAAGATGGCAAGCTATCGCCACAGTATGTCATCGAGCGAATCGGCGAACTCTCCGGTCCCGAGGCGGTATTCGCTGCTGGGGTTGGGCAGCACCAGATGTGGTCAGCTCAGTTCATCAAATACGAGCGTCCCAATTCTTGGCTCAATTCCGGCGGAGCCGGAACCATGGGATACTCAGTTCCCGCAGCGATGGGTGCCAAGGTGGCACAACCAGACCGTCTGGTATGGGCAATCGATGGCGATGGCTGTTTCCAGATGACCAACCAAGAACTGGCGACCTGCACCATCAACCAAATTCCCATCAAGGTTGCCATCATCAATAACTCCTCGCTTGGACTGGTTAGACAGTGG
>JBJTOG010000097.1:0-10562 GCA_046074425.1 Actinomycetota bacterium
ACCCATATGTAAATCCCCAGAGGGGTAAGGGAACATGTCCAAAACATATTTTTTAGGGCGGGTATCATCAGCCCGGCCAGAGGCGAAGGGCTTTAATTCATCCCAAACCGGCAGCCACTTATCGGTCAACGCCGATGCGTCGTATTGGCGGTCGTCGCTCACCCTAGCTCCTATAAATGTTGGAAGTACCCCTGTAGAGGTTACCAAGCAAAGAAGCTAGAAATAGCTACTTAGCCTTGGGCCAAAGCGAGATTATTCCAGCCAGCACACCCCACGCCAACGGCACGGCACCAAGTGCTGGAGATCCCTGCCAAGCAATCATGGCAACAATTGTCAAAATAACCGCGAATCCGATTCCCCAATACCGTGAGACCTTATCTTTTCTGGAAAGCGCAGCCAGAACCACGCCTAATATCCCAACCACAAACAAACCAATGAATATTCCACCCACGATGAAAGCTAGATCTTCCACTTCGCACCTCCTAAGGCATCAATTAGGGCTCTTGCCTTCAGCTTAGTTTCCTCAAGCTCCGAGAGCGGATCAGAATCTATTGTGATTCCACCACCAACCCCCAAGGTTGCCCAGTCCCCCTCGAACACCAGGGTTCGAATCGTCATTCCTAAATCCACCGAGCCATCTTGGCCCAGGTATCCAATAGCTCCCGAATATATGTCCCTTGGTCCAGACTCTAAAGATTCCAAGATTTCCATGGCTCTAATTTTTGGGGCACCGGTCATGGATCCAGCCGGGAAAGTTGCAGCTATAGCTGAAACCGCGCTCTCTGCAGACTTTAGTTTGCCAATAACCTCACTCACCAACTGGTGAACCGTAGCGTAGGACTCAACTGAAAATAAACTCTCAACCACAACGCTTTCCGGTTCGCAAACTCTCCCCAGGTCGTTGCGCATCAAATCCACGATCATTAGATTCTCGGCCCGTTCTTTTTCATTCTCCCGAAGCTCAGTTGCCAGTTTCTGGTCCTGGAGTGCATCTTGCGAGCGCGGTCTGGTTCCCTTAATTGGTTTAGTACTCACCAATCCTTCCGGTGTTACTTTTAGGAACTGCTCTGGGGAAGTGCTAACTATCTCTAGCCCACCAAGTTTGAGATAACTGCTGTATGGGGCGGGAGAAGACTCCCGAAGATCTAAGAAGGTTCTTAGAGCGCTGGCTTTGAGCTCGATAGCGATTTGATTGGTGAGGCAAATTTGATATGCATCACCCTTAGCAATATGTTCCCTAGCTCTAGCTATGAGCTCAAGGTATTCCTGGTCGGAATGGCGCGGCCTAATGGAGAATATTTCGGCTCTAGGGGTGTTGACTTTGAAGGCCGCAAGCTCTCCACCGATTAGGGCTAGCCGCAAAAGTGCGGCTTGATACCATGTGTCGAAATCAGCTTTGGCTTCAAATACGCCAATGAAATACATCTGACGATTTTGGTGGTCAAAGACCATGGCCCGGTCCACCTTCATAAATTGCGCCTTCGGGTGATTACCTTCGCGTTGGGAACTACCTAATTCATATCCCAGGTAGCCCACTAAGCCAGGTCTAAAACTGAATGGGATATCGCTATCGCATTCCAACCCTTGCCAATCGGCTAATTCCTGGCGGACTAACTGAAGCGCTTCGTCCCCGGCTCGGATTATCGAGCCAGCGGATCCAATGACCGATAGTGATTCGGATTTGTTAGTTGACCGATCCAACCAAAAAGCGAACTCGTCTTTTCGATGCAAGGCTATAAAGGCATCGGAGGGGTTTACCCACCCATTTAGTTTTTCTAGGTGAAGACGCAAACTAACAGCCTCCGGCCATAGCGGTAAATGAGTTCAAGAAATGCTCGTAATCTATAGATTAGAGCAACCATCGATAGGAGGCGGCAGTGAGCGTTCTTGGCGACTTTTACCGCCTCGAACAGGGTGAACTTAAGCCGCTTATTGAATCCGGCGCCGAGGTAAAACTAAAAGTTGCTGACTCTTTTTTGGTTGAAGATGGCAAAGTCCGATCGCTCGATAAGCACCTTGAACGTTTTGCCTCCTGGGTGAAAGAAGTTGACCAGAGTGAGTGGGAATTACTTTCTGGTTTCTTCGCCGAAGTAAAAAGACTGCTTCCAAAATCTGGAAGATACTTCCCAAGGATGGAATATCACGGTGAGGCACCCGTTGGCCACAGGCTTTTTCTAAGAATTCGCGAGGCTCCTCAAAAAATGGACTCTTTGGTGCTTTGGACTTATCCGGAGGCGGACCCGAGGATTTCCCCGGAGGTAAAGGGTCCCGACCTTTCGCTCTGCCAGCAACTTAGGCGCCATGCCAACATGAATTCAGCGGACGAGGCGGTAATACTAAATCGAGAAGGTTTTGTTGCTGAAGGTGCCTTAAGTGCTCTGGTGTGGTTTCGCGGTGATGTACTCTGCTCCTCTGATCTCTCGACTCGCTGGTTGCCATCGATTACCCGAATGGAAATATTTCAAATTGCTGAGTCAATGGGCCTTCAAACCAGATCTGAAAAAGTGACTCCATCCGATATCTCAAAGCTTCCAATTTGGGCGCTCAGCTCACTAAATGGCATCATGCCCGCTCGGTCCTGGATAGGGGTCAATGAGGAAATCCCTAGCTCCAGCCACCTCGAGGCCTTTTCCAAGCGACTCAGGCTACTGAGCACTCAGCTTGATTAGCTCAGAGAATTCTCACCTTTTCATGGGAGGATTTAGAGCGTGAACGAAGTTCTCAACTGGATTTTAGAGGGAATCAGCGGTTTCAACCCTGTGCTGCGCAATATTGCTGCCGGGGTCGCCATCATGCTGGAAACTTCACTCTTTATTGGGCTAATCATGCCCGGGGACACAATCGTTTTGATTGCATCGACCGGAGTTAGGGATTTAGTCGATTTCTTTTGGCTAATCGGTGCAGTTTTACTCGGTTCACTAGTTGGTGAAAGCGTTGGGTTTTCCATCGGAAGGCTTTTTGGTAAAAGAATTCGGGCCTCGAAAATTGGACAGAAGTTTGGTGAGCAAAATTGGCAGCGGGCTGATGTCTTTGTCTCCAAGCGTGGTGGTCCGGCGGTCGCTATTTCCAGGTTTTTACCGGTTTTGCATTCTTTGGTGCCGGTTGTTGCCGGGGCAACGAAGATGCGTTATCGAACCTTCATCAGCTGGACTTTTGCGGCATGTTTGGTTTGGGCCAGCGTTTACGTTGGAATTGGCTACATCGCCAAGGCTAGCTACCAGCAGGTGGCCGCCAATTTCAAGTTTGGCGCCCTCATTTTTGCCGGAATCATCCTGATTTTTGTCATTGGAGTTCACTTTGCCAAGAAGCAAATTTCCAAGGCTGCCGACCAGATGATCGCCGAAGACCAGGCCAGCTAGCTCTTTTGACCCAATTGACCCCTTCCTGGGACTCAATTTCGCAATGTCGCCCCTAACCCATACACTTTTCATTATTCGAACATTTGTTCGAATAATGAGGGGAAGGTAAATGATTCGGGTTGACGAATGCGTCGAGGTAAGAACCAATCAATTGGGAGAGCCGATCGGCTTTAACTGGAGAAACGCTAGTTATCAGGTAATTACCAAGCCGGTTAGGTGGTTTTCCAGGCGGGATTGGTGGGTGGAGGCAGCCAGGGCTCAACGTGGGATTGGGGCTGGAGTTTTGGAAGTTGAGATGTGGCGGCTGAGTGCGATTCGGGAGGCTCACTCCCCTGCTCAGTTTGAACTGATCCACACCGAAGAAAATAACCAGTGGAAATTGGTACGGATTTTTGGCTAAAAATGTCCTTTACTCACCTCAACGTTTCTTCGGCCTACTCTTTTCATTTCGGAACCACCAAACCCGACGCATTGGCTGCGGCCGCAGCTGCAATGGGTTTTACCGCGCTTGCGATAACCGATCGCGATGGGCTCTACGGAGCCGTGAAACACATCGCGGCCTGTTTAGAAAATAACCTCTCGCCAATTGTTGGGGTGAGGCTAGAGGTAGCTGGCCTTGGGCTGGTGACGGTTTTTGCTCGAACTGGCAGGGCTGGCTGGGCAGCGCTATGCAAAGTGGTTTCCAAGGCGCAACAAAGAGGCAAAAAGAAAGTCGCTATATCTCCAAAAGATTTAGCTGATTTGGTTATGTTGGACTCTCGCCCAAACTGCCTGGTTCTACTCGGCCCAGAATCGGATTTTGGCCAAGCTACTTTGCAAAACGCAACTTTAGCGGCTCAAAAACTATTAGCTTGGCAAAAGCTTTTGCCGCTACCGGGAACTTTGGCGGTCGAGGTGGTGACTCACCTAACCGAACCAGGAACAGAATTTTCCACCATTCAAGCTAAACGGATGCTGCAGCTGGCAACCACCGCTCAGCTCAGTAGCGTGCTAACCAATGCCGTTAGATACCTCACGCCCGATGACGCCCTGACCGCAGATGTTTTAGATGCGGCCAGATACCTTGAGCCACTGGGGTTATTTAAGCCACAACCAAACGCTCAAGCCTGGCTCAAACCGCAGTTCGCCATGGAGCAGCTAGCTCTAGAAATAACCGAGAGTAAACCGGCAGCCCTCGCACTACTAAATTCCACCGAAGCAGTTGCCGCTTCGCTGAGATTGGATCCAGTGGCGGATTGCGATTGGGCCAGGCCTAAAACTCCAGAGAAATCAGCTTTGGGAATAGATGGCAATCCGTTTGAGGTGCTGTGGCAAAAAGCTCACTCTGGATTGAACTATCGCTATCCAAATTTTTCCGAAGACAAACTGATTCCAGTTCGGCACCGATTGCACCAAGAATTAATCACCATAAACAAACTCGGTTTTGCAACTTACTTTCTCACCGTTGCTGATGTTGCTCAAATGATTCGCGATATGCGAATAAGAACCGCGGCTCGTGGCTCCGGAGCTGGGTCGCTAGTTAATTACCTACTGGGAATCAGCGGGGTTGATCCTATTGAGCACGATTTGTTGTTTGAGAGATTTCTCAGCACCGAGAGATCTTCACTTCCAGATATCGACATAGATGTTGAGTCGGCTCGCCGACACGATATTTATCGAGCTATCTTTAAACGCTACGGAGGTTCCAGAGTGACACTGCTGTCGATGCAGTCCACCTATCGTGGCCGCGGAGCGGTTCGAGATAGCGGAATGGCTCTCGGATTCGAAGATGACCAAATTGATGAAATTGCCAAAAGCATTTGGCGATTTAGCGCTCGAAACTTTCGTGGTGCGCTCGGTAAAAAGCCAGAACTGAAAAAGATAGCCGAGGCTATCGAGCACGATCGAAAGCTGAACCTGTTGGTGGATATCACCGAGCGATTGGATCGACTTCCTCGGCATATCTCACTTCATCCCTGCGGTGTAATACTCGGAAATCAGGATCTACTATCGCTTACCCCGGTCGAACCAAGCGGGCTTGGTCTTCCCATGAGCCAGTTCGATAAGGACGATATGGACCCTATGGGAATGCTTAAGCTGGACATCCTTGGGGTTCGGATGCAATCTGCCATGGCTTATGCGGTTAGGGAGATTGACCGGGTTTCGGGTAAGGAGATTGATCTTGATGGCATCCCAAGG
This sequence comes from Actinomycetota bacterium, assembly GCA_046074425.1. Lineage (GTDB taxonomy): Bacteria > Actinomycetota > Actinomycetes > Actinomycetales > Microbacteriaceae > Rhodoluna. The sequence goes on from JBJTOG010000097.1 coordinate 5,538, forward strand.
GATGATTCGGAGACCTTCAAGCAAATCCGTTCCACCAATACCCTTGGCATGTTTCAGATTGAAAGTCCAGGGCAGCGGGAGCTCACCGGTAAACACCAGCCCACCGAGTTTAACGATCTCACGATTCAAATATCGCTATTCCGCCCAGGACCGATGAAGGGGAACATGATTGTCCCCTACCTGGATGGTCGACACGGTTTTGCTAAACCGGATCTTATTCATCCGGACTTAATTCCGATTCTCAAATCCACTCATGGTGTGGTGATTTTTCACGAGCAGGTTCTCAAGATTTTGAACGTCATGACGGGCTGCTCGCTAGCAAGGGCTGATGAGCTAAGGCGTTCTTTAGAGAAAGACCCGAAGCAGGTGGAGCGGTTGTTTAGGGAATCAGCTTTGAAGCGTGGTTACTCAGGCACAGTAGTTGGGCGAATCTGGAGTGTCTTAGAGGGATTTGGTAGCTTCGGGTTCTGCAAAGCCCACGGGGCAGCCTTCGCACTACCCACCTACCAAAGTGCTTGGCTAAAAACTCACTACCCAACTGAATTTTTGGCGGGACTTTTCACTCACGACCCTGGGATGTATCCAAAGCGACTTTTACTTGCCGAAGCCAGAAGGCTCGGAGTCAAACTTTTACCGGTTGACGTTAATTTCTCACGGGATGAATATCTGGTCGAGAAAACCAGCGATGGAATTGCCATTCGGATGTCGCTTTGCGATTTGCACGGAATATCAGAAGCTGAGATTGCCCGGATAATCCAGCATCAGCCCTATCTCGATCTCCCAGATTTCTATCTGAGGGCTGCTCCTTCTCGAGCCACCGCTAAACGACTGGCTCTAATTGGCGCCCTCGATAGCCTAGGAAGGGCTGGAGGGGAATTCACCCGAGGAGATATCTCAGAGCGAATTCGCCAACTCACCGCTCTAAAAACCAAGCCCAAGGTTGACCAAAATCAACCAATGTTGGATTTCACCATCCGTGACACTATGCCAACTGGCAATAGGCAACCGAAGAAAGCGGAAATTGTTCAAACCGAAATGAATCTTCTGGGTCTTGATGTCACCGACCATGCACTCGCTAAGTATCAGCCGATGCTTGATGCCATGGGGGTTGTTCGAGCAAATGAACTTTTGAGCCTTAGATCAAAGACCGAGGTGTTGGTGGCTGGAATTCGAGTGGCGACCCAGTCCCCTCCGATGCGATCGGGAAAGAGGGTGGTGTTTATCACGCTCGATGATGGTAGTGGTTGTAGTGATGCAACGTTTTTTGATGAAGCCCAGGCGAGATCGAGTTCAATTCTTTTCAACACTAAATACATCCTGATTTCTGGAAAGACCAGAAGAACCGGAGTTAAGGGAGTCTCAATAATGGCCGAAAACGCCTGGGACCTCAAAGGACTTTGGAGTCAATACGCCAAAGAAAATTTAATCGCGGTTGAAGATAGCTAACAGTCGAAGAATTTCGACGTAGAGCCAAATTAGAGTGACTGTCAAACCAAAGGCAGCACGCCACTCCATTTCAACTGGCCACTTCTCACGCGCTCCAGCGACGATGGTTTCAAAATCGAGGTTCAAGGTGAAAGCGGCCAACCCAGCTCCGACCAAACCAGCAATCCAACCAAATGAAGACCCGAAGACCCCGGTAGATCCAGCAATTAGAACGAAACCTAGGTTAACTAACGAGAACACTAAATAGCCCATAATTGCGAATGTCATGATTCGAGTGAAGCGGGCGTCAACTTTAATCCAGCCAAAACGGTAAGCGGCAAACATAGCCCCAGCTGTTGTTAGTGTTCCTAGAACAGCGGATTGCACAATTCCTGGATACATGCTTTCAAAAATTGCGGAGATTCCGCCGATGAATACACCCTCCACGGCAGCGTAGGCAACGATAGCCCCAACATTTACCCTCTTAGAGAAGCTGATCCACATCGCAAGACCCAAACCAACAAACATGGCAATAAACCAAGCGCTCTGAAGGGCTGGAATAAACCAGGTCGCGGTTGCTGAAGCGAGTAAGACTACGAACAGCGCTGCTACTTTACCGGCTGTGCCCTCTACGGTCATTGGTTCTTTGACGGTCGTAATTTTGGCAAACTCGGCATCGACAAGATCCTGCGGAACTTCTCTGGCTGCCTGAAGGCCGGTCTGCAACGAACGGTTAAACAGTGGGTTATGTGACACCAGCTAATCTCCTTCTAGTCTTAATTGTGGAACTACTGAGAGTCTAGGTTTATTTCCTTAGAATTCCCTGAAGGTGGGCGGTAGAGGGCACTGGCTACTTGTCTGTGGGAATCAGCAGAGATTTCGTGGCCGCAAGAGCACAAAGGCAACTCGACCTTTGCCCCAAGTTGCTCAAATTCCTGAATCATCGCTTCGGTCGTTTCCGGACTTAGCTCTCAAAGCAGAAATGTCGAGATTAAGAAAAAATAGCCCTAATGGGCTATTTCGTGGACCTGAGGGGACTTGAACCCCTGACCCCCTGCATGCCATGCAGGTGCGCTACCAGCTGCGCCACAGGCCCGTGGAATTTGCAACCTTCAAAGTTTAGCTCAAAGTTGGCTGCTCTGGGAGTGAAATAACTGGGCAATCGCCCCAGATTCTCTCGAGAGAGTAAAAGACCCTCTCCTGCTCATGGAAAACGTGAACGATGATTTCACCAAAGTCCAGTAGCACCCAACGACCGCCAGCTTTGCCTTCTCGGCGAAGTAGCTTCACCCCGGATTCAAGAAGTTTTTCTTCAACACCATCTGAAATTGCCATAACCTGACGTTCGTTTCTACCTGAAACAATTAGAAAAATGTCAGTTAGTGGCATCTGAGCAGAAACATCCAGAGCTACGGGATTTTCTGCAACTTTGTCCGCGGCAGCGCTAGCCGCCAACTTGGCTAACTCAATTGCACTCGTAGTAGCACTCAATCAAAAAGTCCAAGCATGTAAGAGGCAATAACCAACGCTCCGATAGTCATCATCAGCACCGCAGTTGACATGACTGCGTAAACCTGTCCCTGGCCACGCCTAGTAACCAGATTTAGTTCAACCGTTCGTGATCTGGTTTTGGCTATGCCGGCTGCTCTTATGGGCGCGACAGAGGATACGAAGGAGTTTAAGCTATCTTCATTAATTGCCTCGTCAACTTCGGCACCGTGAGTAATTATGGTGATGCTGCCGGTGGTCGGGTCAACACTTGGCAATTCAATTGATCCAGTAATCACCTTTCCGCCAGGTGCACTGATTACAATTTCTTGATTTTCAAGCTCAGGCAAAGTGTTAATAATTATCGACGCCGTTACCGGTTCAGCACCAAAATTTGTGGTGGAGGCAAAATCAGTAGATTTCACCGGCTCAAGGAATATATCTGGCGTAGGTATTTCATCTAATTGCTTAGGAGTGGCCTGGCTCTGGTTAGAAGCTTGTTCCCCCTGGAGAAGTTTCTCTGCCTCACGACGCTCGCGTCGGGAAAGGAAAGTTGGCTGATCGCTCATGCGCTCTCCTTGTAAAGACCGTGTTTACCTATGTACTGAACTACTCCGTCTGGAACTAAGTACCAAATTGGCTCACCCTGTGCAACTCGGTTTCGACAATCGGTGGAAGAAATAGACAGTGCTGGAACCTCAACCTTGGTTACCGTACCTTCGGGAAGTTCTGGGATGAGCATTTGGTGTCCAGGGCGACTCACTGCAACAAAGTGGGCAAGGTCCCACATTTTCTCGACCTGCTTCCAAGCCAGTATCTGCGCTATTGCATCGGATCCAGTGATGAAGAAGAGTTCAGCATCCGGATATTGCTTCTTTAGATCGTTGAGAGTATCAATTGTGTAGGTTGGCCCCTCGCGGTCAATGTCAACTCGGGAAACTAAAAATCTTGGATTGGCTGCGGTCGCAATAACCGTCATTAGGTAGCGGTGCTCCCCTTGGGTCACTTGGTCCTTTTGCCAAGGTTCACCAGTTGGAACAAACACCACTTGGTCTAATTTGAGCTCGGAGGCAACTTCGCTTGCGGCTACAAGGTGTCCATTGTGGATTGGGTCAAAGGTGCCACCCATGACTCCCAACCGAAATTTTGCCATAGCAGAGGAAATTTAATGACCTTGTGAGCTTGGGTTCTTGTGGTCGTGACGATTCGCAACATCTCTATAGCTATATGTCACCACAGCTAGAGCAATAAAGGCAACCATCGCCAAAGCTCCGTAGAAAAAAGCCGGGATTGGCAACTGTGAGTGTTGTTCTGAAACCTCGGTAATCAATGAAATCAAATCTGTCTCCTCATAGGGCTTCTCTCCAGAATAACCTAGATGCGGGTTTGACCGGCTCCTCGAACCAGCCATTTCGTGCTAGTTAGCTCCGAAAGCCCCATTGGACCCCTGGCGTGAAGCTTCTGGGTCGATATTCCCACCTCGGCACCAAATCCGAACTGGCCACCGTCGGTAAATCTGGTTGCAGCATTGACCATAACAACCGCCGAGTCAACTTCAGCTAGAAATCGTTCTGCATTTGCTTGACTATCGGTGATGATTGATTCCGTGTGATGGGTTGAGTATTTGGCAATGTGATCTAGCGCCTCATCAATTGAGGAGACAATCCGAACTGCGATATCCAAAGAGTAATACTCGGCATTCCAGTCCTCCTCAGTAGCCGGGATTGCGCTTGGGAAGATTGCGACTGTTTGCTCGTCTCCGTGAATCGTCACTCCAGAATCAGTTAGCCGTTTTAGAACCCGCGGAAGCAAAGTTTGGGTCACTGAAGCATGCACCAGCAATGTCTCAAGGGCATTGCAAGTTGCTGGTCTTTGAACTTTAGAGTTGTGAACTATATTTTCTGACCATTCCGGATTAGCGCTTTCGTCTAAGTAAATGTGGGTTACACCATCCCCAGTTTCGATAACCGGAACTTTAGATTGCTCCACCACAGCTTTAATCAGGGATGCGCTCCCTCTGGGGATTAGGACATCTATAAGGCCACGAGCCGCCATCATCTCGTTCGCACCTTCACGTCCAAAATCGTCAACCGTTTGCACTAATTCTGGAGA
>JBJTOG010000098.1:0-5517 GCA_046074425.1 Actinomycetota bacterium
TCGTCGTGGAATCGAAGATGCTTACCGCACCGGTCGTGGCTCAATCACGATGCGGGCAATTGTCAATGTTGAGGAAATTCATAACCGAACCTGCTTGGTAGTAACAGAACTTCCCTATCAGGTGAACCCTGACAACCTAGCTCAGAAAATAGCTGAGCTGGTTAAGGAAGGAAAGCTAACCGGTATCGCAGATATTCGCGATGAGACTTCGGGTCGAACCGGCCAGCGACTGGTGATTGTGCTGAAAAAAGATGCTGTCGCCAGAGTGGTTCTGAACAACCTCTATAAATACACCCAGCTTCGGGAAAACTTCTCAGCCAACATGCTAGCGCTGGTGGATGGAGTGCCAAGAACGCTTCCTCTCGATGGATTTATTTCGAACTGGGTTAATCACCAGGTTGAAGTAATTGTTCGAAGAACTAAATTCAGACTGAACAAAGCCGAAGAGCGAGCCCATATTCTTCGCGGTTACCTAAAGGCTCTGGATGCTCTCGATAAAGTCATCGCTTTGATTCGTAAGAGTGCAACGGTTGAAGATGCTCGGGATGGTCTTATCAAGCTTCTTAAGATTGACGAGTTGCAAGCTCGCGCAATTTTGAATATGCAGCTTCGCCAGCTTGCCGCACTTGAACGTCAGAAAATCATCGACGAAGCAGCCTCTTTGGAACTTGAAATCAAGGAATACAAGTCGATCATTGCGAGCCCTAAAAAGCAACGCGAGATTATCAAAACTGAATTGCAAGAGGTAGTTGATCGCCACGGCGACGATCGAAGAACCGTAATTCAATCTGGTGGCGATGACGACGTCACAACCGAAGACTTGATTCCTGAAGAAGAAATGGTTATCACGGTCACTCGCGGTGGTTACATCAAGCGAACCAAGAGCACCAACTATCGAAGCCAACACCGCGGAGGTAAAGGAGTAAAGGGAGCATCGCTTAGAGCCGACGATGTAGTTTCACACTTCTTTGTAACAACCACCCACCACTGGTTACTCTTCTTTACTAACAAAGGTCGGGTATATCGCGCTAAGGCTTATGAGGTTCAAGAAGCTGGAAGAGATGCTAAAGGTCAACATGTTGCTAACCTCTTAGCCCTTCAACCAGATGAGCAGATCGCATCGATTCTTGACATCAAGGATTACTCGCAGGCTCCTTACCTGGTGCTGGCAACAAGGAATGGTCTAGTTAAGAAGACCGCTCTTGATTTATATGACACTCCTCGTTCTGGAGGAATCATCGCCATCAAACTAAAAGACGATGACGAGTTAGTTTCGGCAATGCTGGTTCGAGAGAGCGATGACTTGCTGCTGGTTTCCAGAAAGGGAATGTCGATAAGGTTCTCAGCCTCCGATGATTCACTCCGACCAATGGGACGAGACACCTCCGGAAATATTGGAATGAATTTCCGAAAGGGAGATTTCTTGCTTTCAGCGACCGTGATAAATGACATCGAAGATGCTTATGTCTTTATTGCCACCGAGGGCGGTTACGCTAAGCGGACTGCCGTAGACCAGTACCGCCCTCAAAACCGAGGCGGATTGGGCATTAAGGTGGCAAAACTCGAGGAAAAACGCGGGGATTTGGTGGGTGCCATCATCTGTTCGGAATCCGACGAGGTGCTGGTAGTGCTATCAAGCGGTAAAGTTGTCAGGTCAGCAGTCAGTGAGGTTCCGGCCAAGGGCCGAGACACCATGGGAGTGGTGTTTGCCAGATTTGATGACGAAGATTCAGTAATCGGACTTGCGAAGAATTCAGAGCGCAATTTGGAAGGTGCAACAGAGAATGAGTGATGCCCCAGCAGCAAGAAAGCCAAGATTCGGCTCTCGCCCAACCCCCTCTCAAAAGCAGGTTCAACTAAAGCTGGTCAAGATTGAAATTTGGTCGGCCATGAAAGCTGGCTTTTTTGTAACCTTTGCAGCCGGAATCGCAACCATCGTTGGATTTTTTGCGCTTTGGTTGATTGTCGGTCAGATTGGTCTTTTTGCATCCTTGAATTCACTCCTTGCCGGAGTATTCGGCGAGGGTGGCGTGAACATTGAACAGGAGCTTTCGCTTCCTCGGGTTATGTCTTTTGCCACCACAATTTCCCTTATCAACATTATTTTGGGAACCATTCTTTCGGGGCTGTATGCCATGATCTTCAACGTCATCGGCCGCATCACCGGGGGAATTGCAGTTAGCTTCACAAACAACTAAATACAACTAGGCTCTAACCGGTTTGAGCATTGTTTTTCAATGCATTAGACTCATAGAGCTCTACGGGCCTATAGCTCAGGTGGTTAGAGCGCTTCACTGATAATGAAGAGGTCGGAGGTTCAAGTCCTCCTAGGCCCACCAGGAAGCCTCTTCGTCAGTTGAGGATTCCGAACGGGGACTTAGCTCAGTTGGTAGAGCACCTGCTTTGCAAGCAGGGGGTCAGGGGTTCGACCCCCCTAGTCTCCACAGTTAGAAAACTCCCCCTATTTCTAGGGGGAGTTTTCTTTTTGCAGCAGATTCTACGAAGCACCTGGCTCCAAAGAGTATCTAGAACACTATTTCAAAATACCTCTCACCTTCATCATCCACTCTCTCAAAGCCTCTTCAATTTCTTTCCAGTTCAGATCTTCTTCAATGGTGATAACGCAACGAGTTGAATCCGCCCAGCGATGCTTCAGATTTTTAATTTCAAATCGCAAATCCGGCGGGTTCAAAAGCTTTTTCGAACCAAGATGAAGAATTAATTGAAGAGCAGGGTCTGGGAAGATTCGCAAAGTGATTACATTTTCTCCTTGGAAGGTGAAACTAGGAGCATTCCACTTAATCTCTGATTCAAATTCAGGGAAGGATACATTGATTTTTGTGGAAATGCTGATGATGTCATCTTTTCGAGAGTGTTCTAAATCCTCCAAGAAGGTTTTCACCTCAGAGCTCATCTAAATCCCATTTCCAAAGTAGGGAATTCGCATTCCCGAAAAGCAGATTCCTAATCTTTGAATCTTCTAATTTCCTGTGGCCACCCGCAGGCCTGAGCTATTTTGGAACCCCAAAGGTTTGCCTCTGCCTCGGTTTCCACATTAATAATTGTCATTCCCCCAATAAACTCCCCGTTAGTGGTGATTGGGCCGGTGATGTTCCCAGATTCGTCTGAACCAACGGCCAATTCAATTTCCTCGACTAGGCCACCCGCAAATACGAGAACACCAGCTTCTTCCATGTCATCAACCACTCGGTTTGCTAAGGGACCCCTCGAGATGAACCACTCTTCGCTGTGCTCACCCACCCACTGTTGGTTGAAATAAATTAAATATCTAGACATCTCTAATCCTCATTTCGTTGCGAACACAATGGTATCTAAGTAAAACCTCCCACCATATTCATGGCACCCAAACTCCGTCGAGATAACCATTTTTTACACTTTGACGTACCTCAAGACTCAATCTGGAGGTATCCAAAGGAAACTACCAAATAGTCTGATTTAGAGTGTGAAATCTAAATGAGAACTATAGAACCCAGGTCTTTACTGGACCTAAAACTGCACGAGGTCTCCACGAAAAAGATTTCTCCCCTCTATTTAGAGGGGAGAAATCTTTTTATAGGCATAGCCCCTCATAGCTAGCAATAGATTGAAGGTATGTGTGGACGTTTTGCCCTGATTGAACCCCTACCCGAGATTGCCAGGCAGTTCAACGCCAAAAACCTCCCTGAGGTTGAAATTCCACCGAGTTGGAACATCAAACCAACCGAAAATGTCTACGTAATTAAAAATGACAGCATCGAAATCGCGTCTTGGGGTCTTATCGCACCTTGGAGCAAGAGCACGCAAGAAGCAATCAAGAGCCAATCGAATGCCATCAATGCTCGAGCTGAATCCGTCCATGAAAAGCCAACCTTTAAGAATGCCTTTTTGAGATCTAGATGTTTAGTTCCAGCGAGTGGCTATTACGAGTGGGCAACAGAATTGGGAGAATACAAAACCAGGCAGCCTGTTTACATCTCACGAAATGACAACAAGCTTCTAGCGTTTGCCGCCATTCGAGACCGATGGGTATCCCCTGAAGGAGAAGTTAGAGATAGCGTGGCAATCATCACCCGCGATTCGGTAAATGATTTGGCCAAAGTTCACAGTCGTATGCCAATGTTTCTTCCTATTGATCGCTGGGAAGAATGGATGGATCCGAAACTTCAAGACTCTGACAAAATTCGCTCGCTGTTTGAAAACTTTCAACCGGATGAAAACCTGAGGTTTTGGCCAGTTGCCGACAAGGTTAATTCAATTAAAAACAATGGACCAGATTTGATTCTCCCAACAGACGTAAAACCTGAGACCCTTTTCTGAGTGACCAACGAGGTCTTGGGACCGCACAGCTCTATTCAAAAAGAAGTGTTCTATGATTTGGCTATGTCTGAGAAAGTCAAAGGTCCCCAAAGCTACTTTCCCTCGATTGAGGCCAAGTATGGCAAGCCAGTAGAGCACTGGTTCAAAGTCCTTTCCAAACACAAATCCAAGCCACACATGGAGCAGGTTGCAGTTCTAAAGAATGAACATGGTCTTGGCCATGGCCACGCTAACGCTCTTGTTGCATATTTTCGAGCCAAATCAGACTGAGATTGTCTATTCTCAATACATGCGAAACCAAATGATTTTGATCGGCTACCTAGTTCTATTTTTTGTGGTCGTTTCTTTTCACGAGGAATACTCCAAAAACTCTTTGCTAGCTGCCTTTGCCGGGATGGTTTTACTTATAACCGGCCTAGCCGCTTGGATTTGGTCAGTTCAACCGAAGAAAGAAAACTAAAAGTGAAAAACACAAAGCCTCCTCGTCGCAGCATCTTAGAAGTCGTCGGAGAGAAGATTACTGCGGGGGTAGGAACGATGTGGGCGGCAATTGCATTTGCCGCCTTAGCTTTGATCTCTCTTCCAGCAGCATTAGCTTCTGGAAATTCACTTGTAATAATTGCTTGGATAACTCAGACGTTTTTGCAGTTGGTACTACTTCCAATCATCATGGTTGGTCAGGCCGCTCAGGCAAAGAAAACAGAGGAACGTGACTGGGAAACCCATACAGCGGTTATGGCAGCCCACAAAGAAACTCAGCAGATTTTGCGCGAATTACACAAATCAAAAAAGAACTAGTATCGCTCTTCCCGAAGCACCTGGACATCACTCACCCAGAAACTACAGGCGTAGTTGGTTAGGTAGTTTCGCTTCAGTAGTTCAATGACCTGCTCCAGCAACTCTTCCGAGCAAACCATCTCGATTCGGATGTTGCCACCCTCCATGTCCCCAACTCTTTGATTTTTTGGACCTGTGCCGTGAGCAGGTGTAACGGTATATCCCTTGGCGCCAATAGCCTTTAGGTCTTGGGTTAGACGATTTTCCAATGCGGCTTCAGCAACGATGGTGATTAATTTGCGCGATGAGAGTATCAAAACAAACCTCCAAGCAGGCCGCTAAGGGAAACCAGAATTGGAATTCCGAATATCAGGTTAAAGGGAAAGGTAATTCCAAGCGAAGCAGTTAGGTAAATGCCTGGGC
>JBJTOG010000099.1:0-2038 GCA_046074425.1 Actinomycetota bacterium
ACTTTCCCATTTGCTGGTAAAACCAAACAGCCTAAATTTGGATGGATTGATTGCAGCTTTGCCAATTGTTGCCTTCACCTCGCTTGGGCCGATTGCCCTTGAGGACCTCGATGAGCTTCGTCCCTCGCTACAGCGAATTGGAGCGGTAATACACGCCATCGATAAATTTCCAAGACTGGTTGATTACCTGACTCCGAAAAAGGTTCGAATTGCCGATGCCTCCAGAGTTCGCCTCGGCGCTTACCTCTCCCCCGGCACCACCGTGATGCACGAGGGATTTGTTAACTTCAATGCTGGAACCTTGGGGGCTTCGATGGTGGAGGGAAGAATCTCCCAAGGGGTTGTAGTGGGAGATGGTTCCGATATTGGAGGCGGAGCCTCCATCATGGGAACCCTCTCCGGCGGCGGTAAAGAAAGAATAGTGATTGGAAAGGGTGCCCTGCTCGGAGCCAATTCCGGCATCGGAATTTCAATCGGCGATGACACCGTAGTTGAAGCGGGTCTTTACGTCACCGCCGGAACCAAGCTAACGCTTATCGAAGGTGAAAGTAAGCGAGAGCTCAAAGCCATCGAACTCTCCGGAGTCGCCAATCTGCTTTTTCGCAGAAACTCAATTACCGGCTCTGTCGAGGCACTCTCTCGAAGCGGTGCTGGTGTGACATTAAATCCAGAGCTTCACCCCTAGTAGCTGCCCCAAACCTCTCTGGCGAATTCAATAAAGTGTGGGTTGTGAAGCGGTGAACCCTTTTGTCGCTTTTCCCGAATCAGTGCAACAGCGTCATCGGTTGAAAGCCCGTGCTTTTGCAGCACCAGCAGAGTGATCAACCCGGAGCGATTCTCTCCCGCAGCGCAGCGAATCAGAAGCCGATCCCCCGCCTGCCAGCGATTGTGACCCCAGCTGGCCAGTTCCAATATTTTGTGACGATAATCTTCGTTAACACCGCCAACTAGATCATCGGAAAAACCAAATCGTCTTTCTTCCACTCCATATCCGGCTGGATAAGCCTTCGGAAATAAGGTGATGACCGTATCGAAGGGTCGAACATCAATTTCAAAGCCCTGAATCCGAAAGGTTCGCTCGCTATCGTCGATTCGAGTTCCTTGCGGTGTTCCGCCCATAAATAACCCGGGCAAGATTTCGTGAAAGTCATCGTAAGGCGTAATCAATTTATTTCTCCCCGAATAGAATCCCAACCGGTTGCCTGAATTGGTTCACCATCGAGCAACAGCTTTCCCTCTCCCGAAACCACTTCGCCAATTGGCTTGAAACTTCTAGGAATCTTGCTGCCTTTGGGAAATGTCGCGAGCAGTGCGTGGTCTTCGCCACCTTCTAAAACCCAGATTGCCGGATTAACCCCGAGCGCCTGAGCGGGCAAATCTAGAGTTGCCTCGAATCCCTTTAGCTGTAGGGAGTGAATATCGATTGCAACGGAGCTGGCTTTAGCAATTCTTTCGGAATCCAGCAAAAGCGAATCGGAAACATCCAGCATTGCCGTAGCTCCCGCCTTAGCTGCCAACACTCCCGCTTCCAAATTTGGTGTTGGTCTGAGGTGAGATACCACCCAGTCATCGTAAGAGCGAATAAAGTCCGAGTTGCCAGATTGAAGTAGTGCCAATCCGCAAGCAGCCCTTCCCAAACTTCCAGATACCGCCAGGACATCCCCCACCTTGGCACCGGAGCGCAGCACCGCTTCGGTTCCATCGAGCTCACCGAAAACAGTTACCGACACCACAATCTCAGATCCCGCCGCCAAATCGCCACCCACTACCGATGCCTCCGGGGCCAATGAGTCAATCGCCGACTGCAGCCCCTTGGCAAATTCTTCCAGCCATGAAATCTCGGTGGTTTTTGGAACCACTAAAGCAACCACCATTCCGCTTGGAATTGCCCCCATCGCAGCAATGTCGGCGAGGTTGGAAGCGGCAGACTTGAAGCCGATGTCAAAACCGGTGGACCAGCTGGTTTTGAAATCGTGATTTTCAATCAGGGTGTCGGTGGAAACCAGGTAGCGACCACCAGATTGAAGCATGGCGGCAT
>JBJTOG010000100.1:0-6314 GCA_046074425.1 Actinomycetota bacterium
CTTGGAAAACTTTCGGTAGACGCGGTTTCGGCAAGCCAGTTGGCGGGTGAACCAATCAAGAGCATCCTCACGCACGCTCCTGGAAACTCGGCCACGCTAGGCGGGTTGAAAGTTGAAACCGAAAACGCTTGGTTCGCAGCTCGCCCATCCGGCACCGAAGATGTTTATAAAATCTACGCTGAAAGCTTTAGGGGTGAAGAGCACCTAAGACAGGTTCAAGCCGAAGCTAAGGCTTTGGTGGATGGGGTTCTTAGTTAGCCGGTAAATAATCTGGCGCTGGACCCAATTGCCAAAACTCTTCCAGGGTTCTAATTCCCTTGGTTCGCATCTCGGTAGCTAATTCCACCCCAACAAATCTGAAGTGCCATGGTTCAAACTGGTAGCCGGTGACCGGAGTCATCTTTGCGGGATAGCGAAGCACGAATCCGTAGCGGTAGGCGTTTTGACGAAGCCATATCCCAGCATCGGTCTTAGAAAAACAAACCATGATCGCGCAGCCCTGGCCGGTTGCCGCGAAGTCGGCAGCCAAACCAGTCTGGTGTTCGCTAAAACCTGGCCGAGCCGAGAGCTGTTCGGCAACAGCCAGTCCTTGGGTGTCTCGGATTTTGGCATAGAGCAGGGTCTGATTTCGATAGGAGCGGAAACCGGAATTGAGAATTAATTGGCCCTTACCGGCCGCTGCCATGTCAATTGCCATTTGTTCCGCTGCCTGAGCGGCCTCCAATCGAAGGCTTAGCCCAAAGGGATTTTGCTTTTTTGGCTTGGCGAAATTCGGTTGAACCAAGGTGGCTGGCTTGTATTTCACAGGCTTAAGCGGCCGATGCTTATTGACCACCACCCAGATTGAGTCGGCCTGGTCTATTGAATTAATCGGTGGATCAAAGATGGTGGCTTCCTTGATTGTTGCTCCGGCGGCGACCTCCCTAACCTGCTCGGGGAGGGTTTCAAGCTGCTTGGCAATAAATTCTGGGGCACCGATGCTGAGCGCTCCCCAACCCAAGAGCCCCAAAATCAAGGTAAGTGAAATCAGGCGGCGAAGCCGCCTGCCTTTTCCTTTTTGCTCTGCCACTCTGTAAAGCCTAACTTTGGTTGAGAGTTGGGGGCGGAAGCTTAGACTTATTCCAACACGGGAGTTCGGTGAAACCGGACTGAGAGGAAGACTTGAGTCTTCGACCGTCGAACCTGATCTGGGTAATGCCAGCGCAGGGAGGACACTCGGTAAATCCCGTGCCCCAAAAAGAAAGGGCACGAATTGAAAAAAGTACTGCTACTGGTTTTAGCATCCGGATTACTCTTAAGCGGTTGCGCACCAGCCAGTGAAACCGTAACTTTGGTTGCTCACGACTCGTTCGCGATTAGCGATGAGGCAATTGCACAATTTGAAAAGGATTCTGGCTATCAGCTAGAAATAATTCGAGCCGGTGATGCCGGAAGCTTGACCAATCGTTTGGTGCTAACCAAAAACGCTCCGATTGCGGATCTGGTTTTTGGAATTGACAATACATTTGAATCGGTTGCTACCGAAGCCGGGATCATAGATGGAGAACTAACCGCAATTGATTATGCGGATGTCTGCTTCAACTACGATCGCTACTGGTTTGCAGAAAACAATATTGCACCGCCAACTTCTTGGCGCAAACTAACCGATAAGAAATATCGGGGACTTACGGTTGTGAGCAATCCGCTAAGTTCTTCTCCGGGTCTGGCATTTTTGGCGACTACCGTTAGCGCATTAGGCGATTCCTACATCGACTACTGGAAGGCCTTGAAGGAAAACGATGTTTTAGTTGCTGGCGGTTGGGAAGATGCATACTTCACATACTTTTCTGGATCTTCTGGAAAGGGAAAGTATCCAATAGTGCTCAGTTACAGTTCCTCTCCGGCCGCTGAAATTCGCGAGGATGGTAAATCCCAAACCGAAGCACTACTTGGCGAATGCTTCCGCCAAATCGAATACGCCGGTGTCATAAAAGATGCTGCTAACCCAGCTGGTGCCAAAAAGCTGCTGGAATTTTTACTAAGTCCCACTTTCCAAGATTCAGTTGCAGAGTTGATGTATGTTTACCCAATTGATCCAGAAGCTATGATTCCAACCGAGTGGTCAAACTTTGGCCAACCGGCAAAGTCAACAATTGGCTCGGAGTTAGATATTTCCGGATCCAGGCAAAAGTGGCAACAAAGCTGGTCGGAAATCTTTGGCTAGAAAACTTCTTTGGTTTGTGCCACTTGGATTTGTGGCACTGCTTTTCTACGCTCCATTAGGCAAAATCATCTCAATTGGGATTTCCTCCCAGTGGGCACAGACTTTGCTGGAGCCAAAAACCTTAGAGGTAATTTGGTTCACGCTATGGCTCTCGGGGCTTTCTGCACTTCTTACTATTGCAATTTCGATACCTGGTGCTTATGTGCTCTATCGACGAAACTTTCGAGGAAAAGATTTTGTAAGAGCGCTAATCACGGTGCCTTTTATGCTTCCCACGATTGTGGTGGCAATTGGATTCACGGTGTTTAGGGATGTTCATGAGATTTACAAAGCAATCGGGCTGAACTTTTCGGACTATCCGATTTACTGGATCGTAGCGGCCCACCTGTTTGTGAACTACTCGATTGGGGTTAGAACTATCGGTGGAGTCTGGGCTAACTTGGATCAATCTATCGAGGATGCCGCGGAATTAGATGGGGCCGGAAGGCTTAGAACCGCTTGGGCCATAGCCCTTCCTCAACTGCGTGGCGCGATATTTTCGGCTACGGCTCTAGTTTTCCTCTTTTCGGCAACCAGTTTTGGAATCATCTTGGTGCTAGGCGGGGGTTCGGTTCAGACTCTGGAAACCGCTATTTACCTAAAAACCACGCAGTTTTTGGACCTTCCAGGGGCAGCCAGCTTGGTGATGGTTCAAACCGCAGTCACAGCACTAGCCTTTTTGATTGGCTCTTCACTTGCCAAAGGTGAAGTTGGACTTGAAATGGTCGAGGAGTCCTCTCAGGCTAAGGAGATTGATAAAAGAGATCGTCCGGCCAGCTATCTAACTTTTGGTTTAGTTATCAGTCTTATAGCCATGCCCATGATTTTGGTAATTGCCAGAGCATTCTTAGTCGATGGAAATTTAGGACTTGAGAACTTTTTGTTGCTTGGAAGCCAGAGCACCAAAGACCTTCTAAACATTTCCTTTGCCCAAGCTGCCCTGAATTCACTTCGTAATCTGTCGGTTGCCTCGGCCTTAGCCTTTGGCATTGGGACGCTGGCTTCTTGGTTGCTGGTTAGAACGAAATGGAAAATTATGGATTTGGTTTTCCTAATGCCACTTGGTGTCTCTGCTGTGGTTTTAGGTTTCGGTTATCTGATTTTCTTCGATAGTTCTTGGTTTCCGCTTCGATCTAGCTGGATAGTTGTTCCACTCGCTCAATCGCTGATAGCACTTCCAATGGTTATAAGGCTGGTCTATCCAGCCCTTGTTGCAATAGGCAAAGAACCGAGAGAGCAAGCATCGATTGATGGAGCTAGTTCATTTCAAACTTTCAGGTTTATTGAATCTGGAATGATTCGCTCGGTCTTGCTCGCCGCCTTTTCTTACGCTGCGCTTATTTCGCTCGGTGAATTTGGCGCAGCAAATTTTCTTGCCTACGGCTCACAGGGAACAATTCCAACTTTGTTATACCGATTGATTTCACGGCCGGGTGATCAGAATTATTCGATGGCGATGGCGGTGAGTGCCATTCTGATTGTGGTCAGCTTTTTGGTGGTTTGGATTAGTTCGAATGGAAGTCGTATTCGGATCCGGAAAGTCTCTGCTTGATTATTTCAATTGCCTCCGGATTTTGATCTATCAAAATAAACCTTCGGCCCAGGTCATTTGCGACCACCCCGGTGGTTCCGGATCCGGCAAAGAAATCTAAAACCACATCTCCTTCGCGGGATGAGGCCTGAATGATTCGTCGCAATATTCCGATTGGTTTTTGGGTTGGATATCCGGTTTTCTCTTTTCCGGTTGGAGAGACGATGGTGTGCCACCAGACATCGGTTGGTAATTTTCCGGCTTCAATCTTTTCTGGGGTAACAAGTCCCGGTGCCATGTATTGCTCCCGATCCACCGAGGTGGAATCAAAGAAGTATTCCTTAGGGTCCTTTACGTAAACCAATATGGTGTCGTGTTTGGCTGGCCACTTCTTCTTGGATTTTCCTCCGTAGTCGTAGGCCCAAATGATTTCATTCAGAAAGCACTCTCTGCCAAAAAGGGCATCAAGCAGCACTTTGGCGTAGTGTGCCTCGCGATAGTCCAGGTGCAGATACAAGGTCCCGGTTTGATTCAGGATTCGATAAGCCTGCTCCAGCCTTGGCTCCAAAAAGGACCAGTAATCGGCAAATTCATCGTCGTAGGAGAGCACTTTGGACCGAATCGTTTCATAGCGCAATCCCTTGAATCCAACCCGATCTCCCTCATCGCTGCGTCGGGTGGTGGTTTTAGAGCGGGATTGGGTGCGGCCGGTATTAAAGGGCGGGTCTATGTAAATAAGCTGAACTGACTCCGCTGGAATTCTCTTCAGAATCTCTAGGTTGTCACCCATATAAAGAGTGTTCTGAGCGGGCATAGAAAGTAGATTAACAGTCATGGACCCCAAAGTGATACACAACCCAGAAGCTCACCGCTACGAGATTTACCTGGGAGACGAGCGAATCGGTTTAGCTGATTACTCGCTGCAACCGGGAGAGCGCCACTTCGTTCACACCGAGGTAAAGCCCGAACATCAGGGAAAGAACTACGCAGCAATTTTGATGCGAGAAGCCTTCAAGGACCTGCGGGCAAACTCAAAAGACAAGGTAGTCCCGGTTTGCTCCTATGTCGTTATGTATATGAAAAGGCATCCTGAAACCCATGATTTGCTAAAGGGTTCGATTGACGAAGCGGTGGCAGCTTGCCGTTGGCCAGGAGCTAGATCTAGCTAATTCTTTGGTTGATCCAATTTATTAGATCTTCAAAAACCGCTTCTTTGTTTAGTTCGTTGTAAATCTCGTGCCGGTCCTCGTGATAAACCACGAGTGAAATATCTTCAATTCCTGCGCGCTTCTGATATTCCTCGACCAGTGCCTTATTTGAATATTCACCACCGATTGGATCGGCTTCGCCAACCTGAACCAAAATCGGGAGATCGCTTCGAACTGTTTTTGCTGGTTTGCCAAAAAGCTTGAGGGAATTAGCAACTCCAAAGACTTGCATTGCTGCCGCCAAAAATGTTAGTGGATCGGCGATGAACTTCTCTTGAATGGTTACATCTCTCGATAGCCACTCGTAGCCATTTGATCCAGGAATTTTTTTCCAAACCTTATTGAAATCTCCGGTTGCCAAATATCCCGGCATAGTTAGCGCTGAACCAGATAGCACAACCGCGTCATACAAATCTGATTCATTGTTGGTAACCTTCTGAGCTATAAATGAACCCCAGGAGTGACCTAGCAGCACCAGCTTTTTGTTTGGATTTTCGCGACGAATTAATTTTGTGAAATCAGCCACCTGCTTGAAGGTCGCCTCCATTCCACCAGGTCCCAAATTACCGAGTCGTTTGATTTGCTTGGCCTCTAATTGGCGAACTCCGGTTTGTCCGTGGCCGCGATGATCGTCAGCGTAAACACTAAAGCCCGCTCGATTCAATACCGCTGCCATATGGTCATATCTTCTGGCGTGCTCACCGAGTCCGTGTGCAATTTGAATTATTGCTTTGGGTTCGGCGACCGGCCACTCATAGAAGACAATCTCCACTCCGAAATCGTCACGGAAGGATCGAACAATTGGTAATTCAGTCATTTACTTACCTCTCTAGAGAATTCTCGGTTGCAGTGCGCCAAAGCGATGTTGTGTTATCGAAACTGCCTGCTCCCGCACCAGGTTCAATCCAGTGAGTCTGCCGTTTAGCAACACCTCGCCACTAATAACGTGAATGTCGGGCTTGGGCAGAGCAATCCGCACCCAAGGCTCAATTGCACCTAATTGCCATATGCGTAGCCCAAGAGTTGGGTTATCAACCACTCTGGCCTCAAAAGAATTGGAATCTTCGATAGTGACATTTTTTCCCTGCAATTTGATCTTGCTTCCGGGATCAAGGCTTATTGGATAATCAAATCCCGATTGGTCAATGGCTGCTAGCACCCGATTAACTTCTAATTTGGTTGCGCTCGAAGAAATTCGAATAATCAAATTTGCCTTAAGGAAGCGGCGATAATTTCCCTCCACCTCTAATTTGCCGGGATTTAACTCTTTGGGTGCGTAAAGCTCGCTCCACCACTTTTTGTCTGAGGCTTTTGCAGCTTTCAAAAATTGTGC
>JBJTOG010000101.1:0-1740 GCA_046074425.1 Actinomycetota bacterium
GATAGATCACCGGAATCCCTTGGAGCATCAGATCCTTTGTTCCCGAAAGGGCACCCCCTTCGGGTTTTTGAAAGTCTGCTCCTAGCTGCTCCAGAAGCTCGTTATCTAGCGCTTGCTCGTAAAGCTCACCGTAGGTTATGGCTAGCCCCTCAGGAATTTCTTTATAGGGCTCTATCGTTTCCAGAACCCCTGGCACCTGCTGCTCTCTAGCTATAGCCAGTTTTAGGCAGTGTGGGCAGCCAGCCGAGCGCATCAGGTCACGGGTATTGAAAGACCAGAGATCTTGGGAGATTTTCTTCATTGAGCTAAGTTTCTCACCCTCTAGAGACAGCCCTGGTAGGTAGGGGACAACCACTAGGTAGCGTTGTTTCGGAGTACCCCGAGGGGGCATAATTACAGCTGAATCGGAAGATTGAGGCCCTAGATGAGCGTCACCAGAAGCGTGGTTGTAGTTGAAAACGAGTCGCTGCTTCGCGACTTGATTGCTCGCAACTTAGAAACCGCCGGCTTTGAAGTCACCACTGCCGCCAACGTTTCCGATGCCAAGCGAGCCTGCGCAGCCTTTGATCCTGATGCTTGCGTTGTGGACATCGAGCTGGGACCAGGACCAAATGGATTTGATTTTGCTGATTTCCTAACTCGCAAGCACCCTCAAGTTGGAGTGGTATTTCTAACCAATCTGCCAGATCCCAGATTTGTAAATCGCGATGATAAGACAGTCACTGAAAAGCAGGCTTACCTGAGAAAGTCGCAGCTGGTGGATTCCGGAGAATTAGTTCGAGCACTGGATACTGTGCTTCGAGATGGAAACCTGCAGCGCTTTCGGCATGACAAGGACAGCGACCGCCCGCTAGCAAAGCTATCGCTCCGCCAAATAAGTGTTTTGAAAATGCTTGCCGATGGATTATCGAATAATCAAATAGCCGAAATTCGGGGAACCTCGGTAAGAGCAGCCGAGGGAATGATCTCAAGAATCTTTTTGGCTCTGGGCATAGATGTGTCTTTGAGTGGGAATGCCCGAGTGGAGGCAGCTAAGAAATACTTGGCTGCGGTAGGTGCCATAGTCTTAGACGAATGAACAGGCAGCCAGTAACTCACATACCAACCGCTAAACGGCTGCTCAATCAAATCGGTTCACGCTATGCACTATCTAATGCCACACTGATCGCCTTCGCGGTTCCGGCTTTTGCAACCACTTTGATATTTGAGTCCACAAAACTTGAGCAACCGCTTAGCCTGAGGATGTTCTTTAGTCTGATTGGTTACCTAGCGACAATCGCAGTTTTGTTATTCGCTCGAATTTACCTCCCAGATAAACCCAGACCTTCTAGGCCTGGATTGATACTCATGGTCTTTGCCATAGCCGGATATGTCCGAGGCATAGTTCTAACTTTGATTAGCAATTACACAGTTGGAATATCACTGGATGAAACCTTATATCGGATTCTTGGCGGACCAATATTCACAACCGTGATGTTAACCCTCTGCACGGTTTTGGTAGCGAACAATCTTCGTCACCGAGAGGCACTTAGAGATCTCACCACTAAACGCCACCAGCTGGAATTACGATCCGCTGGGGACAGAGCCAAGGCTGAGGTGCAGCGCGAGGAATTGCTTTCGAAAGTAAGAGAAATTTTGGCGCCAGCCATCTCCAGGGTTCAGGGAAATTTATCTAGCGATAGCGTCCAGGGCGCAATTAATTCTTTAACCTCAACTATTGACAAGGTGATTCGTCCACTG
>JBJTOG010000102.1:0-17276 GCA_046074425.1 Actinomycetota bacterium
AATTTGGCCTCTGGGTTGATACGCTGCACAGCCTGCGCAAGAACGTGAGCAGTTGAATGCCGGAGAATGTTTAGCCCGTCTTGGCTTGTGAGCGCAACAGATTCAATTGCATCCCCGTCATTGACGGTGCTGGATAGATCCTTTAGAACTCCGCCAATTCTTTGAGCAACAACTGATTTGTCCGTGAAAAGATCAAACCCAGTCGAACCAGCAGGGATTTCTCGAGCGGAACCGTCTACTGTAATGCTTATCAAATCGTTCAATTCTTGGCTCTCTTTGGTCAACGCTCCAATCCTAACGATGATAACGCCAAGGCTTTGGTAGCTTTGTTGAGAGGGAATCGAGATTTAATTTGACTAACAGCTACCTAGAAAAAGAAGCGAGCCGCAAAGCTCTCGCCCGCAAACTTAATTGGCTACGGGCTGGTGTTTTGGGAGCCAATGATGGGATTGTCTCGACTGCCGGAATAGTGATGGGTGTTGCCGGAGCAACGACGCAGACCGGGCCAGTACTTATCGCTGGAATAGCAGCCTTGGTTGCGGGGTCTATTTCCATGGCAGGTGGCGAATACGCTTCGGTTAGTGCTCAGCGCGATAGCGAAGTTGCTGCTTTGAAGCGAGAAGCCGAGGAACTGGCTAGAGATCCCAAGGGTGAGTTGCTCGAATTGGCCGATTTTTACAGGGGCAGGGGTCTTTCAGAGAGTCTTGCGATTCAAGTTGCGCAAGAGTTGTCAACTCAGAATGCAATAAAGGCCCACGCTGAAGCAGAACTCGGGATTTCATCTGACGAGCATGTCTCCCCCGGCGCTGCTGCGATATCATCATTTGTGTCTTTCGCGCTAGGGTCTGTCCTTCCGATTCTTGCAATAGCAGGGCCATGGCAGCAGCATCGTGAAATTGCAACAGTAACCGCAGTGGTGCTTGCCCTAGCTCTAACCGGATTTTTTGGTGCCAAAATCGGTGGAGCGAAGCCGACGCGCGCAGTTATAAGAAATGTTTTTGTTTCGCTTTTGACGATGGGCATCGCATACCTAATTGGTGGTGCCCTTGGTGTTGCAGTTGGCTAAGCCCTAAGTTTAAGAACTCTTGAGGTTTCAGAGAGACTTCTTCTCGCGAGCATTTCATCGGCATTGAGATCAACCCCGTAACTTGGAACCAGAGATCTAAAAGTTGGCGACCAACTTGAAAATTCCTCAGGATACAAGGTTTTTGCAACATCCAACATCACGTGAGCGGCAACTGAAGCTCCAGGCGAAGCTCCAAGGAGACCAGCAATTGAAGCATCTTTCGCCCCGATAACTTCGGTTCCAAATTGCAAAGTTCCGATTCGACCTACGGGCTTGATTACTTGAGCTCGCTGACCTGCTTCATAAAGTTCCCAATCCTCTGCTTTTGCGCTCGGTACGAATTCACGCAGAGATTTGATTTTTGCGTTTTGAGATTTCAAAATTTCTCGAACCAGATAAGAAACTAGAGAAAGATTTTTTAGGGCGACAGAAATGTATGGAATCAAATTTCGTGGCCGAATGGAAAGCGG
Source organism: Actinomycetota bacterium (assembly GCA_046074425.1). Taxonomy (GTDB): domain Bacteria; phylum Actinomycetota; class Actinomycetes; order Actinomycetales; family Microbacteriaceae; genus Rhodoluna. The sequence continues at coordinate 1,537 of JBJTOG010000102.1, forward strand.
TAGATCCAATACAGAACCCTGCTTTAGAAATTTAAAGTTCAAACCTGCGAAGGGACCGAATAAAAGTGATGGAACACCATCAATAATTCGAGTGTCTAAGTGTGGCACGCTCATCGGCGGGGCTCCTACGGCTGCCTGAGAGTAAACTTTCGCGAAATGCTGAGAAACTAATGCGGGGTTGGTGGTTTTTAAGAAGTGACCGGAAACGGGAAATGTCCCATAGCCTTTGGCTTCTTGGATTTTGGATTTTTGAAGTAATTTCAAAGCCCATCCACCAGCACCAACAAATACCTTGGGGGCTGCTACCAGCAATTTGGTCGAACCAGCTTGAACGCGCAGGTGCCATTTACCCTTGCGCTTTTTGACACCTCGAACTTCGTGAGAGGTTAGCACTTCGACACCAACTTGCTTCAGCCAATCAAACAGTTGCCTTGTGACCGCGCCATAATCAACATCGGTTCCTTGATCGATTTTTGTGGCAGCGATGACTTCGTTTTCTCTTCCCTGCATCAAAAGCGGTGCCCAAGAGGCAATCTGAGCTGGGTTCTTGGTAAATTCCATTCCAGCAAAAAGTGGCTGATGCATAAGCGCCTGAAAACGACGAGCAAGATAATCGGCATTTCTGGCTCCGCGAACGAATGTCATGTGAGGAACGGAGTGGATGAAAGTATCCGGGTCATCCATGACGCCCTCTTGGACAAGATTCGCCCAAAATTCCCTTGATTCTTGAAACTGTTGATTAATTGCGATGGCTTTAGTGGCAGAAGGGATACCGCCATTTGGATCGTCTGGCATATAGTTCAGTTCACAAAGCGCAGCGTGACCCGTTCCGGCGTTATTCCAGGCATTTGATGATTCTTGGGCAACATCACCAAGCCGCTCCAGAACAATCATTTTGATGTCTGGATTGGCCTTTTTGAGTAGTACGCCCAAGGTAGCGCTCATGATTCCGCCACCAACTAAAACCAGGTCATACTCGATAGGTTGTGGCACGCTCATCCTTCTTGAAGAACTTTAGTGGGCGATACTGGGTTCGAACCAGTGACCTCTTCCGTGTCAGGGAAGCGCGCTACCGCTGCGCCAATCGCCCATAATGCTTCGAGGTGAAGACGGGATTCGAACCCGTGTAGACGGCTTTGCAGGCCGCTGCCTCGCCTCTCGGCCACTCCACCGATGCGTGGCTTATGGCCACTGCGAGCGGATGACGAGATTCGAACTCGCGACCCTCACCTTGGCAAGGTGATGCTCTACCAACTGAGCCACATCCGCACAAAACCATCTTGGTTTGCCCAGCTACTCTAACCCAAAATCAGGCCTTGCACCAAACCATTCAGTGGGTTTCAGCCCAAATAGGAGGGAGGGGTCCCCCAGGACCCCTCCCAGTCTTTGGATTCAGTATTTAGTCCTTACTGCGAGCAAAGGCGTATGCCTCTTCTCCGTGGACGACAGTATCGATACCAGCAATTTCATCTTCGGCCTTGACTCTAAAGCCCATCGTCTTTTCGATGGCGAAACCGATAATCAGGGCAACGACGAAGCTGTAGGAAAACACCGCCAATGCTCCGATGGCTTGAGCCCAAAGCTGGTCAAAGCCGTACCCGAACACAGCACCAACCTCGGTACCGAAAAAGCCGATGTATAGCGTTCCAATGATTCCACCCACTAGGTGAATACCGACTACATCGAGTGAATCATCGAATCCGAAGCTGAATTTCAAATCGATTGCTAGTGCGCAAACAACACCTGCGATGAGCCCTAGCAGAATTGCCCAAACCGGCTCAACGGAGGCGCAGGCCGGAGTAATTGCAACCAAGCCTGCGATTACGCCAGAAGCTGCGCCGACAGATGTTCCTTTTCCGTGCTTCAATTTCTCAACAATAATCCAACCCAGCATGGCGGCTGCGGGAGCGGCAATCGTGTTAATGACAGCTAGAGCTGCAACGCCATCGGCGGCAAGCTCTGATCCAGCGTTGAAACCAAACCATCCAAACCACAAAAGAGCAGCGCCAATAAGAGTTAGTGGAACATTGTGTGGCTGCATTATTCCTTTAGAGAAGCCAAAACGTTTTCCAAGGACAATAGCAAGCGCTAGTGCAGCTGCCCCAGCATTAATGTGAACAGCGGTCCCTCCGGCGAAGTCAATTGCCCCGAGCTTGTCTACAATCCATCCGCCATCAACCTCAGGGGTGAAGTTAAACACCCAACCAGCAACAGGGAAATATACAACGGTTGCCCAGATACCTGCAAATACCATCCAGGCGCCGAATTTGGCACGGTCAGCGATGGCTCCCGAGATCAAAGCGACGGTGATAATTGCAAAGGTCGCCTGAAAGGCTACGAATGCCATTTCCGGATAAGCGCCCGCTGGCGCTGCAGCGTCTGCTACCTGTGCGCTTAGACCTAGTGCTGTGGTATCAATTCCAATTAGATGTGGGATACCAATCCAACCTGCATCTCCTGTATCGGCAAAGGTAATTGCGTATCCATAAAGAACCCACAAAACAGCAATCAGAGCTAGTGATCCAAATGAAAGCATCATCATGCTCACAACAGACTTGGCTTTAACAAGCCCTCCATAAAAGAAAGCCAAACCCGGTGTCATCAACAACACCAAAGCGGCGGAGATCAATACGAACGCGGTATTACCCTGATCCATGAGAGTTTCCCTTCACTAATAACCAATCACGTGAGTGCTTAGTGAGTACCCTGCTCTATTTCTGTTTCATTTGCGCTCACCTAAGGTTTCGGAATTGTTTCAGAATCCGATTTTTGGTGAAAAGAATGTTTCGAAGGTTTCGTAAACTGTTGACATGAAATCCGAAAGAAATGCCGCTGTAGTTATGCTGGGCGCCGCCATGATTGGGCTCCTCTTAGCCAATTCACCCTTTGGCGGGCCATTTCTAGGCATTTTGAATACCAAACTGAATTTGGACTGGATAAACATTTCGATAACGATCGGTCACATAGTTTCCGATCTTTTTCTGGCACTCTTCTTCTTTGTTGCTGGCCTCGAATTGAAGTACGAACTTCGCTTGGGAGCTCTTTCGTCTCCGAAAAAAGCCATGGTTCCAGTGGTTGCCGCAATCGCAGGGGTAGTGCTGCCCGCCGCAATTTATCTCTTTATAAATTGGGGGCAAAACACTGTAAGTGGATGGCCAATTCCAACCGCAACGGACATTGCTTTCGCCCTAGGCATCTTGGCCCTCTTTGGACGCGGAATGCCAAAAGCAGCTCGTATATTTTTGCTTGCCCTGGCTATTTTCGATGATTTGGTTGCAATTTCAATTATTGCGATTGCCTACACCAAAAACCTTGAACCGGTTTGGTTAGTGGCAGCCGGAGCATTGGCTCTCGCATTCCGTTATGCAGAAAAAGCCAGATCAAATCACAAGTGGACCATCAGGATTCTCTTTGGCTTAGCAATTTGGTACACCGTGTTTCAAAGTGGAGTACACGCGACGATTGCCGGAGTTCTTATGGGTGTAATTATTCCAGCCGCTCGATCCCATAAAGTGATGTCGGCGGTTCAGCCAGCTACAAACTTCATCGTGCTTCCGCTCTTCGCCTTCACTGCAGTTGCGGTCGTTATGCCTACTTTGCAAGGGGACAGCAATCCGGTTTTCACGGGGATCTTTTTTGGGCTAGCAATTGGAAAGGCTATTGGTATTTCAATAGCCGCGGTTATTGCAAATAGGTTGCTCAGCAAAGAGGACCGACTGCCCCTTACTATCGTTGACTTCGTTCCGCTTGGTTTTCTAGCTGGAATAGGTTTTACCGTTTCGTTGCTGATGGCACACCTGGCGTTTTTAGGTCAAACTGAACTCTACGCACAGGCAACTCTCGGCGTTCTAATGGGATCATTTGTAGCCATGGGTATTGGCGGTGCGAGCCTATGGTTTAGAGCTCGCTGGCACATCAAGCAGCGGAAGGATCATGAATTGAACACAAGGAGCCAATCCGAGAAATAGCCCGCAGATATTTCTTTCGGTAGCCACCGTTTAGGTAATCTGCGCTAAAAATCTCTGTCAGGCCAATTCCCGTGCTTAGAAGCGCGACCTGGGACTCATATAGGCGATCTACAAACGAAACAAATCTAAGGGCATCTGACTGGTCGGTCAACACAAACGCTCCAGATATGCCCAGAATTTGAATTCCATCGATAAGTTTCAAATATTTTGACGGGTGAACCTTTGAAAGGTGTTTAAGAAGAGCCCCGAAATCATCGCACGCAACCGCCCTCTGATTGAGCACGGCATTACTAAGCTCCTTCTCGAATTGGACTTCGCTGAGGGGTTTAGCGTGCCCATCGATTGGGCGATGGCGATAGTCCTCGCCATCGACACTAACGATTTGAAACCTATCCGCCATTGCGGAAATTTCTCTGGCAAAATCCCTTGCTGCGAAGCGACCTTGACCTAAGGCGTTTGGAGGTGTGTTCGATGTTGTGGCAAATCGGATTCCCCTAGATCCCAATTCCGAAAGCAGGCGAGACATTAGCATGGTGTCGCCCGGGTCATCTAATTCGAATTCGTCAATACACAAGAGTTCATATCTGGATAGTTCCTCTAGCGCAGATGCAAAGCCCAACAGCCCAATCAAACTGGTGTAGGCAAGGAAGCTTCCAAAGGCTTTTGGTCCCCTGTAGGCATGCCAGATTGATGCCAAAAGATGCGTCTTTCCGACCCCAAAACCACCATCCAGGTAAATGCCCGTTGGAAGTGAAGCTCGGCTCTTACTAAAAAAACCACCAAAACTTTTTGGGGTTATGAAGTTCCTAGCAGACTCCAAGGCGATGGATTGGGAAGGGTGCTCGCTATCCGGTAGGTAGTTCTCAAATTTGGCTTTGCTAAACTCTCTAGGAGGTACAAGTTGGGCCAATACTTCAGCCACTGAAGGATTTGGCACAGTTTCAACCAGGGAAGAAACCCCCGGGATTTTGGTTGACAAGTAAGGACCGCCTAGAGTGAACCGGAATAACTACCTAATCCTACAAGGAGAGAACTTTGCCGATAGCAACGGATAGCAACCCTAAATTCCAACAGTATGCCGATCCATCGGTTCTTGTAAGCGCTGAGTGGTTAGTCGAAAACGCCGGAAATCCCGGTCTCGTGATTTTGGAATCTGACGAGGATGTCCTGCTTTACCAAACTGGACACATTCCCGAAGCGCTAAAAATAGACTGGCACACAGATTTGAACGACCCCATTACACGCGACTACATCGACGGAAAAGGTTTTGCACAGGTCATGTCTCGGCTTGGCATAAACAGAGATGACACGGTCGTCATTTATGGAGATAAGAGCAACTGGTGGGCTGCCTACGCTCTATGGGTATTCAAGCTCTTCGGTCACGGAGATGTTCGACTTTTGGATGGCGGACGAGATAACTGGATTGCACAGGGTCGAGAGCTTTCTAAAGAGGTTCCAAACCCAAACCCGACAACTTACCCAGTTATTGAAAGAGATGATGCAACCCTCAGAGCATTTAGGGAAGATGTTTTCTTGCACTTTGGAAAGCCACTAATTGACGTTAGATCGCCAGAGGAATACGCCGGTGAACGACTTACTGCCCCGGGATATCCAGACGAAGGCGCGGCCCGCGGCGGCCACATTCCAACTGCAGCCTCAGTTCCCTGGGCAAAGGCATGCAATGAAGATCAAACTTTTAAAACTCGTGCTGATTTGGAGGCTGTCTACCTGACAGGAGCTGGTCTATCCGGTCATTCAGAAGTGATCGCTTACTGCAGAATTGGCGAAAGGTCATCTCACACTTGGTTCGTTTTGAAATACCTACTCGGTATTCCAAACGTGAAAAACTATGACGGCTCATGGAGTGAATGGGGTTCCTTAGTTAAGGCTCCGATTGTTATCGGTTCCGATCCTGGTCCAATCCCCCAGCGGGTCTAATTGGACACTTTAGAAAATCCGCAGCAACTCATATCGGATTTTGCCAATCTCAAGGACTCTGAGAAATTAGATCTGCTTCTCGAGTTTTCCGAGAAGTTGCCTTCACTGCCCCCTCGCTATGCCGATCATCCGGAATTGCTGGAAAGAGTTGAGGAGTGTCAATCACCAATATTTCTCTTTGTAGAAATCGATCAGGATAATCGGGTTCGTCTTTTTTTCAGTGCACCTGAGGAGGCGCCAACTACTCGAGGCTTTGCGAGCATCCTGTTCAGTGTTATTGATGGCCTAAATCTGCAGCAAGCTCAGGATTTTGACATTGATTTCCCCTTCAAACTCTCGTTGGCAAAGGCTGTTTCACCGCTGAGACTTAGAGGCATGGTTGGAATTCTAAGCAGGATTAAGAGGCAACTGCAGGAGAAGGCTTGATTTACCCGCGGATTGGCTTGGCCTCGGACCTCGAGGTGAATACCATTGCGGAGTTGGCCGAAGCCTACGGAAAATTTGTTGGCGTTAGAACCAATCACGTAATGACCGTTGATGGGGCATTTTGGGATTCGAGGGGTTCTTCAAGGGGAATCACCAATTCAAACGATCTTCAGCTGTTGTTGAAGCTTCGATCTTTATCGGACCTTGTTTTAGTTGACGCCAAAACCGCGAGGTTGGAAGGCTACAGAAAACCTAAGCACGCCTCTCTTGGTGTGGTGTCTAGAAGCGGAGATTTCTCAGGAATTCCTGCCGTTGAAAACGGTCAAGCTGGAGTCTTGCTTTTCTCCGCAGCTAATGACCTGGAATCGGATTCGCAAAAATTCAAGTTAGACCCCGCTCGGCCATTTGGTGACATTGTCACTCTCTGTAATGAAATGGGCATTAAAAGCATCCTGCTCGAAGCAGGGCCGACGCTTACGAAACTCGCCTTTCAAGAGAAAATTGTTGGACAATCGGCCCTCACTGTCACCGGCTATGGATCCGAGAAAGTCACGCCAAGAAACCCCTGGGATTCCAAAGCTAAGTTGCTCTCGCTGGCAGTTGAACCGGGCGCAAGCTATAGCCTTTGGTCCCACTGACGGCGTGGCAGCCGAAGGTTGCCAAAACCTGGACCTAATCTAATAAAGATGCTTGAAATTTCCGACGTTAAGGAAACTGCAGCTGAGTTTCAGCTTGCGGTCATGAGCCTGCGCCAAGCCAATATAAGACCCGAATTAGAAATCACTGAGATTCCATCGCCAGATCGACTTGCCAAACACTCGCTTGCATTGGCGGCCCAAATTGGCGGCGGTAAGAATGATTTAGAACGCGGAAGTGGAAGATTCGTACTTCTAAATTCGGACGCTCCGCAAGATGGTTGGGGAGGCAATTTTAGAATTGTTTGCTTTGCAAAATCCCCACTTGAAACCGACATCGGAGCCGATGAAATGATCACCGATGTTTGCTGGGCTTGGCTTATTGATGCTCTGGAGAGACGTGGTGCACACTATCAAGCCGAAGCCGGGACCATTACAAGAGTTATTTCACAGGGTTTCGGCTCAATTGCGGATCAAAGCGATCACGCTGAATTAGAACTACGGGCATCTTGGTCTCCAACCGATAGCAACTTCTCTGCTCACCTCGAAGCTTGGCAGGACTTGATGTGCATGATGAGCGGATTGCCGCCCGAGCCAGGAATGTCAAGAATTTAGAGTGGTTGATTCAACAAAAGACGAAGTTGAGCTACCCCTCTTGGCAACTCCTAGGGTTCCATCTCACTTAGTCAGCGATTCACTTGGATTGCGGCAGGCAATTTCGGAAATTGCTTCTTCGAGGGGTCCAATCGCAATTGATGCGGAAAGAGCATCCGGTTTTAAATACTCGCAACGGGCGTATCTAATTCAACTGAGATCCTCAGGCGGGGATATTTACCTATTGGACCCTCTTACTCTCTCGGAGGCTACAAAAGAACAAAGGGAACTCTCGGCGGTCTTGGCCGATCGGGAATGGATATTGCACGCCGCCACCCAAGATCTCCCTTGCCTTGCAGAACTAAATCTAAAACCAGGGGCAATTTTTGACACTGAATTAGCAGCCAGACTCGCAGGATTACCAAGAGTTGGATTGGGATCGCTTACGGAGTCACTTCTCAATTTCAAGCTTGCGAAAGAGCATTCTGCCGCGGATTGGAGCACGCGTCCACTGCCAGAGAGTTGGCTCAACTACGCTGCTTTGGATGTCGACGTGCTACACGAGCTACAAGTGGCAATGACCGACACACTAAATGCTCAAAACAAAGCCGCGTGGGCTTCTCAGGAGTTTGAACACTTGCTCTCGTTCCAACCAAAGCCCCAACGGGAAGAGCGCTGGCGTGGACTTTCTGGTATCAGCAAAATAACTGATCGGTCTGTCTTAGAAATAGCAAGACGTCTACACATAGCAAGAGAGGAGCTTGCCATGAAGTTAGATGTTGCTCCTGGCAGACTGATTCCCGACGTCTCCATTTTGGCCGCCGCCGAGGCGAAGCCCAAAAGCCGCTCGGAATTGATTGCAATGAGAAATTTCCACGGTCGAGCAAGTCGTAACTACATCGATGTTTGGTGGGAAGCAGTAAGTCTTGGGCTGAGAGCTACCGAGCTACCTGAACTAAGACCGAAGCGAATTGAAGGCGTTCCCAATCACCGCTCCTGGCCAAACAAGTTTCCAGAGGCCGCTCAAAGATTGTCTGATGTCAAAGTGCAATTAGAGGCTCTTTCCAAGGAGCACCAGGTTCCACTTGAAAATTTATTGACTCCCGATCTTGTAAGGCAGCTAGCCTTCAATCCCCCAGCTGAAGTATCCGAAATATCAATTGCGAAGGAATTGAAGAGAATGAACGCCAGAGAGTGGCAAATTTCCCTAACGGCAAGGGCAATTGCCGAGGCGTTTATTCGCTCTTCTTTGCCTCAGCCGGCGATGGAAGTTGCGACTCCCCAGGAATAGGACGGGCATGTGGAACTCTGGCGCCAACTACTTGAGCAACGATTTCCATGGCGATGTCCTGAGGATTTAGTCCAACACGAGCCAAAATTTCTTCTCGTGAGGCGTGCTCCAAGAATTCATCAGGCAATCCGATTTCACTAAGTGCTGTATCGATCTGAGCTGCCCTGAGGTCTTGGCGGACTCGAGTTCCGATTCCACCAATTCGGATGCCATCTTCAATTGTCACAACCAAACGGTGGTCCTTTGCAAGTGAGAGCACAGACTTAGGAACAGGAACGACCCACCGTGGGTCTATAACCGTGGCGCCGATGCCCTGGGCTGATAAGAGTTTGGCAACTTGCAAACCAGTATCGGCCATCGGACCAACCGTCAAAATCAGTACGTCCTTAGCGGCAGACTCCATCAACACGTCGACTCCGTCTTCGGTCCGTCTCAGGGCTTGAATACTGGAAGCGACAGAACCTTTGGGGAATCTGATGACGGTTGGGGCATCTTCGATTGCCACAGCTTCATTTAGTTCCTCGACAAGTGTTTCGGCATCCCTCGGAGAAGCAATCCTAATTCCAGGAACGATTTGAAGCATCGCCAGATCCCACATACCGTGGTGACTTGCTCCATCAGGGCCGGTGACACCAGAGCGATCCAACACAAAAGTCACCCCAGCCTTGTGAAGAGCTACATCCATTAGCACCTGGTCGAAGGCGCGATTCATGAAAGTTGCGTAAATCGCGACGACTGGATGCAATCCACCGAATGCCATACCAGCAGCCGATGTCACCGCATGTTGCTCTGCTATGCCAACGTCAAAGACGCGGTTTGGAAAAGTTGAAGCAAATTTCTTCATTCCAACTGGTATCAACATCGCAGCAGTGATTCCAATGACGGATTTATCGCGCTTGGCAATTTCAACTATTTCCTCCGAGAAAACAGCAGTCCAACTCCTCTTTCCGCTTATCTCCAGAGACTTTCCGGTATCAGGATCAATTTGACCAACCGCGTGGAACTGATCTGCTTCGTCAAATACAGCTGGGTCGTATCCTTTGCCCTTTTGAGTAATCGCATGAACAATGACCGGATTTCCATATTTCTTTGCTTGCCTAAGGGCGGTTTCCATGGCGTCGAGGTCATGGCCATCAACTGGACCGATGTATTTCAGGTCTAGATTAGGAAACATTCCCTTAGGGGCGAACGATCCGAGTAATCCTTTACCGGCGCCACGCAAAGTTGAATATGCCATTCGACCAATAAGTCCGAATTTGTAAAAAACCTTTTTGCTCAGCCGATAAAGCTTGCGATAGAACTTTTCGGTGCGAATCCCATTAAGGTAGCGAGCAAGACCACCGATAGTTGGCGCGTAAGAACGACCGTTGTCATTGACCACGATGACGAGCTTGCGATCGTTGTCGTCGGTAATGTTGTTAAGCGCTTCCCAGGTCATTCCACCAGTTAGCGCTCCATCCCCAACAACAGCAATCACGTATCGATCAGTTTCGCCTGTTAATTTATGAGCCTTTGCTATCCCATCAGCCCAAGAAAGCGAGGAAGAGGCGTGAGAACTTTCAACAACATCGTGAGGAGATTCACTTCGCTGAGGGTATCCGGCTAGACCATTTTTCTGACGAAGCGAATCAAAATCTTTGCGACCAGTGAGAATTTTATGAACATAGGACTGGTGACCAGTGTCAAAAATCACACTGTCCCTGGGCGAATCGAAAACTCTGTGGATTGCCAGCGTGGTTTCGACCACACCAAGGTTTGGTCCAAGGTGTCCACCAGTTTTCGAAACTTTTTCAATGAGAAATTCCCTGATTTCAAGGGCAAGAAGTTTGAGTTCCTCAGGGCTTAGCGAATCTAGGTCACGAGGACCGTTAATTCGCTCTAGATAAACCACTTGAAACCCAACACTCTCCGAGACCGCCTTATTCCTAGGCGGCTACCAGCGACCTAAGAACATACTGCAAAATTCCGCCATGCCGGAAATAGTCTGCTTCTCCCGGCGTATCAATGCGAACCACTGCATCAAAACTCACATCTGCCTTTCCTGGCTGAGAGTGTTCCGATGGCCTAGCTGTCACTTTGACGGTCTTTGGAGTTCTTCCAGCGTTTAGTTCTTCTATCCCCTCGATGTCATAAATCTCAGTGCCATCAAGACCCAAGCTCGTAGCGGATTCTCCTTTGGGGAATTGAAGCGGTAGGACACCCATACCGATGAGATTACTTCGATGAATGCGTTCAAAGCTCTCGGTGATGACAGCCTTCACGCCAAGCAAAGATGTTCCCTTGGCCGCCCAATCTCGGGATGACCCAGATCCATATTCTTTTCCGGCAAGGATCACCAATGGAATATTCTTTGACTGGTAATTCTGACTGGCATCGTAAATAAAAGCTTGGGGCGCTTCGGCGCTAGTGAAGTCTCTGGTGAATCCACCCTCCACGCCATCAAGTAGTTGATTCTTAAGCCTTATGTTGGCAAAGGTTCCTCGAATCATTACTTCATGGTTTCCACGTCTTGAACCATAGCTATTGAAATCGACCCTAGAAACACCGTGTTCAGTTAGATATTTGCCGGCCGGCGAATCAGCCTTTATCGATCCAGCTGGGGAAATGTGGTCGGTCGTCACAGAGTCTCCAAGCTTTGCAAGCACTCTGGCTGAGTGAATGTCGCCAAGAGGTGCTGGGTTCATAGTCATCCCATCAAAATACGGCGGCTTTCTGACATAAGTTGATTTGGCATCCCAGGCGAAAGTGTCCCCTGTCGGTGTTGGCAAAGACTTCCATCTCTCGTCACCCTCAAACACGCCTGCGTATTGGGTGGTGAACATTTCGGAGTTTATGGAGTTGTCAATTGTTTTCTGAACTTCCTCAGGATTTGGCCAGATGTCTCGTAAGTAAACTGGCGATCCATCATTGCCCTCTCCTAGGGCTTGAGTTTCAAAATCGAAATCCATAGTTCCAGCCAGGGCGTAGGCAATAACCAGCGGTGGTGAAGCTAGGTAATTCATTTTGACGTCGGGATTAATTCTTCCCTCGAAGTTTCGGTTCCCGGAAAGAACAGCTGAAACCGCAAGATCATGCTGATTGATGCTCTCGGAAATCTCATCACTCAGGGGTCCAGAGTTTCCGATGCAGGTTGTGCAGCCGTATCCAACTAATTGAAAACCTAAGGCATCAAGATCATCGGTTAATCCTGCCTTTTGATAATAATCAGTGACAACTTTTGACCCAGGAGCTAGAGAGGTCTTAACCCACGGCTTTGCCTTTAACCCTTTGGCAACAGCGTTACGAGCTAGTAATCCAGCCGCCAACATTACTGAAGGGTTCGATGTGTTGGTGCAGGAGGTAATGGATGCGATAACCACGTGTCCGTTGTCCAACTGGTACTCTTTGTCCTTCACCGATGCAGGCTTAGAGGACAAATCGGAATACGCGCTTATGTCTTCACTAAATTTGCGCTTGGCACCGGAGAGTTCAATTCTGTCCTGAGGACGTTTTGGGCCAGCAATCGATGGGACAACTGAACCCAGGTCAAGTTCCAAATACTCGCTGTATCTTGGTTCAACGCTTGGGTCATGCCAGAGTCCCTGAGCCTTTGAATAGGCCTCAACCAAATTGATTTGCTCTTCCGGCCGACCAGTGAATCTCAGATAATCCAAAGTCACCTGATCGATTGGGAAAATCGCAGCCGTCGAGCCAAACTCTGGGGACATGTTTCCGATGGTTGCGCGGTTGGCAAGTGGAACAGATGCTACGCCTGCCCCGTAGAATTCAACAAATTTTCCAACTACGCCATGTTTGCGCAGCATTTCTGTAATCGTCAAAACAACGTCAGTTGCAGTGGCTCCGGTAGGGATTGAGCCGGTTAGTTTGAACCCAACCACCTTTGGTATGAGCATGGAAACTGGCTGACCAAGCATCGCAGCTTCGGCTTCGATTCCGCCAACACCCCAACCAAGGACTCCCAGTCCATTGACCATTGTGGTGTGAGAATCGGTACCCACGCAGCTATCGGGATATGCCTGCAAAACACCATCAACTTCTCTGGTCATCACGGTTCGAGCCAAATATTCAATGTTTACCTGGTGGACGATTCCAGTACCGGGAGGTACAACTTTGAAATCATCGAACGCCATCTGACCCCAGCGCAGGAACTGATACCGCTCTCCATTGCGCTGGTACTCAAACTCCACATTGCGCTCGAATGCGTCCGAGGATCCAGCAACGTCAATGACAACCGAGTGATCTATAACTAACTCTGCCGGCGCCAAAGGATTAATCTTCTTTGGATTCCCACCTAGAGCTGCCATTGCCTCACGCATAGTTGCTAAGTCGACAACGCAAGGAACTCCAGTGAAATCTTGCATTATCACTCGAGCTGGGGTGAACTGAATTTCAGTATCTGGCTCAGCGCTCGGGTTCCAGTTAACAAGCGCACTAATGTGATCGGATGTCACATTGGCCCCATCCTCGGTGCGAATCAGGTTTTCCAACAAAACTTTGAGTGAGTACGGAAGTGTCTTCGAGTCAACCTTCGTGATATCGAAGATTCGGTAGGTCTTACCATTAACCTCTAAATTGCGGCCAGCACCGAAACTGTCAACCTTTGACATAGTCAATCTCCCTCATTCTCTGAACCAAATTGTTCAGCAAGATAAAAATACCATTTACTTTTGCTTCAGCACCGTGGCCCTAAGCAGTAGCCAAGTAGTCAAAATCACCAAGGCGTATAACGGCGGACCCATGAGAACTCGCGCCGTAGCCAGTAATTCAATCTGCCCGGCGAAATACAAGGGAACCTGAACCAATAGGCGCAGGGAGAAAAACGCAACCCAAAAGGCAGTGATTAGAGAGTAAACAGTCAGAGTACGGCGGTTTTTTCTCCAGTGCATCCCGTGTCCGCGCAACAATTCGACTAAAACCCCAATTATTGGCCAACGAATCAAGATTGATATCAGCAAGACGCTCCCGTAGCTGGCATTGGTGATAAATCCTGGAATGAAGTAATCCTCAGCTCTTCCGCCCTCTCGAAGAGCAAGCCAAGCGGCAAAACCGACCGCAAGTATCCCAATAACTGCACTCATTGGAGAATTTTTGGTGAGCACGCGATAGAAAATGAACAACAGCGAAGTTCCGGCAGCAATCGATACTGCAACTACGGCCTCGGTAGTAATCGCGAAGGCTATTCCAAATAGGACGCTTGGAATTATTGTTTCAACAACGCCCAACCAACCACCCATACCGGAGAGAAGCGATTTCGCATCAAAACTTAGGTTTCCATCTTTGGAGGAAACTCCTAGGCGTTTTTGCGCACCTTCGCGTAACTGCTCTTCCATAACTAATTCGCCAACTTCTTGGCTCCGGCTGGGGCAGACAATGGCAAAAGATCCTTTGGTGGAAGGGGTGAGAAACCTCTATCTATAACTATTGATCTAAATATGTCGATGATGTTCGACATCTCTAGTGGATCGGAGAGCGCAGTCCCCGAAATCACTCCACGAAGGAACCATTTTGGCCCATCAACACCTATGAATTTGGCCAGTCTTTTCACGCCGTATGGCCCAGGAATTTGAGCATTAAGTTCTGGCCCGAGTGGTCCGATAACTGTTTCAACCTCCCCACCCTGCTCGGTAATTGAGCTTGCCAAGGCGTCTCTTATCTCATGCCAAATACCCTCACTGGCCGGGGCACTAAAAGCCTGCACCTGCAGTTGGGAACCATTTAGCTCCACCGTGAGAGCAACGATTCGACTGCTTGCTTCTTCTACCTCAAGCTTCAAAACAATGTCCTCGCGAGCTGGCAGTTGTACACTTCCAAAATCTATAAGAGGGCGGATTTGAATTATTTCGGATACGTCAAATGGACCGGCAGTGGACCGATCCACCGGCGCTGATTTCGACCTACCATAGTCAATCATTAGCTTTTTCCGCTCGAACCAAAACCACCATCTCCTCGATCTGAATCGGGCAAAGATTCGACCTTGATAAAACGGGCTCTTTCAAACCTCTGGATTACTAATTGCGCAATTCGATCTCCGCGAGCAATTTCGAAAGCCTCAGAGGATGAATTAAACAAAGTCACCTTGATTTCCCCCCGATAACCAGCATCTATTGTTCCAGGTGAATTCAGAATGGTTATTCCATGTTTTAGTGCCAGACCACTTCGCGGATGAATTAGTCCGACAAAACCATTTGGCAGGGCAATCGAGATTCCAGTGCCAATCAATCGCCTCTCGCCTGGAGCCAAAGTCAACTTTTCCGTTGAACGTAAATCGCATCCAGCGTCCCCAGGGTTCGCGTAAATAGGCTCAAATCCCTCTTGAGCCACCAGCAGTACTTGAACCTCAGTCATCTCAACAAAGCGTAATCTATTGAATGTGTCCAAAGCCGAATCTCCCGCTCCAAAGCCCTACAAAGAACGGGTTTTGCCCTCTTTAGGGTCTTTCGCTGCGGTCTCCTTCCTTTTTCCCGCAATCGCATTAGTTCTTGAGCCCTTTAACCTTTTTATTGGGATTGTAATTGGGTTGGTGGTCACAATTCTCTCCTGGTTAGCTCTCGTCCTAATGGCGCCAGTCATTTACCTTCAAGGCAAATTGTTGAGGGTAGGAAAGGCTGAGATAGCACTCGGACAACTCGGGAAAATTGAAATTATTGAAAAGAGTCGAATATTTGAGGAGCGCGGTCCTCTACTAAATTCAGCCGCCTACCGGGTGTTCCAGGGAAGTGTTAGAACGGCTCTAAAGGTCCAAGTATTGGACAACAGTGATCCAACGCCCTACTGGCTATTTTCATCTAGAAGGCCAGCGGAACTCGCCGAGGCAATCGAAAACTGGCGCAGGTTCTAGACGTCGCACTCGGTACAAACTGGACCGGATTTGGTCTTCCTGCTCATAAG
>JBJTOG010000103.1:0-3451 GCA_046074425.1 Actinomycetota bacterium
AGTCCAAAGATCCAAAGGAATAGACCTTCGGCAACCGGGCCGAGGCTTCCTAATTCGTATCCTCCAGCAGAAGGATTCTCTTCAATCTGTGCGAGGTAGGTGATGATGTCCTGCTTGTCTTCGGGGGTCAAGTTGGAATCATTGAAAACCGGCATGTTCTGCGGTCCAGTAACCATTGCTTCGTAAACGTGCTTGGCGGTGACTCCTTCAAGAGCTGGAGCATACTTACCTTCGGTTAGCGCTCCACCGGCTCCAACTGCGTTGTGACACATCGCGCAGTTGATGCGGAAAAGTTCCCCACCGTGACTGGCGTCCCCGGTTGCTTCCAAATACTGTGCATCTGGAATTGCTGGACCGGGTGCCAAGGAAGCTACGTAGGCAGCCATCAATTCGATTTGCGCTTCGGTGAACTGAACTGGTTTCTTCTGAAGCTGCGGACCAGATGCTTGACCAGGCATACGTCCAGTGCCAACTTGGAAATCAACCGATGCGGCGCCAACACCAATCAAGCTTGGTCCGGACTTGGTTCCTTCGGAGTTGAGACCGTGACAGCTGGCACAGTTAGCCAAAAAGAGTTTCTTGCCCTCGGCAATTTGCTCAGCGGTATATTGCGGAGCCACATTGGATTCCACAATCCCAGTGGCCATTGCATAGCCGCCACCGGAGAACAGCAATCCTGCTGCAATCACAATGACCGCTGCCAGGGGAGAGCGGCGAGAGCGGTAAAGTCTCTTTTTTAGTGACATAAAATAACTTTCTTTATTTCAGTACATAGATGATCAGGAACAGTCCAATCCAGACCACATCGACAAAGTGCCAGTAATACGAGACCACGATTGCGCTAGTTGCTTCATAGTGGCCAAATTTTTTGGCGGCAAAAGTTCTACCAATTACTAACAGGAAGGCAATCAATCCACCGGTCACGTGCAGAGCGTGGAAACCGGTGGTGATGTAGAAGGCACTTCCGTAAGAGTTGCTACTTAGCGAAACCCCTTCTGAAACCAAGGTTGCGTATTCCCAAACCTGACCGGAAACGAAGACGGCGCCAAGCAAATAGCTAAGGAAAAACCACTCAACCATTCCCCATTTGGTAGGGGATTTGCCGGTTGCCCTTGGTTGCATTCGCTCGGCAGCGAAGACTCCAAACTGTGCAGTAAATGAGGAGGCAACCAGAATCAAGGTGTTGACCAAAGCGAATGGCACGTTCAAAATTGCGGTGTCATTTGCCCAAATCTCGGGGGAGTTGGCACGCAGGCTGAAATACATGGCAAATAGGCCAGCGAAGAACATAACTTCGCTTCCCAGCCAAACAATGGTTCCAACCGAAGTCGCACTGGGGCGATTGATAACAACTGCGTTGTTTTGGGCAACAGGAATCGAAGTCATACCTCAATGATAACCCCCGAAACCTTGTGTTTTAGGCAAATTCGGGGGTCATTTGAGTTTGAAAAGTGCAATAAACTCGGCTCCATGAATCTCACACCCACCTGGCCAAATGTCCTTGGCCGATTAGTTGCGAGGCAAGATTTGGATCGCAGCCAATCGAAGTGGGCGATGCAACAAATCATGTCGGGTGAATCCTCAGAAGCTGAAATTGCAGCCTTCATGATGGCACTTAGATCCAAAGGTGAGACGGTCGAGGAACTTGCCGGATTGGTCGATGTCATGCTCTCGCATGCTCTCTTACTCGATACCGGATATGACGCAGTTGACATTGTAGGAACCGGTGGTGACCTGATTGGAACCGTCAACATTTCCAGTATGGCTTCAATCCTCACTGCAGCCTCCGGCATACCGGTTTTGAAGCACGGCTCAAGGTCCGCATCCGGCAAGACTGGCTCTTCGGAAATGCTGGAAGTTTTGGGAATCAAATTAGATCTGACTCCCCAGCAAGTGAGCGAGGTATTTCGCGAAGTTGGAATCACCTTCTTTTTCGCTCCGGTTTTCCACCCCGCCATGCGTCACGTGGCACCAATCCGAAAGCAACTAGGAATCCCCACCACCTTCAATTTCCTTGGCCCGCTGGCAAACCCAGCCCAACCAATTGCCACATCCCTAGGGGTTGCCAATCCCAGCATCGCCCCACTAATGGCCCAAGAATTAGCCGAAAGGGGTCGATTTGGGCTGGTTTTTCGAGGTGATGATGGCCTAGATGAGCTAACCACCACCACAACCAGCCGAATTTGGGTGGTCACCCCAGAGGGAGTCCAAGAAAACAGCCTTAATCCGGCCGATTTCGGGCTAAAAAGCGCTCAAAAAGACGATTTGCTCGGTGGAGATGCCCACCGTAACGCCCAAATTGCCAGGGATCTATTTGCCGGCCAGACCGCAGGGCAACTCGGAGCAGTTCGGGACATCGTGATTTTGAACGCCGCGGGGGGAGTGGTCGCCTACCAGGCAGCCAAGAACCCTCAACTGTCCTCGGCCTCAATTAGAGATCGCTTCCAAAAAGCAATCGAATTAGTCACTTCGAGTCTTGAATCCGGAGCCGCCTCAGCCAAACTTGAGGCTTGGGTTTCGGCTACTCAACAGCACTAGAAAATCCCCAGATCAGGGAAGTGGAGCTATGGGCATCCAAATTGCTACTTGACATAATGTACATTATCGGCACAAGGTATATTCACTAAGACAGCGAGCGCATCAATTCCACCAACCCTGGCGGACCAATCTGCTCGCCACTGGCAATTAGGTCACTTAGGTTCCACCAGCGACTGGCGAGAATATCGCGCTGTTCTTCATCGGTCCAGCGGCCGGCATCGGGTTCAAATTCATCGTCAACAACCAAGTGAAAAATGTGTGCAGCGCCGGTTTCGTGATCGCCATTTATCCAAACCTGGGTGAACTCCAATGTACCCACCGCTGTCCCTAGCCGCTCTGGTTCCACCCAAAACCCAGTTTCTTCCTGAAGCTCCCTCGCGGCGGCCAAGGCGATCGGCTCATCTTCTTCGATTCCGCCGCCAGGGATCACCCAGCGCGGATTTAGCCCACTTTCTGGGTCCCAGTGGGTAAAAAACATCAAAAAAGTGCCAGTTTTGGCCTGCAAAATCACCCTGGCTGTAATTCTGTGACGAACCAGTGCCACTTAATGACCCTTTTCAATCTTAAAAAACTTCATTGAACGCTGCACCAAATAGCCAATTGTCAGGGCAAATATCAAAGTTCCTTCGCGCACCTGGCCACCCATTAGCCAGCCTGCCGTGAGTACAGTTCCCTCAAAGGCAGATCGAACTAGCCAAAATGGCTTATCTAAGCGATTGGAGACCCCCTGCATCAGACCATCCCTTGGCCCTGATCCCAGCCTAGAACTTATGTAAAGTCCGGTTGCCACCGCAACTATCACAACGCCGATTAGGAACATCGCCATTTGTTGCCAATAGGCACTTGGTTCTGGCAGGATGGCAAGCCAAAAGTCGGCGAATATTCCGATCAGGATGGCGTTAGCCAACGTCCC
>JBJTOG010000104.1:0-5708 GCA_046074425.1 Actinomycetota bacterium
GTATCGCCAACTCTTACGCCCTGACTCAGATCCCACTTTGTTCCACTTACCGATTCTGGTTGCAAAGGAATCTTGTTCTGATTTTGCGTGTATCGGGTTCGCGCTCTTGAAATCAATTTCAAATTTTGAACATCTTCTCCATAACAAAAATACGGGTGGAATCCAATGGCGAAAGGTGCGGCTTCAGAACACCTGTTTTGAACTCGGTAACTGCATTTCATTCCATCAGGATGCAACTGATACTCAATTTGAAGATTGAATTCATAAGGGTATCCGGTTGTTGGAAGAATTTGAAATTCCAAAACAACTTTGGAGTCACTCAATTCAGAAATTCGAAATTCCGAGGCATAAACCAATCCGTGGAGGGCATTCCCTCGCTCCGGTTCATTGATAGGAAGAAGGTGCCGATTTCCTTGCAAGTCTTCCCATTCACCATTTTCAAGCCGGTTTTGCCAAGGAGCCAAAACTACACCGTGAAAAGTTTCGAATTCGTCTGGAGCTTTTGGTGCCACCAGTGGAACCCCTTGAATGACTAGAGATCTCAGGGCCGCGCCAAATCGCGAAATGGTGAGGCTGTTCGCTGAACCAAGTTTGAGCTCGATAAGCTGCTCGCTCATTTAACTCCTGCGAAAAAGAAAAACGGTATAAGCGGCGGAAAAACTGAAACCGATAATTGCGTATGCAATTGCAAACCAGGTCAAAGTGGTTGGAATAAGCAAAGTGATAACGCCAAGTCCAAAGGCCGAAAGCTGCATGACCACTCCTGCAATCCGAACCCCCTTGTCGTTGGCGTAGAGGCTCACGACAAACATATTTCCGGTTAGGGCCACCAAAGTTATCGCAATCATACGCATCGACCATTGGCCGTCGGCTCCCGAAGGTAGACCTAGTAAGTCGAGGAAAATAACTGGAAGCGCCAGGAGAAATATCGCACTGAGACCAAAAACTAGTGCGCCGAAGCGTAAAACCAACCGAAGCGCTGATTGACCGATTTGCTCACTCATGTTTAGAGACTACCCAAATAGTTGGGGAAGAGTTTGGCTCCAAGAATTTCGCAAATCCTCTAGCTTCCAGTTCGCAAGATCCTGAATCTCCAACTCGCCCGTAGCCTGGGTTACCCCGATTCGGAGCACCGAAACTCCTCTGGCTTCGCACAGTCCGACAAACTTAACGTCATCTTCGCGACCAACCGAAACCAGAACCCTACCGGTTGACTCCGAGAAAAGTGCAGCTGTTCGATCAAGCTGATCGCGCTGTTGGATTTCATCGAGCCATACTCTTGCGCCAACGCCAAATCGCAAACAACTCTCCACAATTGCCTGAGCCAACCCGCCATCAGAAAGGTCCTGAGCCGATTCCAAGAGCCCTTGAAGTGATGCTCCATGAAGTAGTTCGGCAAGTTTGCGCTCGTGGGCGAGATCTACAACCGGCGGTCTTCCTCCAAGGTGCGAGTGAATTACCTCAGCCCAGGCAGAGCCATCTAGCTCATCTCGGGTGATTCCGAGCAGATAAATGTTGTTTCCTTCATCTTGCCAACCGGAAGGAATTCGCCTAGCAACATCATCGATTACACCTAGAACACCAACTACAGGAGTTGGGTAGATTGCTGTGTCACCGGTTTGGTTATAGAAGGAGACGTTTCCACCGGTTACCGGTATCTCTAGTTCTAGGCAACCATCGGCCAGCCCTTGGGTTGCCTGTTTGAATTGCCACATCACCTCAGGATTTTCTGGAGAACCAAAGTTGAGACAGTTCGTAACTGCCAGGGGCTTGGCTCCGCTGGTTGCAACATTTCTATATGCTTCAGCTAAAGCCAGCCTTGCTCCTTGGTAAGGATCGAGCTGGCAGAATCTGCCATTGGCATCGGTTGCAATTGCAACTCCTAATCCGGATTCTTCGGAGACTCTGATCATTCCAGAACCATCCGGTTGAGCAAGGGCAGTGTTTCCACCAACGTATCTGTCGTACTGATCCGTAATCCAAGACTTGCTGGCTTGGTTAGGAGAAGAAACTACTTGCACCAGCTGAGATGCCAATTCGGAAGAGTTGTCATTGGCCCTATAAAGACCTCTTGCGTGAACCGAATCTGAATTCAAGGAATCTTGCCACTTAGGCTGTTCAACTGGTCGTTCGTAAACTGGGCCATCGTGGGCAACCGTCCTGGGAGGAACATTTACGATTTCCTCTTTGCCCCACATGATGTGAAGTCGATCGCCTTTGATTACTTTTCCAAGCACCGAGTATTCGACTTCAAACTTTTCAACAATCTTCTTGAAGGCTTTCAGGTGCTTCTTTGGAACAATGGCCATCATTCGCTCTTGTGACTCGCTCATCAGAATTTCTTCTGGGGTGAGGGACTCATCTCTCAGCAATACATTTTTGAGCTGAACCTTCATTCCTCTGCCACCATTAGATGCGAGTTCGCTGGTTGCGCAGGATAGACCCGCCCCACCAAGATCCTGAATACCCGCAACCACCCCAGCGCTGTAAAGCTCAAGGCAGCATTCGATCAAGACTTTTTCGGCGAATGGGTCACCAACTTGAACCGCGGGTCTGCGACTGGGTCCAGTGGAATCAAAGGTTTCACTTGCAAGAACTGATACCCCACCAATGCCATCGGCTCCGGTTCTGGCACCAAACAGAATTACCAAATCCCCAGGGTTTTCGGCCTTGGCGAGTTTCAGATCCTCGTGCCGAAGAGCTCCAACGCTTAGTGCATTAACTAGCGGATTGCCCTGATAAACCGCATCGAACACAGTTTCGCCACCGATGTTAGGAAGCCCCAAACAGTTTCCGTAAAAAGAAATTCCATCCACCACTCCGTGAACTACTCGGGCAGTGTCTGAATTATCGGGTGCACCAAAACGCAATTGATCCATAACGGCAATTGGCCTTGCCCCCATGGTCAGAATGTCGCGAACGATTCCGCCAACACCGGTGGCCGCGCCTTGGAAAGGTTCGATAAAGGATGGGTGGTTGTGAGATTCGACCTTGAATGTAACGGCCCAGCCTTCACCGATGTCGACAACCCCAGCATTTTCACCCATACCCACAAGCAAGTGTTCCTTCATCGCAGGAGTAACTTTTTCACCGAACTGACGAAGATAAATTTTGGATGATTTGTAACTGCAGTGCTCGCTCCACATCACCGAATACATCGCAAGCTCGGCACTGGTCGGCCGGCGCCCAAGAATTTCACGAATTCTTAGATACTCGTCTTCTTTTAGTCCTAGCTCACGCCAAGGCTGCTGTCTTTCTGAATCCTTATTGGCGGCCTTAGTGGTATCGATAATCATGCTCCGACCACCGAGTTCAGAACCGATTGGAAAATTTTCAATCCGTCAATACCGCTTCGCATTGCCTTGGGTGTGTCAGGACCAAAACCTGGTTCAACCGCGTGCTCTGGGTGTGGCATTAGACCAACAACATTGCCCCGCTCGTTCCTTAGACCCGCAATGTCATTCATAGATCCGTTGGGGTTGACCTCGAGATATCTAAATGCCACCAACCCTTCTCCCTCTAATCGCTTGAGGGTTTCATCGGTTGCGATGTAACCACCTTCGCCATTTTTCAAAGGAATGGTAATTTCCTGATTTAGCTCGAAAGCGTTTGTCCAAGGAGTATTAACATTTTCAACTCTAAGTTTTTGATCGCGACAGACAAAGTGTTGCTTTTCATTGCGAATCAAACCTCCTGGAAGCAGATGTGACTCAACGAGAATTTGGAATCCGTTGCAGATACCTAGCACCGGCAAACCTTCTGCTGCTTTTTTGATTATGGTTTCCATCACCGGAGCTTGCGCGGCAATTGCCCCGCAGCGCAGATAGTCGCCATAGCTAAAACCACCCGGGAGTACTACCGCATCGACTTTCTTGATTGAGTCATCGGCGTGCCAAAGGGCAACGGCATCGCCACCGGCAAGTCTTACCGCCCGCTGGGCATCACGATCATCTAAGGAACCAGGGAAAGTAACTACTCCGATTCGCATGGGTTAGTCTTGCTCAACTGTGACGGAGACGACATCTTCTATGACATCGTTTGAAAGAAAGTGAGCGGCAATCTCTTTAGCTGCTTCCAACTGCTCCGCAGTTGGGGAATCCTGATAATGAAGTTCGATTCGCTTACCGATTCTCACAGCACTTATTTCGCTGTGGCCGGCTCGGGATAAAGATCTTGCCACCGCCTTACCTTGGGGGTCTAAAAGGTCCTGCTTGGGCATAACCTGAACGACGATTTTCGGCAATTTGGCCCCCTATGGTGGCTAAAACAATTGGATTAGCCCCAAGTTTACTTGGTTGCGCCAAGCAGCTTCTCTCGCAACTCCGCATAGCGCTCAGAACTGCGTGCCACAATTTCATCGCTTAGCCTAGGTGGCTTGGTGCCGGATTGGGGATCCCAGCGCTCAAGCAACCAATTTCGAATTAGTTGCTTATCAAAGCTCTCCAGCCGACCCAGGGAGTAGGCAGCCTTGTCCCAATATCTCGAAGAGTCGGGTGTTAGCACCTCATCGGCAAGAACTATCTCTCCGGATTCCCCATCAACCCCAAATTCAAACTTGGTGTCGGCAAGGATCAGTCCAGCTTTTTCAGCAACTTCGCTGGCTCTGGCAAAGATTGAAAGCGATAGTTCCCGCAACTTATCGGCATTTCCCTCACCCACCAACTCAATTACCTTTTCAAAACTGATGTTCTCATCGTGCTCGCCCAATTCAGCTTTATACGCGGGGGTGAAGATCGGACTTGAAAGTCGGTCACCCTCCTTCAATCCTGCAGGAAGCTTTATTCCAGAAATCATTCCACTTTGCGCATATTCCTTGAATCCAGATCCGGAAACATAACCTCTCACCACACACTCCACCGGAAACATCTTAAGTTTTTTTGCAATGGTTCCTCGGCCCATGACTTCTTCTGGAATCTTTTCCGAAACCACTCGGTGATTGGGAACATCGAGCAAATCAAACCAAAAATTACTAACTGCGGTTAAGTTCTCACCCTTACCCGTTATCGCAGGATCCAAAATGTTGTCAAAGGCGCTGATGCGATCGCTAGCCACAAGCAATATCAAATCGGATTTGCTTGTGTCCTCGGAAGTGTATAGATCGCGAACCTTGCCACTATAGAAATGCTTCCAACCAAAAATTTCCATTACAGCTTGGCCACCTTGGCCGCTATGTCACTTCGGTAGTGACCACCAACCAACTTGATTTTGCCAAGCGCGCGGTAGGCGCGCTTACGAGCCTTCCTGAATGTTTTTCCAACCGCAACAACTGATAGCACTCGACCAACTGCAGAGGCGTAGCAAACCTCGACGCCCTTGACGCGCTCGGCCTTTTCTATTCCTTTAACTTCTCGAATCTCTGCCTGCGAGGAGGGATAACCTTCGCTTGCCAGCACCACTGTGACTGCTTTTTCTTTTGAGAATTCTGCAGTTGCAGCGCTATCGAGATGCCCAGTTGCTGCTTTATAAAGAAGTGACTCCAGTGGTGTTAGGAGCCTTCGCAACACCACTTGAGTTTCCGGATCTCCGAAACGTGCATTGAATTCGATTACACGAATTCCCCGAGCTGTCACAATAAGCCCACAATATAAAAGCCCAACAAAAGGTGCTCCAAGTTTTGCTAATTCTTGAATAGTTGGTAGGGCAACTTTTTCTCGAACCTCTTCAATAAAACCTTCGGGCAACCAAGGTAGCGGAGAGTATGCACCCAT
>JBJTOG010000105.1:0-23530 GCA_046074425.1 Actinomycetota bacterium
TCTGGGATACGCTCGGCGAAGTTTCCAGTTGATTCTCTAACCTCGATTACTTCAACATCTAGTGCCAACAAGGCTGGCTCTCCAAAATTGCTGTAATCAAGCTTCGGAGATGCCCAAAGTTGCACAAACTTTCCCGGTGAAATTTGGCTACTGAGTGCAACCGAAGGAGAGATAACTAGATTTGTACCGGTGGCGATTGATTGGCTGGTGAGCGACGAAAGTGGAACCAGCTCGCCGGCTCGAACTGGTTCCAGCAAAAAAGCTGCCTCTGGAAGTTCACCACTTTGCAGGTAGCTATTCGATATCTCCCGCATTGATAATTCAACCGAGTCCAAATCGGCCTCACTCAAAGCCGAACCACTTGGCAAATCAACTTTGGTCACCAGAAAGGTCTCGGTGGTTTTTGTAGCTTCAAAAGTGAACCACATCCCGGTAGCTGCCAAGACTACAACCGAAAGCGAGAGCACCGTGATTCGGGCACGGTTCTTTCCGAAACGACTAATTTCCATAGTCTTCATTCCGCCAATTAGTGAGAGATGAAGGTAATTGAACTAATTGTGGAAATTGGAATCGCTAGCGGTCGCTGCTGGTCAGCGACCAAGAAACCTCTAAAGACTCCCTGGATAAAAACCCTAAGACTCCCGATTTTGGAATCATAAAAACTGATCGAGCATTCGGCGGGAAAATCGAAACCCGATAGGGTTTCCCCTATCGCCTTTCGACTCCAGACAATCTTGCTATCTGGGGCATCGCTTCGCGAGCAGAACTCTAGCGACTGGATCGCGTCTCGCTTCATAAGACACCAATGCGAAGAGCCTTCGGAGAATCCGGCAACGAAGTCTCTACCAAATAGCGGTTTGGTCAGCTCCAATTCAGGTTCACTTAGCGGTTGGACCCGAAGCAAATTAACTTGCTCTAGGTTTACTAAGTTTTCTCCGCGCTGATGAAATCTTGTTCTTGGTTCAGATATAGAAATTTGCGTCATGGATTCATTTTGGTGAACCACCGACATTTCAATTTGAGTTATCCACACATGCGTGGCTACCCGAATGTCGAATCTTTTTGGGTCTAAGGTCAAAAACAACAGGCATTATCGATCGAGGAGGGATGAAATTGCACGAGCCGGATTTGCGTATCGAAACCAAACCAAGGGAATACGAGAACATGACTCATGTCGACTTCGGGTTGACCGAGGTCAAAGCTGCTCCACTTATCGACCCAAAAGGTCACCTCGCTTCGCTAGCGAAGCAGGTTATCGAGGTGATTGCCGGAATTCGGGGAATTGATCAGTTATCGACGCTTTTGAATGAACATGTCTATGAAAGCCTGAAGCTACGAGCCTCCAAGCGAGCCGAGCTAAGACTACTAAGTGGTAAGCGAGCGGTAATCAAACCGACCGAAGTTGTCAATGTTCGATATCAATACCCCGCGGATGGGGTAATAGAATCCGTTGTAGTTTTATCAAATCGCGATCGCGCCCGTGCGGTCGCGATTCGACTTGAGGCCTTTCATGGCAACTGGCGAGCCACCAACATTGGCTTTCTCTAGTTCTTGAAGAAAGAACTTCCTGGCTCTGGCTTATTGCCGGCCTTCCTAGCTTGCGCCTGCATCTTACGAGCATCAGCACGATTTAGTGGAACTCTGGTTTCGGCAGCAGGTGCGTCATCTTCTTCAATTCCTGGAGCGCTATAAGAAAGTTGCCCCTGGGGTCTGATTTGATCCGCTGGAGACTGATCCACCCGAACTTCCGCATTGAAAAGGTAGGTAATTACTTCTTCGCGAATAGCACCCATCATCTGCTGAAACATCATGAACCCTTCGCGCTGGTATTCCACCAGTGGATCGCGCTGGGCCATGGCTCGAAGGCCAATTCCCTCTTTCAGATAGTCCATCTCGTATAAGTGATCGCGCCACTTCCGGTCAATGACACTCAGAACGATTCTTCGCTCAAGCTCACGCATCGCTGCTTCTCCGAGTGAATCGGTTCGGTTATGATACTGAATCTTGGCATCGCTAAAAATCTCTTTGCTTAGGAAACCTGCAGTTAGCTTGGAGCGACTGCCGGCTTCTGCCAGTACCTCATCAACTGTGATTGAGATTGGGTAAATTGCTCGAAGCTCTCCCCACAGTGATTCCAAAGCCTGTTCAACGTTGTCTTTAGTTGCCAAAGCGGAATCCACCAAAACCTTCGTGGTCTCTTCCAAGAATTGCTCGACTCTTCCGGCGATGTCATCGCCTTCGAGAATGTGACGTCGATCGCTATAGATGGCCTCGCGCTGGCGATTCAGTACATCGTCATACTTCAATACGTTCTTGCGGATTTCGGCGTTTCGAGCCTCGACCTGACCTTGAGCGCTGGCGATAGCCCTGGAAACAACTTTTGATTCAATTGCCGTGTCATCAGGAACACTGGAGCGATTCATAAGTGCCGAGGCTGCGCCAGAGTTGAAAAGGCGCATCAGATCGTCGGTTAGCGATAGGTAGAAGCGGGACTCACCAACGTCACCCTGGCGACCAGAACGACCACGAAGCTGGTTATCGATACGACGAGACTCGTGGCGCTCGGTTCCCAAAACATACAATCCACCAACCGAAAGCACCTTTTCGGCTTCGATGGCAACTTCTTGCTTGATTCGCTCAAACTCGGTTGCCCAGGCAGCCTCATATTCCTCCGGGGTTTCATCGGAATGCAAACCCTTTTTATTTAGAGCTTCAACGGTGAGGAACTCGGCGTTTCCTCCGAGCATGATGTCGGTTCCACGACCGGCCATGTTGGTTGCAACGGTGACCGAGCCGAACCTACCGGCGGTTGCGATAATCGCAGCCTCGCGAGCGTTGTTCTTGGCGTTTAGCACCTCGTGTCTAACACCACGTTTTGCCAGTAATCCAGAGAGATACTCGCTCTTTTCCACGCTGGTGGTTCCAACCAAAACAGGTTGTCCCTTGGAGTGACGATCGACAATGTCCTCAACCACCATGTTGAATTTGACTTCTTCGTTTTTATAAATCAGATCTGGCTGGTCAACTCGAACCATTGGCTTGTTGGTTGGAATTGGAATCACCCCGAGCTTATAGGTGCTCATGAATTCGGCGGCTTCGGTGGCCGCGGTTCCGGTCATACCGGAGAGCTTGGAATATAGGCGGAAGTAGTTCTGCAAAGTTACGGTTGCCAGAGTTTGGTTTTCTGCCTTAACCTCGACGCCCTCTTTGGCTTCAATGGCTTGGTGAATTCCTTCGTTATATCTTCTGCCCTGCAGAATTCTTCCGGTGTGTTCATCAACGATCAGCACTTCGCCCTTGAGCACGACGTAGTCTTTGTCTTTTTTGAACAGCGACTTGGCGCGAATGGAGTTGTTTAGGAAGGAAATAAGCGGGGTGTTAGCGGACTCGTAGAGATTATCGATTCCAAGGTAATCTTCGACCTTTTGAATTCCTGGCTCCAGGATTCCAACGGTTCGCTTTTTCTCATCGACTTCGTAATCGATTACCGGCTGAAGTTTTTCGGCAATCTTGGCAAACTCATTGAACCAGCGGTTAGCTTCACCGGATGAAGGCCCGGAGATGATTAGTGGGGTTCTGGCTTCATCAATCAGAATCGAGTCCACCTCATCGATGATCGCGTAGTAATGACCGCGCTGCACCAAGTCAGATTTTTGCCAGGCCATGTTGTCACGAAGATAGTCAAAACCAAATTCGTTATTGGTTCCGTAGGTGATGTCTGCCAGATACTGCTCGCGCCTTTGGTGCGGCTCCTGACCGGAGAGAATGCAACCGGTGGTCATTCCAAGCGCTCTAAAGACACGGCTCATCAATTCACTTTGATAACCAGCCAAGTAGTCGTTTACGGTAACGATGTGAACCCCGCGCCCAGCAATGGCGTTTAGGTAGGCGGGCAAGGTAGCCACCAAAGTCTTACCTTCACCAGTTTTCATCTCGGAGATGTTACCTAGGTGGAGCGCAGCACCACCCATGATCTGAACGTCAAAGTGACGCAGTCCAATAGTTCTGGTGGAGGCTTCCCTGACAGCCGCAAAGGCTTCTGGCAATAAATCATCTAGGCTCTCACCGTTGGCAAATCGCTCACGCAACAGGGTGGTTTCATTTCTTAGCTCTTCATCGCTAAGTTGCTGAAACTCCGGCTCCAGGTGGTTTACAGCCTGAGTGAGGGCCTTTAGCTTTGCTAGGACTTTGCCTTCGCCGGCGCGAAGCAAACTGTCAAAAATAGACGCCAAAATGCGCTCCAAATCAATTGCGGACTTATTACCTCAATCTTAGACGCTGGCCCAAAGGGCCAGCTAGCTAAGGCTAATTACCCCGTAGTCCCAACCCTTGCGACGATAGACCACGGTGGGGCGGTTGGTCTCTGAATCGTGGAAGAGGAAGAAGTCGTGACCGACCAGCTCCATGTGATAAAGCGCATCATCCACGGTCATTGGCTCAGCTTTAAACTCCTTGCGTCGAATCACAACTGGTGATTCGCCTAGGTCGATTTCAGGTTGCTGTGAATCTGCTGTGGAAGCAGTTGGCAGCAGGATATCAGCCTCAACCGGAGTCACATCCAACTCTGCAAAGTTCGATGCGGAGAGCTCACTGGCTGAGAGATTACGGTGGCGGCCGCGGTGAACTTTATGCCGATCGCCCACCCGGCGAAGCCTTTCTGAAAGCTTTCCAAAAGCAATATCAAAAGCCGCAAATTTATCCGCTGCCTGAGCCTCCGCTCTTATCACATGCCCAGGCTCAATAACCGTAAGCTCAACCCGATCCTCTGGGCCAGAGTTTTTGCTGTGGTCATACCTAGTGACTTTTATGTTTAGTGCCGAAGCGCGGTGAGAAAGTTGAGAAACTTTCTCGGACCGATCGGCCACGTATTCTCGAAATCGGTCAGAAACTTCAAAGTTGCGTGCAGATATGTTGATTTCCATTTTTGCCTCCGATTCCAAGGCGGTTTACCTTAATTACAAGCTAGACCCTTTTTCGAATTTTTGCACATCAACTCGTTGCCGCTAGAGCCAGCACCCCCACTACTTGGGCACCAGCTTTAGTTAGAGCTCGATTTGCCTCCAAGACGGTCGCTCCACTTGTCACCACATCATCAACTATCAGACAGCTCTTTCCTTGAACTGGTATCCAGACTCTCATGCTTCCGGATATGTTTTCACTTCTGCGTCTCTCATCTAACCCAACCTGGTCCCTTACCTGGCGATCAAACCTAAGCGCATCGCAAACTTGCCAACTGCCGCTAAGTTCTCTGGCCAATGAAAGTGCTGGTTGATATCCGCGCTTTCGAAAGTTTTCTGGACGAGAAGGAGCTGGAACCAGTAAACCCGGAAAGGCGGAAAACTGCCGCAGGGCATCTCTCATCATGCGAGCAAACTCCTTGGCAAGAGCCAACTGGCCCTTTTCCTTGAAGGAACTAAGGGCCTTTGATACTTCCTCTGAATAATGAACAGCTGCAAATCCCTTTAGTTGACCTCTTTGAAACTCAAAGGTGGTGGGATTTAGGGCGGCAACGTGTTCTTGGCATAAGTCGGCGCCGATTCTTTCACATACTGCGCAGCAGGAGGGGAAAATCAGATTCAGTAATTCACGAATTGGTTCCACCAAGAAACCATTTCAAATATCCCACTCTGAAAAAAAGAAAATCAAAAACTGTTAGAAACTAGCGAGCAACAGCAAGGGATTGGACTCCATCAAGCGAAAGGGTCCAGCTCTGGCCTCGATAGATGTAAACCTCACCCGATGAAGTGAGCAGGTGTAAGGCACCACTTTGCCCACCAGCAAAGACTTCGCTTGCTCCTGGAATCGAAACCAGGGTTCTGCTGAGTCCACCGAGGGTTAGCAGCTGAACCGAACCCAAAGATTCAACCTCGTTGACAATCGCCACCGTGTTGTTATCGATGAATTGCACGGATTTAGGGTTGGTAATTTCAGATACTGAAAGCGGTTCGGTTAGAGAAATTGGGTTCCCGGCTCGATCTCTCACGATTGCTGAAATCAGAAGCTCTGGACCGAGCGGCTGCTCGGTTACCAAAACGACCCGAGTTCCCTCCGGCGAAATGCTAAATGATCTTATGCTCCGATTTACAGCCCATGGCGCCGAGATTGTGATTCGATCCCCGCCCGAGGATGTGACTCGAATTTCGGAACCTTGAGCTTTAGTGATGGTCCAAAGAAAGCCTTCCTTATCGTAGGTCGGATTAAGCTGTTGCGACCTTGGGTCCACAAGCTCTACCGTGGAACCCAATTCGTCATAGCGAGAGCGGTATATGCCAGCAGGTGCCAGGGCTGCCAGCCATCCGGTGGAGCGTGAAATTGCTATACCCGAGGCTTTTAATTGACTGAAGAAGCTTGAGTTTGAATTTGGAATCTCAAGTTCCGAACCAGCAACTACATCTAATGCATCACCAGAAAGTGCAACCAGAGGAGCACTTCCTTCGACATTTAGTGGTGGTTGTTGATCTGGAATATCTTGCCTGGATCGTTCAATTGAAATTGCAACTTTTTGGACGCTGGGAAGTTGAGATAAAGTTGCGGCAAGCTGGGCCTTCATCAATGAGCGGTCTGCACGCGTTGCCACAAGTGCTCGAGCTGTTAGGTCAACTAGCGCCGTTCCGTTTTCAACCGTGACCGCATCAATTGACAATCTCGTACCACTTGGGATAGCAGACACAACTGCAGGTTTTAGCCAAGGACTTGGTCCCCTAAGAAGGGCGTTTACTAGCCTGGTTCCGGTTGCTGGAGTCAGTGCAAACCATCTGAGTTCGGGAACCAAGTGCTTTTGGGCTCGATCTAAAAAGTGAATCGAATAGCTTCGGAAAATAACATCAAAAACCGGGCGAATAATTACGGTGGCATCGGGTGCAGAAACTATTCGCCATTCGCCGGATTCCTTGGCTAATTGGAAATCCAGTAGAACTTGGGTTCCAGGAGCAACTGTTGCATAAACTCCGTCGGGGCCAATTCGAGCCGAAAGGTCAATAGCAACCTGCGCCTTCCCTTCTTCTAACATAAATATTTCTGGGGCAGAGCGCTGAATTAGGACCTCTTGGTTAGGATTCCAACTTGCTCTGAGCGACTCACTCAAATACTCTCTGGCGACCGAGTAATCATTTTGCGGTCCAGTTCCAGCGGCCAAGAAACCATTGAGAACATCGACTTCATTTGCTCCCGATACTGGAGAAGAGGGTGAATAGTAAAACGATTCCGTGCCCAATGGTGCTGATAGGTCTGGACCGATTCTTACGGCCCCTTCGATGGGCAATGCTGCGCAGCCGCTAAGCAGCACTGCTGCAACCAAAACTAAGGTCAGTCCGCTACGCCTCACTTTGTCCACCTCGCAAAGCTTTTTCACCTGGGCGCTTGGGCGGAAGCGGAAGCGGAGATTTTCCAATCTCCCCACCCTGAACTCTAGGAAGGGTTAATCGGAAGCTTGCACCAAGACCTGGCTTGGCCCAAACATCTAGCGAGCCCCCGTGCAGCAAAGTGTCCTCAAGCGAAATTGCCAAACCTAATCCAGTTCCACCGGAAGTTCGCTTCCGGGCCGGATCGGCTCTCCAGAATCTGTTGAAGACCATCTCCAGCTCCGCCTTGGTCATTCCAACTCCGTAGTCGGTGACGCTAACGGCAACAGCAGTTTCGTTGGAACCAATTGCCACCGTGATTGGCTTTCCTTCACCGTGCTCAAGTGCATTGGCTAGCAAATTCCGAAGCAGCCTCTCAATTCTTCGTGAATCCAGCTCGGCTAAGACCTCACCGCTTGCCAGCTTGACCTCTATTCGAGAACCCTTCTTTTTTGCAAGTGGATCAATTGACGCTATCGCCAAGGCAACGATCTGATTCAAATCGTGAATTTCCAACTCAGCCCGCACCGCTCCGGCGTCGTAGCGAGAGATTTCCAGCAAATCATTGAGCAGAATTTCGAACCGATCGATTTGTCCATGGAGCAATTCGGCTGAACGACGAAGCGCTGGGTTCAAATCATCCCTGGAATCAAAGATCAAATCTCCCGCCAACTTAATGGTGGTTAGTGGAGTTCTTAGTTCGTGGGAAACGTCGGAGACAAAACGTTGTTGCATTTTTGAAACGCTGGCCAATTTGTTAATTTGCTGCTGCAGCGAATCTGTCATTCGATTAAATGATCTGGCCAAGGAAGCAATTACGTCATCACCTTTTTCCAGCAGCCGTCGATCCAAGGCTCCATCGGCAATTTCGGCTGATACTTCAGCCGCAACCTTTACTGGGCGAACTATCCAACTGGTAACAAAATAGGCAACCCCGGCAATAATCAGAATCAGAGCAATTCCACCTAGCAGCAAAGTCTGCTGAACAAAGTCCAGGGTTTGCTGTTCGCTGGACAGGTCAAAAATTAGATAGAGCTCATACTTTCCAGCTAGCGGGATATCAACCGGGGATCCAACAACTATTCCGGGATTGATCCGAGAACTTCCATTCACAGTCACTGGCAAGCCAATTGATTGATACAGCAGCCTTCCGGTGCTGTTTCTAACTTCAGCTCGAAAATTCGGTGGAATCAAAGCGGTGTCGAGCCCGTTCGAAATTGGACTTTGCAAGACTTGAACTCCGGTTTGTCCTGGGGTTCTAAGAAGTGCCACCCGTCTGGTATCGGCAACTCCGGTTGCCTCAAGCTTGGGAACTACCGAGTTCATCAAAGTTTGAAGGGCAATTTCGTCATTCACACTTGAGGCGGCAAAAGTATTTTGAACATCGCGCACCGCTGTCTCAGATTCGGCCAAGACCTGAGTGAGTCTGGCTTCGTATAGACCATTACCAATCGAAAATGACAAGAAACCACCAAGTGCGATGAGCAAAATGCCACTGAGGATTACGGTGGTGGCAACTGCGCGGGCCTGCACCGAGCGCCGAAAAATACTAAACATGCGGCTTAGCCGGCCTTGTATCCAATACCTCGAACCGTTGTGACGATCTTGGGGTTGTCTGGATCATCTTCAATCTTTGAGCGAAGTCTTTGGACGTGAACATTCACCAATCTGGTATCTGCCTTGTAGTGGTAGCCCCAAACCGTTTCCAGCAGCATCTCCCGGGTAAAGACCTGTTTTGGTTTTTGCGCCAAAGTCAGTAGCAAATTAAATTCCAGCGGGGTCAGAGAAATTGGACGGCCCTCTTTGAGAACTTCATGGCCTTGAACATCTAGCAGAAGTGGACCAATTGTGAGGTTGGTATCTCCGGCTGTCGTAAGCGGGCGAAGTCTTGCTTTGATTCGGGCCAAGAGTTCACTTGGATCAAAAGGCTTAACGATGTAATCATCGGCACCAGCCTCTAATCCAAGTACAACATCGTTGGTTTCCGATTTTGCGGTGAGCATAATGATCGGAGTTCCAGACACCGATCTAATTTCCTTGCAAACGGCAATCCCGTCTTTACCCGGGAGCATCACATCGAGTAGCACCAAATCTGGATTTACCGACTGAAAGGTTGCAAGAGCCGAGGATCCATCTGGACAGTAGTGTGGATCAAAATCCGAAGACGAGAGAACAATTCCAACCATTTCGCGAAGAGCATTGTCGTCGTCAACGACCAGAATCTTAGGATTCATTCACTCTCCCAGCCTTGGTTCCCAAACGGGGATATCCCTCCCCCTATTATCCCTCTTCTGAGGGAGCTAACTAGAGCGAATGATTCCCAGCAGCCGCTCAGTTAGCGCCTTAGTCTGCTCCGGATCCGAGGACTCAACGTTCAGCCTCAGTAGTTCTTCGGTGTTAGAACCGCGAACATTGAACCACCACCAAGGCTCCCCTGCCGGGTTTGCTGCAACAGTGAGTCCGTCAAAGTCATCGGATTCAAAATCTGCAAATTCTGCCTTTATGGCTGCAAGTTTGGAGTCCTTGTTGGGCACTACCGAATTGATCTCTCCGCTTTCGAAATAGGGGTTGAATCGCCTAGCAAATTCCGAAAGGGGTTTTTCTTGAGATCCAAACTCTGCCAGCAGGTGAAGCGCTGCCAGCATGCCGTTATCGGCTCCGAAAAAATCACGAAAGTAATAGTGAGCAGAATGTTCGCCTCCGAATATCGCTCCGGTGCGAGCCATTTCATCCTTGATTAGGGAATGCCCGACTCGGGTCCGGATTGGGGTCGCGCCAGCCTGGGAAATAAACTCCGCAACCGCCCTGGAGCAAATCAGGTTGTGCAAAACCTTAATGTCACTCTCACCCTTGGCTTTTACTCTCTCAATTTCTCTCAGTGAAACGACTGAAGCCACCGCCGAAGGTGAAACCGGATTACCCTTTTCATCAATCACAAAACATCGATCGGCATCCCCGTCAAAAGCCAGACCCAAATCAGCGCCGTGCTCTAAAACCGCCTTTTGCAGATCAACCAGGTTCTTTGGATCCAGCGGGTTTGCTTCGTGATTTGGAAAAGATCCGTCCAATTCAAAATAGAGCGGGATTATTTCAAGCGGAAGTTTTGGAAGATCTGAAGCTGTGCCCAATACCGCTGGAGCGGTCATACCCGCCATCCCATTTGCGGCGTCTACCACAATTTTTAACGGACGTATCCCGGAAAGGTCCACTAGGGATCTTAGATAGGCAGCGTATTCGCCGAGGATGTGATGCTCGCTGTAATAGCCAGGCTCCTCAACTTCTTCGATACCTTCTTCCAAAAACTTCTCAGCGCGATTCCTAATAGCCAGCAAACCGGTATCGGAGGAGATCCCTCGAGCACCGGCACGAGATAGCTTGATGCCGTTATAGGTGGCTGGGTTGTGACTTGCAGTAAACATGGCTGCTGCTGCGTCAAGGTGACCACTTGCAAAATAGGATTCATCGGTTGAGCAAAGTCCAATTGAGATCACATCCGCTCCCCGAGCCATTGCGCCATCGCAAAAGGCGTCTACGTATTCGATGGAGGAATCTCGCATATCGTGACCCACCACAACCCGATTACCCGCCAGGTTCATCTCATCAACGAAGGCCGCGCCAACAGCTTTGATGATTCGCTCGTTAAGCTGCTTACCTACTAATCCGCGGATGTCGTATTTTTTGAATATATCATCGAGTGAGCTCACTGCCCCAGAATACAATGACCTCATGGCCCAAGCATTCTCAGGTAGAAATTCTCACCGAGATCGCCACGGGCGGGGTCTGCGCCGGCCACTGCTTTCAAAGCTACTTCGCCCAGCAAAGACCAAATCACAGCAGTTTCAAACTTACGTCGATAGCACCATGGAGTATCTAAAGGGTATCTGGGGCGAAGAACTGGAAGATTTGCTGTGGGAAGTGCGGGATGCACCAACTATTGGGGCCGAAAGCGTGATTCCAAGGTGGTCGGTGGATCAGCAAGCTAAGTCAATAGTGATTTATCGAATACCTACCGAACGCTTTGGATCGCACTCTAGGCTCAGCCCACTGGATGAAAAAATGAAGGTTGAGGAGCAAGTTTTTGAAGCGGTTGCGGAATTACTCGATGTTGACCCTTGGGATTTGATTCCATTTAATCGCGGGCACTAGCGAAAATAGACCTGAACTTCTCTTCCTAAATTTTGCGGATTGGTTATATCCAAATCCGAAATCTGGCCCTCAAGGAGCACGGTTAGCTTGGCGAAGATTTGTCCTGAGGTGGATAGCAATACGGTTCCAGAAACCTCCACAGTCTTGGTTGCTCCTGGAAGCAAAGAAACAGTTGTCTCGGCGCCACTTTCTCTAACCTTGATGGCTACCGACTCCTGAGAATTGTTTGCAAGGGTCAGAAAGGAAACTAAGTTATCGGATGTTGAAATAACTCTTTCACCTATTATTTCTTCTGAAGGTGTTAGCCAAGCAAAATCTAACCTTGGAGTACCGGCCGGATTTCCCCTGGCAACTCGCAAACCGGAATAAACATTCACATCAGAAGTTATGAACACCGAGTAGTTACCATCTTCCAATTCCTCAATTGGCAAATCTAAAACAGTTCCAGCTTCAACCTCTGCGGTGAATACCGCACCGTATACCGCCAGGTCGTCAGAGAGAACTTGGATCGTTAGTTTGGCGGCTTCTGGTGCGTAGATTCGGAGAGCGTGAGAGGCGTCCTCAAAATCTTCCTGCTTTTTAGCTTTGGCAATCTCTTCGCTTCCGCGGATAAGAAATCCCGGAATTACCTGCTCTTTGCTAAAAACATCGGTCGGAGAAATTAGGTCAACACCGTATGCGGATGTTCCTCTCACCACTCGCTGCTGAATCCAACCCGCTAGCTTCGCTCCTTCGGAAGAAACCGAAACCGCAAGCTGAGCTACCGATGGAGCGAAGCTAGCCAGCGGAATAATTACGCTGCTATTTGCCATGATCGAGATACCACTTAACCCGGCAACTGTAATTTCACCTAGGTCAGTAAATAACCTTAGGTCAGCTACCGCATCGATTGCCGAAGGGTTCGCAAGAATCAACAATGCTTCTCTACCCGTGGCAGTTGAACCGCCTATAAGCATCAGCTCGTTGCTTGGTTGCTGACAGTTGGCGGCTGCGAAACCTCGCATCGAACTTAGGGCTGCAACTTGATACTGGGTGGCATTGAGGGCAACCGAACCTTGCTCGCCTTCCCTATTGGTAGCGATCAATTCGACTGGCTTAGAAATACTCTTTTCGAACAACGATCTGGAGATTGTGCTCTCTAGATTCTCAACTGACTTTGCATCGAGGCTCTCAAAAGCGACTCCTCCAGAACCTTGGGTACTCCCCGAAAGCAGTGCGGAGCCAGTTCGGTCAAAAACTCCAAGCTTGGTCCCGCTATCCCCACCGCTTCTAATTAGCGACCCTGGGCAAACCACCGATTGATCAACTGCCTCAACCTGATAGAGCTGGCTGGATTTTCCAAGAGAGAAATTTAACTCTGGTTGTGGAGCAAAAAACACTCCGGCTGCAAGCAACCCAAGGATTGTTACCAAGACACCCAAGCGATACAGCATCAGTTGTTCTCCTCCACATCCAGGAAGATTTCGCTTTCTTTACGGCGACGGGCCGATGAGGGTGGCATAAGAAGCAACAGATAAAAGGCTAAAGTTCCAAGCTGAGCCAGTTTGGCAAACTCCCAATTCCAATTGCTCTGGGAATTGGCTGTAGAAATTTCTTTCACTTTCCAAAGCTGTCCAAAATCGGTTTCACCAATTGACTCCAATAGTGGGCTGGAATCCAGCGCCATTTGAAGATCTCTGTCTTTTGGAGAAAGCAAGATATAGCCGATGGAAAGATTTTGAAAGTCTTCTAGTTTGGTCGCGGTGTTACCTGCCGCTAAGTTGGCAACGGTCATTCCTAGCAATTGATAGGCCGTTGAATTGCTTGCCGAAGCAAGTGCCGCTTTTGCGGAACTGGAAAGCTCATCTAGGTGGATCCCATCACCTAAGAAAACAGTTGCCGATATTCCAGCTTTGCCATTTGAAAGCTCAAGAGTTTTTAAGTTGGATGAAGAATCTGCCTGAATCAAAGACGGGACTACTCGCCCATCTGAGTAAGAAATATTAACGGGATTAGTTAGCAACGAGTAGGCAGCTGGCAATATCCCAACCCCGATCAGCGCGATTGCGGCAACTAAGGTCAAGCGAGAGAACTGATCCAAAAAGATTCCAGCTAAAAGAACCAGCATCAATGCTGCCAGCCCGAGCAAAGCGTGAGGATCGATATTTACAGAAGAATCCCCGCTATCAAATCTCACCCCAACCGAAATCCAAGCGCCAGACAAGGCAACTAAAGCCACCGCCCATATTCCCGAAGTTGTGCCAAGTTTTTTTGTAAGAAGTGCTAGCAAAGCAAAGAGCAATACTGGAATGACGATAAGGAGTGCAAAGTTCCAAGAATTTAGGCCAAAGAACAAAAATGACCAGTCGCGTTCCAAATTGGTTCCCTGGGTAACCCCAGGGTCCCGAAGTAAGTTTGGCAATTTGGCAAGGTGGAGGTTTTGGGATAGTAGAGGTAGCCACCATGCCAATGCCAACAGCGGCACAAACATCACCGGGATCAAGCGCTTAGGTTTTACTATTCCCAAACCCAAAAGAACCAATCCAGCAACTACTCCGGTAACCGGAGAGGCCGCGGCAACTATTGCAAATAAGATTCCAGCCAGTCCGACTCTGCTCCAGGTGGCTCCGCGCGGCCCGGTGCCGATTCCTACGAGGCCCGAAACAACCAGGGAAAGCCAAGGCAGAAGTGATATTGCCAAAACTTGCGTGAAACGAGTCTCCGCACTGGCTAAAGCCAATGCTGGCCATAGGGCATAACTAAGTCCAACCAAAACCGCAACGGAGTTTTTAGCGACAAATCTTTGGGCAAGTTTGAACGCACCCAAAAATGAAATCGCTCCTGCAAAAAATAGCCACAGCGTCACCGCAAGCGATGGTTCAAAAAAGAATGGTGCGCTAATAAGCGCTAGTGCCCAAACTAAAGGATCGGCTGGAACCGTAAGCCCAAGGCCAAAATCCAAGGCTGATGATCCAGCCCGGTTAAAAATCTCCAGCCAATTTCCACTCAGGGGTATTACACCGCCGCCAGTTGTGGCAACTCCGCTTGGAATCCTTGTCAGATTCAGGGCCACGAGTCCAAGAGCCCACCAAATGGCACCGGACTGAATGATTCCCGACCGTTCTGTTAGAACTTCCTCGCCGCGGGTGTGGGCGGCAATGAGACGGTTAGAAATCTCTCGTTCTCGAGTGCGGCGGAAGTAGTTGCGGATCTCTTGTCGACTTGCCAACAAACCCCGCAAGGATGCAAATTTGGCTGTTGTGGTTCTGCGGATCTTGGCTCTAGATGCTAACAGTGCCGGCAGGCTCAAGAAGCTAAGTAGGGCTGCAATCAGCTCAGTTGGCACCGCTTTTAATCTCTTGGTGAGCAACAGCCAAAGCGATCCAACCAAGGAAGCCGGCAGCAGAGTGAGGTAGTAAAACAGAAAGAAAACAAGTGGGGCGTAAGCCAGTTGAATGTGAATCTCGGCACGTCTAGCGGCAACAGCAACCGAACCGCCAAGCCAGGCTCTCCTTCTTTCACCAGAGAGAGACAGCATTCGGTGTCTAACCCTGGCATCTGGAGCCACCGATACCCGCGCGCCACTCAATCTTGCCCGAAGCGAAAAATCAACATCAGAGGCTAACTGCGGAGCTTTGACATCGAACCCTGAGATCTTCTCAAAGATTTCAAGATTAATTAGAGCACCTGCGGTTCCCACCGCGAGCGCATCCTGAATTCTGTCGTGCTGCCCTTGATCGAATTCCCCTTTTAGGGTGTTCAGAATTTTGCCTGATCTTGTCAGGGTGATACCCAGTTGTTGGATGATTTGTGGGTTTTCCCACTCAAGTTGTTTTGGTCCAACAATTGCCAACGATGGGCTTAGTTCAACCTCGCGAAGAAGATATTCCAGTGCGGTGGATTCCGGAGCGCTGTCATCATGCAGCAACCAAAGGTAACCAGATTGTCCAACTGAAGCAGCGGCCTGATTCACAGCTTGAGCGAAATTGCTTTTTGCTGGAAGTCGCATAACTTCCCACTTGGGATCAAGAATTGGCGGCTCAGAAGAGGTGTCAACAATAAGAGTTCTATTGGGCGCAATTGTTTGCTTTTCAA
This sequence comes from Actinomycetota bacterium, assembly GCA_046074425.1. Taxonomy (GTDB): domain Bacteria; phylum Actinomycetota; class Actinomycetes; order Actinomycetales; family Microbacteriaceae; genus Rhodoluna. The sequence continues at coordinate 15,561 of JBJTOG010000105.1, forward strand.
TTTGCGATAAAACTTCGGCAAGCAAATTTGGTTGGTTGTGCGAAATAACTATCGCAGTAACGTTGCTTGTCATGATTGTGCTTTCTGAGCGAACGCCCAACTAGGCACGTTTTTTAAGCTTGCGTCTTTCTCTCTCCGATAGACCGCCCCAGATACCAAATCTCTCGTCATTAGCAAGTGCATATTCAAGGCACTGTGCTTTCACGTCGCAGCCGGCACATATTCTCTTGGCATCTCTGGTGGAGCCGCCCTTTTCTGGGAAGAAAGCCTCAGGGTCAGTCTGAGCACAAAGTGCATCGCCCTGCCAAGATAGTGGGTCTTCATCGAAGTCGGAGTAAGCCCCCGCAACACCCAACAGCACCGGGTCGATAAACCAGTTATCAGGCGCTTGTCCGCGATTTTCCATCTAACGCAATTCCGTTCGCTTCGTTGCCAATCCCCCGTGGAACCAGACAAATAGTTTCATTCGTGTAATTACACCCGTGTTATTCCCCTCTTGTCAAGTTCAAAACCACCACCCTAAAGGTTCCCTTGAGCCTTAGTTGGCTGAGTATCCTTAGGGCATGAGCATCATGGTGACCGGTGGAGCCGGATATATCGGTTCGCATGTGGTGCGATTACTACAAAATCAGGGTTCCGAAGTCTCAGTGGTCGACAATCTCTCGACTGGGCTGGATTCCAGGATCAAAGGCCTGAATTACCTAAATCTCGATCTTTCTTCCCCAGAAGCCGAAACCAGCCTTCTCGAGGCCATGAACCAGTGGAAGGTGAAGGCCGTAATTCACCTTGCCGCCCTGAAACAGGTGGGTCAGTCGGTAGAGCAGCCAGAGGAGTATTTCCAGAAAAATATCGGAGGGCAGGCAAATCTTCTCAAGGCGATGAGAGTGGCAAATGTTAAACGATTAGTTTTTTCATCCAGTGCGGCAAGCTATGGCATACCCGATGTTGATTTGGTCAGCGAAGATTTAGAAGCAAAACCAATAAACCCTTACGGGCAGACCAAATTGGTTGGCGAATGGATGACTAGAAATGCCGAACGGGCTTGGGGACTCAGACAGGTTAGCCTTCGTTATTTCAATGTAGCTGGAGCCGGTTGGCCCGATCTTGCCGACACTCAAAAGTTGAATCTTATTCCAATTGTTTTTGCTGCTCTAGCGGATGGAACCAAGCCGCAGGTGTTTGGAAGCGATTACCCAACCTCGGATGGAAGCTGCATTAGAGACTATGTTCACGTTTTAGATCTCGCAAAAGCTCACCTAAAAGCACTTGAATTTCTGGAAAGTGAAACTCGAGAATTTGATGTCTTCAATGTCGGAACCGGCTTCGGATCAAGTGTTCTGGAGGTTCTTGATCAAATTCGAATAACTACCGGATTGGATTTTGAACATATCCTTTCACCATCCCGAGCGGGTGACCCACCGAAGCTAGTGGCGGATGTTCAAAGAATCCAGAATGTGATGGGTTGGAAGGCAGAGAAAAATCTCAGTCAAATAATTGATAGCGCCTGGGAAGCGCTAAAGACCCAAAACTAAAATTATCGTTCCGCTTCCAGCCAGTGAAAACTTCTTGGAACCACTTAGATATACAGCCTCGGATTGACGAAGCACTTCTCGCTCTTCGCTACTTGTGCTAATGGCGACCTCGCCAGAAATTCCAAGAGCGATTGCTTCACCTAAGAGATCAAGATCAGCCAGAATTCGACTTCCATCCAAATCGGCTTTGTAAACCCTAAAACTTTGCTCTGGGATTTGATACTCGATCAAACCTTCCGCAAGCTTGATGGGACGAACCGTTGGATTAGCTAGCGGTGTGAAGCTAACAACCTTAGAAAGTTCGGTCACATCAATGTGCTTGCTTGTCAGTCCCCCGCGAATCACGTTATCTGATGCCTTCATAACCTCGACACCTAACCCAGATAGGTAGCAGTGCAAATTACCAGCAGGCAAAAAGATGGCTTCAAAGGGTTCAAGCCTCAAGTGATTGAGCATCAGTGCCACCAAAGCTCCACTATCGCCCGGATAAAAACTCAGCAAATAGCGGGCCAGTTCGAGAGCCTTGAGAGTCGAATTGGATACGGGCTGAAAATTATTGAAGTCACTCAAAAAACTCTCGGCGAGAGCACGCTGCGAAAGCAGGTCAGTAAACACCGAGGCTAGATCTCCGGCAGCTAAAGATTCTGCCTGCCGAAGGAATATTGGCTTTACGGTTCCTAACTCATTAAATATTTCTGCAGTTTCTTCAAGAGGCCGAAACCCACAAAGTGCCTCAAAAGGGGTCAGGGCCACCAGCAATTCTGGTTTGGCTGAAGAATCACGATAATTTCGAAGTGGATTATTTGGCTCCATACCCAATTCGTTTTCTCGGGCGAAACCTTCTTCGGCCTGCTTAGTGGTTGGGTGAACTTGAATCGATAGTGGTTTAGCGGCGGATAGAAACTTAGCTAAAAAGCCAAGCTCGCGAGAGATAGTTGCCGATAAATAACTGCCATCTGTCAGGGTTGCTGGTCCCGCATTGTGGGTTCCAAACCAAATTTCAGCTAGCGGAGTAATAGGTTCAGGCAGTGAAAAGTAGTCTGGAATTAGTGACCGAGACCCCCACTCGTAGTGTTTTTCAGAACCCGCAATTCTAAGCAGCATGTTCTTAGTTCGAATTAGAAATGCTCGTTGGCGCGATCGAGATCCTCTGCGAAGTCAACCTCAACAGCGTATAGATCGCTTATGTCAACAGGCTTAAAGCGAAGCCCGTCCTGCTCGATTCCAACTTCGATGCCGCGTTCGAAATAGTCCTGGTCATCGACCTGACTTAGGCGCTCAATTAGCGCCTCCTTATCGGTGGCGGAAACAAAGTTGATGCCCACCGCTTCCCCCAAACCTCCAACTACCTGTTTGGAAAGCTGTTGGATAAAGCCTTCAGGGCTAAGAGTGTATTTCACCTCTTCGTCGCTTACCTTCGAAGTATTGACCACAACAAAGGACTGGTCCGCCTCAATCAGCGGGGTAACGCGGTTTAGCACCTCTGGGTCAAATACGACATCGCCATTTAGCCACAGCGCACCGCCGTCATTGGAGGCGCGAAGTGCCTTCAGCAAAGACTTTGAAGTATTGGTCTGATCGTAAAGCTCGTTATAAACAAAGGTTGCTTCGGGAAAGCGCTCGATAATTGCTTCGAGTTTGAATCCAACCACAATCATCACTCGAAACTTATCGCCAAAAGCCTTGGCGAGATTATCCAGCTGCTGCTTCATAATGGAACGGCCATCGCGAAGTTCGGTTAGCGGTTTTGGAAGCGGCCGGGCCAATCTTGTTCCCATCCCGGCAGCCAGGATTATTACCTGTTTAGACATAGGTCAAGCTTAGGGAAGTTTTAGAATCTGACCCACGCTGAGTCGATTTGGATCGGTTATGCCGTTGATTTCCATCAACTTGGTCTGTGTGGTGCCAAACTTCGCAGCAATTCCAGAGAGTGTGTCGCCAGATTTCACCGTGTAAGTTTTGGCGGAGTCGGTCGAGGTGGATGGAGCATCAGAAACTGAAGTCGCCCCTTTTTTCACAGCCGTACCAGTTGGGATCAACTTCGCGAAGTAGTAATCGACCTTTAGAACCTTAGGGCTATCTCCCCTAAGTGCCAGGTACTGATCCTTGCTGGTAAGTGGACGCTTTAGACCGTCCTGAACCAAGAAGTACTTAGCATCGGGGGTCACGATAAATCGCGATCCTTTGATGGTTGTTAGTTCTAAAGTCGCACAGGTTCCTTTATCAAGGCTCCGAGTCGCTAATGGGAAATGAGAAAAGATGTCATCCGATGCAGTTACATACTTTCCCGCAACTGCCAGGTAGTTAACTCCCCCACAAATGACCTTCATACCCGAGATCGCCCCTGATCGTGCATAGGAAGCCAAGGCGCTCTTTGGCACAACACGCGAAGCGGGCAGGCCAAGGGCTTGTCGTTGCGAGGTGGAAGGAATCCGATAAAGCCGGTTGAGACCATCCACCAAAAATGTCTTTGAGGTGTTAGAAATTGTCACCACAGCACCAGGAGGGATTACCCGACTTCCTTTGGTCATCTGACTTAGTGCCGATGGAGCAATTCGGTGAATGGTTGGGTTTGGCAGACTTGATCGCACTGTGGCTCGATCCTCAGTTGCAATCGGCCTAAGCTCTCCTGCGGTAACAAGGAATAACTCGGTCTTTTCAGTGGAGCGAACCACCGCAGGAGCAATCAAGTCACCTTCAACGGCAGTAATTGCATCAAGAATTGCCTGCGGCAATACCGGTGGGTTCTTGATCCAATTGGCGGTGTCCTGAATTAATCGCTTACCAGTTTTACTCAACAGATACTGATTGCCAGTCTCATCGGCAACGATTGATTGAATTTTTGGACCGGCGGTTAGGGAGGCAATGGAGGTTGCTGCTAGCGACGATCCGGCTCCCTGGAACCAAATCGAAAAGTCGACGTCCTTGGCGGTGGCCGCATCGATGGCATAGAAAGTGTCTTCGTTGACTATGCCTAATTCGCCAGAAGTCCTATTGGCAACCAGAGAAAGATTCTGAGCAATCGGTTTTCCAACCGGCAGATAGGAAAGAGCAGCCCTGCGAATTGGGGATGGGGTGGATAGAGTTAGCCCGGCCGAAGCTAGGGAGGCATCATTGAGCACCTCGCGCAAGGTCCCGGATTCGATTAGGTAGCGGTCTCCGCTTTCACCTAGCACGGTATTGGTGAGTGCTCCGCCCAAATCTAGTGCCGATAACTGCGACGAGGTTAGAGTTACCGCCTGATCGCAACTTAAGCCGTAGGCCGCAACCTGATCACAACTTTCAAATCTAAGTCGCTTGCCTGCATCTATAAAGAAGTAACGATCATTGTTTCCATTTCTGACCAGCGGAGTGATATCTCCAATGGTTGGGAAGCTGTCGAGATAAATCTTGGAGACTGTTCCAACCGGTCCAAGCGGTGAAAGAGACGCCAAAAGCTCTGGATCAGCCACGCGGTATTTAACTTCATCAACAATCAAGAAAGTTTCGGTCTTAGCGCTTTTTAGCAGGAAGCCACCGGCTACCGGAGAGCCAAACCAGTCAGAGTAAAAACGCCAAAAGTTTCTGTTCCCGTAGGAGCTGCAACTATCCCCAGTTCCATAGAGATTGTCTAATGCAGCCTGATTCGGAACGTATGGAGTGTAGTAATAGAGGGCAGCCGTAGCTTTGTTCTCTAGAAGGAATGACTGTGAGCCACAGGTGCTCTTTGGGTGATATGGACGGGAGATGGTCTTCCCCGGTACCAGCCAAGTGAAAGGTCCAATTGGGTTGGAGTAATACTTCAACTGACCGGCGCCCTTATAAATCTGATTGAAAAAGCCCAGTGAGTCCACGGCGCAAGGTGCGGTGTCGGGACAGTTGTAACCCATGGCTCGGTCGTAGCGCGACTTATCTGGGTCACCCAAAGTAATAAGTGACTGCTCTTTCTGCAAGGTCACCAAGATAACTCGGGGGTTAATTCCACAAGCCCTGGCGACGTCAAAAATAGCTTCGGCTGCAGAGACATTAGTTTTGGCTGGGAGCGGGGAACAGCGGCCTTCCGAACCGGCAACGGCTGGGGTGTCCAGGCGAAAGTTCTTGATGCAGCCTGGCCGAGCGGGGTCGGTGGTGCAATTGCCAGCCTTGCTATCCAAAAACCTTTGAATGTCGGAAACGCTCATGGTTCCGAAGTCGTAAAAAACACTGTCGCTAATAATCAGGCCCGGATTAAACATCGAGCCGTTCAAAGCCTCGGCGCTATCTCTTTCGCTTGGAATTGCGATTATTCCCACCACCACAACCGCAATTGCGGAAACCATGGCATAGAACTTTTTCAGTTTGTTCACGGAATAATCACCTCAAATCTTTCAGAATCCCCCGCGTAACCTTCCGACTCATATGAGACAACTACTTGCCCGGTACCCTTTGGCAACTTGGAAAGAGGGATCTGGACTGGGAAGCACTGGGTGGTGGAGACATTTATTTCGGCAGAGACACTTTGTTGAGCCAAAGGCGTGTTGCCAGAGTAAAAAGTCACCGTGCACTTACCGCCACTTTCGGCAATGTTGATGATTTCACCTATTACTAGGAGATTGCCGGAAGCTGCATCCACCTCGTAATACAAAACTCTCGGCTTAGCCGAAAGTTTGCTAGGTGAAGGAGTTGCCGTTTCAGCTGGGGACTCGGTTGGCCCAGGGGAAACCGTTGAGCTCTCGGTAGGAGAGGGGTTCATAGGGTCGCTAGGAGTTTGGTTGCTGCCATAATTTGGGTAGAACAGAGCGCAACCGGTGGTCAGCGACAAGGCCGTCACCGAAGTGATCAAAAGCACGGCGCGTTTCATACTCAGCTCCTAGGTCAACCATTAAGTCTAGGTTTAATGTTCTGAAAATAGGCTGTGAAACGCTGGCAACGACTGGTCTATGACCCGAGCTGCTGCCCCTCCGTCCTCAAGTGAATTGAATTTGGCTTGCCAATTGACATATCGAGCTGCGTAGCTTTCGCGCCAGCTATCAAGTTTCTCTAAGGTTTCTTTCAGTAATCCAGCGTCTCTCAAAATTGGACCTGGCGCTTCCGCCTCGAAGTCAAAATAAAATCCTCTTTTGGCTGCGTACTTATCTATATCTGGAGCCAAGAAAATTATTGGTTTACCGGTCACCGTGAAATCGAACATGGAAGAGGAGTAATCCGTAATTAAGACATCGGCCGCCAAATACAATTCCGCAACATTGGGATAGTTGGTAACGTCAATTGCCGAGCCAATCTGCTCCGAGCGATGAGCGGCGTGCGTGTTAGTGTGACCGCGAAATAAAACAACCGCATCTAAATGTCCGTGCCCCAAAAAATTAACCGGTTTCCAATTTCCAGTCGCGGTGCGCTCAGTATCTCTCCAGGTCGGCGCATATAGAACCACAAGCTGGTTTTCGTCTTTGATACCCAGCGAGGATCGGATACGACCTCGATCAGCAACGGCGTTGATGAGTAAATCATTTCTTGGGTAGCCAGTTTCTAAGATTTTTCCAGAGAAATTAAATGCTTTCGGGAAAAGGTTTGTGCAGTAGGGGCTTGGTGAGATCAAGTAATCCCAGGACTTTGCCTCTCTATCCATCATTTTCAAATATGAATCCGAAGGAACCACATCAACGATATCTCTACCCAATCGCTTGAGAGGAGTCCCATGCCAAGTTTGAATATAAAGCTGGTCCGAACGCTTTCGAAAATAAGGTGGGAAGTTGGTGTTATTTACTAGAACTTTGGAGGTCGCCAAGGCTCGAAGCCAACCTAAAGAACCATGCCGAACACCTATTGCCCCATCGGGCGAACTTGTAGAACTCGAGATGGTGAAATAGCAATTGGACCTTGGAAATCTCTTTTTTACTTCTTTGAGTAGTGCAAGTGGGCTATCGCCTATTACCTTGCCCTGGAAAGATTCAAATAAAAACTGATTTCTGATTGCCCCAAACCTAAAAAAGAAATAGATAACGGATCGAAACCAATCCAGCTGTCGTCTTCTTAGAGCGCCAAGAATTCTTGTTGGTGAGTATTTCATCTCCGCTTACCACTATCGACGATTTTGCCAGCTCCAAATGCCAGCCCCACCCAAAACCCACTTGCCCAACTCAGATGCATAACCGGAAGTGCAATCATTACCGCTGCCCGATCCAAGATTCCTAGGTCTTTTGCGGTGGCAGCGCCAAGCGCTAAAAGCGCCAGATAAGACGCGATTGGAACAATTACCATGCGGTAGTCCAGGTAGCCACTAACAGAAAGAAACAATAAATCCGCAAGTACCAGCAAAGCGATTGGCGGAATGAAGTAGCGAAATGATGCCTTCGAAGGTGCTCTCCTGGTTAGCTCGCCGCGCCATACCCCGGTTGAATAAAACTGCCAAGCCAAGGCTCGAAGATTGGAGCGTGGCCAGTAGTCAACTATTAGCTCGGGGCTGAAATAGACCTTTCCACC
>JBJTOG010000106.1:0-32105 GCA_046074425.1 Actinomycetota bacterium
ACCACTCTTCGCGGTCAATTGGCGAACCAATTTTTTTCATTTCGCGATCTAGGTTCCAAGAGCTAACTCTTCTAACGTTGCCAACCAGGTCAGCTCTGTCGATCTTGATTGAGGAGTAGTCTTTCCATTTCGTTGGATAACCAATCTTTGGAGTGAACTTATCAAGTTTGATAAGCGCCTTTTTCTTGGTCTCTTCGCTCATCCAAGGTAGATTCTGAATGCTCTCGCGGTAAGCCTCGATTAAGTACTTAACCAATTCATCCATCCGAGCCTTTGCCTCGGGCGGGAAATGTTTCTCAACATAAATCTTTCCAACCGCTTCGCCCAGGGAACCCTCGACTAGCGATACTGCTCGCTTCCAGCGAGCTCGGTTCACTGGAGCGCCGGTTAGCTTGGTTCCGTAAAAACTAAATCTCTCTTCGACAAATTCTTGCGAAAGGTAGGAGGCGCTGGAAGAAATAACCTGCCAGCTGAGCCAGAGCTTGATTGATTCTAGATTTTCTTGATTGTAAACCTCAGAGAGTTTTTCGAAGAAGGATGGCATCATCACAATTGATTCGGCCAAAACCTTTGAATCGATTTTTCCTCCAGCAAACCATCTGGCCCAATCAAATGTTGGCGAAAGCGCAAGCAGCTTTTCAAAAGCGGTTAGGTTATTGGTCTTCTCGGCATCCCGAGAATCAACGATGTTCCAGTGAGCGAGAGCCAACTTGGTCTCGAACTCCATGATTTTTTTGGCATTGTCTTTGGCGCTGGATTCGAATCCGGCGAGCGCAAACATCTTTCCAAGATGTTCGATGTAAGCCTCGCGAATCTCCTGGTGCTTTTCCTCACGGTAGTAGGCCTCATCTGGCAGACCTAATCCACCTTGGTAGAGGTGAATCAGGTAGCGAGAAGGATTGTTCGGGTCATTATCGACATAGAGTCCAAACAATCCGGAGATTCCAGTCCGCTCGAATTCACCCATCAACTCGGTGGCCTGATCGAGTGAGGTAATCTGCTGAACTTTTTTTAGGTCTTCTTGGATAGGCGTTGCACCAAGCGAGTTGGCTCGCTCTTCGTCTAGAAACGAAGCGTAAAGATCACCGATTTGTTGACTCACTCCTGGCTTTGGATCGGCCGCGGCCTCTTCAAGAATTTCCTTGACCGCTTCTTCGCTGCGGTCGGCAAGCATATGAAACGAGCCATAGATCGCTTTATCTTCTGGGATTTCGGTCTTGTCTAACCAAATTCCGTTGACGTGTCTAAACAGATCGTCTTGGGGGCGGGTTGCGGGGTCAAGGCTTGAGGCATCGATGCCTGGGGTAAGACTCATGCCTTTATCCTAGGAGATTGAAAAGGGTAGAATTTCGCTGTGGAACTGCAGAAAATCATTCTCTACTACGGCTTTGCGCCAATTGCTGACCCTGAAGCGCTAAAGCTTTGGCAGCGCACCCTCTGCGAATCCTTAGGCCTAAAAGGTCGAATCTTGATTTCCAAGCACGGCATTAATGGAACCTTGGGGGGAGATATGTCGGCATTAAAGAAGTACTGCCGACTAACCAAGGAATACCCAGGCTTTAGCAAAATTGACTTCAAGTGGTCTAATGGCACCGGAAATGATTTTCCAAGGCTAAGGGTCCGATCCAGAAATGAATTGGTTGCCTTTGGGGCTCCCGAGGAATTGCAGGTTGGACCAAATGGTGTAATCGGTGGCGGAAAGCACCTCAAACCTGAAGAGGTAAACCAGCTGGTTCAAGAAAGAGGTGATGAGGTCGTCTTTTTCGATGGCCGAAACGCTTTTGAGGCCAAAATTGGCAAGTTTAAAAATGCCGTGGTTCCCGAGGTTGAGACCACGCACGACTTTGTTCGAGAGATCGAATCGGGCAAATTTGACCACCTGAAGGACAAGCCGGTTGTCACCTACTGCACCGGAGGAATCCGATGCGAAATCCTCTCGGTTGCCATGAAAAACCGTGGTTTTAAAGAGGTTTACCAAATTAAAGGCGGCATTGTCCGCTACGGCGAGAAATTTGGGGACCAGGGGCTCTGGGAAGGCTCACTATATGTCTTTGACAACCGCATGAACATGGACTTTTCACCAGAGGCCAAGGTAATCGGCGAATGTGAGGCATGTGGTGGAGCTACCAAGACCTTCCACAACTGCTCGGCTCTCTCCTGCAAGGACCTGGTTCTGCTTTGCGATTCCTGCGCCCTGGTTCCCGAAAACTTAGAATGTCGCCCCGAACACACCAGGGGTAAGCGCATCGGAGCCACCGTAGGCTAACAAGAAACTATTTTGGCCTTACGTCTTTTAAAAGTGCCATCAAGAGCCTTGGATTGAATTGGCTGCTTCTAAAACCCAGGTGCTCATAAAATTCTTTCGCCTGATCATCGATTGCCTGAACAACAATTGCTCGAACTCCAAGCTCGTCCTGAAGCCGCTTGATTCTCCTGACGGCGTCAAAGACTAGGGCGGCACCTAATCCGCTGCCCTGCCACTTAGAGTCAACGGCCAGTCTGGCAATCTTCACCACCGGAATCGGATGTCTTCCGGTGCCTTGCTTGATGCGATCGAGAGCGTCGATGGTAGCCAAAGAGGCACTTGAAATGCTGTAGTAGCCGATTACTCTTTTTGGCTCAGTCGATGCGCAAACAACGAATGTTCTCGAAGTGTTCGAGTAGCCAGCCTGAAGCGCGATCTTGTCTAACCAAGAGTCAAGAGTTTCGTTGCCACTTGAGAATTCTGAGGTCTCATGGCTGGGATTCAGAATTGCTGGCGGAGTTACTTCTCCCACGGAGCCTTAGCGTCCAAATACTTTTCGAATTCTGGGTTTTGGGCTGCCGGCCCCTCGAGTTCTGCTTCCAGCTTTTGGAAGTCTGCGTCGCTCAAGATAAAGAGTCTCTGATCAAGGATTGTCTCCTCGGCCTGTCTAATGACGCTCTCGATTATGAACTCGGAAACCCCCTTTTGCGAGGCCTTTGCAGCTGAGGCGATGAGTGCCTTTTGGGCGGCCGAGACTCGAAGGTCAATTCGGTCGGTTTTGTTAGTAAGTGTCATTTTTGCTCCTTGACGTACATTGTACGTACAAGCTCCAGAAGAAGAAAGAGTCCTTCCGCTGCAGGTTTCGCTGTTTTGAGGCTAGAGGCGCCCTATTGCCTGAAGCCTACTTAGCACCTGGGTGGCAACCTGGTCCTCAGAGCCCGAAATGTCTACGCTGAAGCCATTTTCGTCCGGCTGCAGAGGTTCCAGGGTGTCAAGCTGCGACTGCAGCATTTCCTTTTTAAAGAAGTGCCCCTTGCGGTTGCTCAGTCTTTCAAAGAGCAGCTCACTTGATCCATCCAGATGCACAAAGATTGCCTCTTCGGCTCGTGCTTTGATTCGGTCTCGATAGCTCCGCTTCAGGGCGGAGCAGGCAACTATGGCTCCACCCGGTTTAATGAGTTCCCAAGCACAAAGGTCTAGCCAGGGCCAGCGGTCCTCGTCCGTCAGCGGGACTCCGGCTGACATCTTGGCAACATTTGACTTGGGGTGTAGGTCGTCTCCGTCTTGAAACGGAATTCCTAAGTGTTTTGAAAGGAGTAATCCGACAGCGGTTTTGCCGCTGCCGGATACCCCCATCAGAATGATTTGCAAAGTTATTCTTTCGACTTACCAGTCGTGCATTGTGCCATCAATCTTCAGGCGATTCACCGGAAGATATGCGGGCTCATACTCAAACTGCGATGCGAGCTTGTCATCGTAGGTGACGCCAAGACCTGCCGAGGCGCCAGGGCGAATCAATCCGTCTTCGAAGGTGTATTCCGGCTGGAAGACATCGTTGGTGTCAGGCGAGTGCTGCATGTACTCGGAGATACCGTAATTGTGAATTGCCATTCCCAGGTGTAGCGAAGCGGCGTGGCCGATTGGGGAAACATCGGTTGGCCCGTGAACACCTGACTTGATCTGGTAGACGGCTGCATAGTCGAAGATTTTCTTGAGTGGGGTGATTCCACCACCGTGGCTAACCGGGCTACGAACGTAGTCAATCAGCTGCTCCTCGAAAAGGTCTTTGTAATCTAAGATGGTGTTGAAGATTGCACCCACCGCAAGCGGGGTAGTGGTGTGTTGACGGATCAAACGGAAAGCATCGGTGTTCTCGGCGGGAGTTGCATCCTCAATCCAGAACAGGTCGTAGGGTTCCAGTGACTTTCCCAGTCTCGCTGCCTGAATCGGAGTCAGACGGTGGTGGGCGTCGTGCAGTAGCGGTAGCTCGGGACCAAACTCGTTTCTGACCGCTTCGAAAACTTTGGGAATGTAGGTCAGATAAGCGCGGGTGTCCCACTCCTCTTCAACAGGAATGGTGGAGCGTCTCGCCGGCTCGTAGTCGTAGCGAGCGGATGATGCCCCCTTGCCCTCGCCAGCACCAGCGGCCGCATTCGCACTCGCGGCAACTCCATAAACCGAGTTGAGTCCTGGAATCGCGGACTGAACGCGGATGGCACGGTAGCCCTTTTCCATGTGCTCTCGGACGGAATCCAGAATCTCTGGAATTTCTCGGCCCGAAGCGTGGCCGTAGGCGAGGCAACCCTCGCGCGATTTGCCACCAAGCAGCTGATATAGCGGCATGTTGGCGGCCTTGGCCTTGATGTCCCAAAGCGCCATGTCGATGGCGGCGATAGCAGTCATCGTGATTGGGCCACGGCGCCAGTAAGAACCTCGATAAAAGTATTGCCAGGTGTCCTCGATGTTATGGGCATCGCGCCCAACCAGCATTGGTGCTAGGTGGTCGCGCAGGTAGCTGGCAACGGCGAGTTCGCGACCGTTGACGGTGGCGTCTCCGTGCCCGACCAAGCCACCCTCGGTGGTTATTCTTAGCGTGACAAAGTTGCGGCCCGGGGAGTGAACGAAGACCTCCGCCTTGGCAATTTTCATGTCCTTGTCCATAATCAGTCCTTAGTTTCGGTACTACTTGCTTGCGGGTTTCTGGTTGCTCAAGTTGCTCCAGCGTGAGCGCAGCTCGTGAGCCGCGGCCTTGGGCTGGCGATCCCTGGTGAAGGCGCCCTTCTTATTTCCGAGGACTCGGAAGATTCCAGGCTTGGTTTGAAAGTCAGCGAAGTTCCAAACGTGTTCTCCAACAACTTCGGCGAACTCGTCGTGCACCAGGTGGCTGGCCTTGAGGAAGTTCACCTGATACTCCTCACTCCAGGGAAGTGAGTGAATTGAGTGAGAGCCTGCGAGTGTGTCAGCACCATACTCGGTAATCACGAGTGGAACTGGATACTTCGCAACCCAACCCTTTAGTTCATCGCGGTAATCGGCAATGGCGCTTTCCAAATCGTTGTGATTTACGTACCAGCCGTAGTAGCGGTTGAGACAGATGAAGTCAGCAAACTGAGCAATTCGGCAATCTGCGAACGGTGCCAGCATCACGTTCACGTAAGTCACTGGACGCGTAGGGTCTAGTTTCTTTGCCAGCTCAAATAGCGGTTTGAAGTAATCATCCGCACCCTCTTCCTGGCTGGCTGGCTCGTTTGTTATGGACCAGGCAATTACCGAAGGGTGGTTCTTGTCTCTGGCGATGAGCTCCGTGATTTGAGATGCAAGCGCGGCTTGAGAGGCAGAGTTTACGTTCTCTTCGGAGAAGGTCTTCTTTGGCTTACTGCCAAAGATTCCAGAACTCAGGCCCATGTTCATTCCCACCGCGGCGGTTTCGTCAATAACTAAGATTCCGTGCTTGTCGGCGTAGTCCATAACCTCTTCGGCGTAGGGGTAGTGAGAGGTGCGGAAGGAGTTTGCACCAACCCACTTCAGCAGCTCAAAGTCATTTACTAAGAAAGCATTGTCGTGGCCCTTGCCCTTTACGAGGTGATCCTCGTGCATACCAAAGCCGGTTAGGTAGATGGGCTTGCCGTTGAGAAGAAGTTGTCTTCCGGAAACTTCGATGGTTCTAATTCCAACCGCGAGACTATAGCTGTCCAATTCGGTGGACGCTACTAGCTTGTAAAGGTAAGGGTGTCCCGGTCCCCAGAGCTTTGCGTTCTTTACATGTAGCGAACCAGAAGCCCCGGAAGAAGTGGCAACTGATTTACCTTCTGCGTCGAAAAGCTCGACCGAGATGTCTCCCTTAGCCAACACCTCGTAGTTGACTAGACCGTCCGCTCCAGAGAGCTCAGTCACCACAGTGATGTCTTCGATTCGCTCCGAAGGAGTCGAATACAACTCGACCGAACGCGCAAGGCCTGCGTAGTTAAAGAAGTCGTGGTAGTACTGCTGCTCTTTCCGCCCGTCTCTCAAGGTCTCTACGCTTCCAGGAGGAATAGTCTCGTTGGTCAGAATGTTTGAGACGGCAATGGTGAGTAGAAACTCGTCACCTGCGGCAACCTCATTGGTGATCTCCACTTCGAATGGCATGTAACCACCAACGTGCCTTGCAAGTTCTACGCCATTTACAAACAGGACACCTTCATGAGTTGCGGCTCCAACACGAACGAAGTATCTCTGGCCTGAGAACCCGGCTGGAACAAACGCCCTGCGCTGATACCAAACCCAGCCCACGTGCTCGCGGATAGCCCTGTCCGTGAAGAGCTCGTTGTAGCTAGAAGGCACCGCACAATCCAGCTCGGTCTGAAGCGCTCCCTGAGCCCAACCTTGCCCAAAGCCCTCGTCAGCAAAATCCACCTTAAAATCCCAGATCCCATCTAGGTTGATCACGGTTCTGGCGCTGTTTTGCTGTGGCTTTAGCACTGGGGTTTCCTTTCGATTAGTGAAATAAGTGTCGCATGTTTGGTCGTTTTTGGCAATCGTTTGCCAAATATATAGTTAAGCACTTCTTAGCTCCCCCCGAAGCCCCAAAAGCTCGATTTTTAGGGCTTCTTGGAAGCTCTTGGAGCTTGCTAGGGCTGGGCTCACAAGCTCAAGGAGGGCTAATTTTGGGCTTGGTTGGCTTAGGGCCTTAGCCACGAGGGCATCCTTGGAGTCAATCGGTCTCACTCCCCCAATAACTAGTGTCAGATAGCTTGCGATGGCAATTAGAGAGCCTCGACTTATGCGTCCCTTGGCTTCAAAGATCTCCGCGACCGGTGCAGTACGAACTTGCAACTTGGTGAGCGACTCCTGGGCAATCTGAGTGAGTTGATAGCCGATTCTGGGATTCAAAAACCGCTCCCGTAGCGCCACTAGGTAGGCGTCAAGATTTAGTCCCGCCTTAGGTAGTGCCGAGCAGGCGTCCCGCCACCAGATCTCCACCGCCTGGTTGACGACCTGGTCTCGCATTGCTTGATCAACAGTCTTTAGCCCCCGCACCTGTCCCAGACATGAAATCAGAGTGTGTGCTCCATTTAGGAGCCAGAGTTTTCTGTTTTCAAAGGCAGCGATTTCTTCAACGATTTTCGCCCCCGCGCTTTCCCAGTCTGGTCTCCCGAGGGGGAACTCGCCTTGCAGCACCCAGTCCGCAAAGGGTTCGGTCACAACCGCCGCAGGGTCCTCTGCTCCGCGAAAATCTTCTGCAAGTGCAATGTCTGCGGGAGTGATCTTTGGAGTAATGCGATCGATTGATGTTGATACGAAACTGATTTTTTCAAGATAGCTAAGGTACTCAGGCCCTAGGCGCTTTCCAATTTTTTGCATTACTGCTTTCAACACGTTTCCGTTATCGGGCATGTTGTCACAAGACACCACAGCCAATGGAGGTGAGCCCACTCTGTTCCGTTCCGCAAGAGCAAGAGAGAGGCGGCCCAAGGCAAACTCCGAAAGCTCTTGGGAGTCATCGGGCTGGTAACCGGCCTCGGTAATCGTCAAAGTGACAACCGCTATTTCGGATTTTGCAACAGTCGCAATTAGGTCTGAAACATCAGTGGCGGGCACCGCTCGCACTACCGAAGATATAGTCTCAAACTCATCGCGATCTGCATGACGAGTGATTAGGGTGTAGCGAAAATTGGATGCCTTAAGTTCTTCGGCCGCCTTGGGAGACCTGCCGGTGTAGGCAACAATTCCCCACTCCTCGTGGTCTTTGGCTTTTTCGGTGTACCAGGCCTGATGCGCCTTGAAGAAGGCACCGAGGCCTAGGTGAACTATGCGCTCGGGTCTCATATTTTGAAGGCTCGCTTTGGAATTGTGGTGACCAGGTCGACGGCGATTTTCTCGGCCTCGCTGAGTGTGATTTGACCGCGAGCAGCAAGCTCTGCCAGAAATGCACTGTCCACCCGGCGCGCCATGTCGTGCCTCGCAGGAATGGATAAGAAGGCACGGGTGTCGTCAATAAAGCCACTGCCCCGATAGAAACCAGCGGTCTCAACCGTGGCCTCTCTAAATCTTCTAGCCGCAAATGGTGCGTCATAGAACCACCACGGTGCTCCAACATAGACGCTCGGGTAGAAGCCCGCGAGCGGAGCGACCTCTCTTGACCAAGTTGTTTCATCTAATGAAAACAGAATCAGGTTTAGATTCTTATTCAGTCCATAGCGATCGAGTACTGGCTTTAGATTTTTGGTGAATTCCGCAGTTGTGGGAATGTCGTGTCCACTATCGGCTCCAAACTTTTCAAAGGTCTGGGGCGAATGATTTCTGTGAACTCCAACGTGAAGAGTAATGGTCAGTTCATCCTCACATGATTGTCTAATCAACTCGGAAATCATATGCCCGCGATAAAGCCTTGCCTCGGCTTGGGTCAGCTTTCCTTTGAGTCCAGCCGCAAATAGTCTTTTGGCATCTGAAGTTTCAAGAATTGTGGTGAAAGCGTCCTCCGCACCAATGTCCACACTGAAAGCACCGTTTTGCCTGAAATACTCTCGACGCTTTGCTAGGGCTGCAACAAAGCCTTCCTGAGAGAGTGGCTCGCCACCCAAAACGCAAAGCTCTTCGACCCGCTTCGCCCAGCCGGTTGCAAGCGGGTTGATGTAAGCATCTGGCCTAAGGGTTGGGGCGATCCGGCCTGGCAATAGATTCGCGTTCAGAGCGATGTGAGGGCTTAGGTCATCGGCTGGGGAGTCGGTGGTAGCGAGAAGTTCGATGTTGAAGCGCTCAAATAGTGCTCTGGGAAGAAACTCAGGACTATCGAGCTTGCTCTCAATTTGCTGACGGATGATCTCGGCACTTGAAGGCGAGAATTCGCCTTCGATTCCAAAAATTCCCCTCAGCTCCTGTTGGAACCAGTACCCCGAAGCCGTCCCAGCAAAGAGGTGCCAACTGTTTGCGAAGATGTTCCAGGCCTCAATTGCGTGCTGGCTCGAAACTTCTGAACCAGACTTCGGGGCTCTGACCTTTTCAAGCTCCACGCCGTCGGCGTGCAGCAACCTGGTCACGTAGTGATTGTGATAAATGAATAGATCGGCCGCCGATTCGAAGCGCTGGTTTTCTAGCAGCAGGTTCGGGTCAACGTGACCGTGTGGGGAAATGATTGGAAGTGAGGCCACTAGCTCGTAGAGCCCAAGAGCGTAGTGTCTCGCCTTTCCCTCGAGTGGCATCAGGCTGTTTTTGTCAATCGTTTGCCAAGGGGAGTTTGGCTTAGCTGCGAATGGCGTATTCACGGTTAGTTACTTCTTCTTTTTGCGGTTGATTGCCTTGCGACCAGCTCGGTCCGAAGCGGCACAGTTTCAGCTTCCACTTCGCTGCCATCCAGCAGCGCAATTAGTTTTTCAACTGCAATGCTGCCGGATTCGAGCAAAGGGCTCTTGATGGTTGTTAGGGATGGGGTGGTGAGTTCGCTTCCAAAGATGTCATCGAAGCCAATGATGCTCAAATCTTCCGGAACGCTCATGCCCTGATCTTGGGCCGCCTTCATGATGCCAATGGCAACCAGGTCGTTATAGGCAATCACGGCCGTGACTCCGGAAGCCAAGACCAAGCGCAAAGCTTCCTTACCCGCTGGGAAGGTGGGCTCGTTGGGTCCGATTTCAATAACTTTCATGCCCAGCGTCAGTGCGGTGTCCAAGATCAGGTTCCAGCGCTGGGTGCTCATCCAGGCATTTTGTGGACCGGCAACGAAAGCGACGTGGCTGTGACCTAGGTCTTTGAGGTGAGTTAGGGCTTGCTCCACGCCAGGAAGAATTTCCGGTACCACATCCGAAACCCCCTCAACCTTGCGGTTCATTAGAACCACCGGCTTATTTTTGGCTATCGAGGCAATCTCAGCGTCAGAAAGCCTCGTTGTTGCCAACACCACACCGTCAACAGAAGGCAGAATTTTTTCAAGTGCCACCGCTTCGTTTCTCGATGACTCCTGAGACTCTGCGATCACGGTGGTGTATCCGGACTTCGAGGCACTCTCCTCTGCTCCCCGGACTGCATCAAAGAACATCGGGTTGGTAATGTCTGCCACAATCACGGCGAGCATGTTGGTTCTTCCGGTGGGAAGTGACCTTGCCATTGGATTGACGCGGTAATTTAGACTTTCCGCCGCGGCACGAATCTTTGCTTCGGTTGCGGCGTTTATTCTTCCCGGCCGATTTAGAGCTCGCGAGACTGTTGAGGGGTTCACCCCGGCCAACTCGGCGATGTCGTAAATGGTGGGTGAATTAAAGGCGCGCAGACGAGAGGACTTGGGCTTCGTGGCTTCGGTCATCGCTTCGTTCCTTTTTGATTCTCTTTAGTTGTTGTTCTATGCAATTTCAAAACTTGGTGCTGTCTTGGCAAATTCCTGGCGTTCTTTACGACGCTTGGCCTGACGATCTGGGTTTGGAACCGGGGAGGCCATCAGTAGTCGCTTGGTGTAAGGGTGGGCGGGTTTACGTGAAACCTGCTCCGATTCCCCAAGTTCGACAATCTTACCCTTGAACATCACGGCGATATTGTGACTGATATGGCGCACCACGTCTAGATCGTGAGAGACAAATAGGTAGCCGACTCCGGTGTCCTTTTGAATCTGTAAAAAGAGGTCAAGGATTCGAGCCTGCGTGGTTAGATCCAGCGCTGATACCGGCTCATCGCAGACGATGAGCTTCGGTGAGAGCGCCAGGGCCCTGGCGATGGCAACGCGCTGGCGCTGGCCGCCGGAGAATTCCCTGGGGAGACGGCGAATGGCGTCGCTCGGGAGCCCGACCTGATCCAGAAGTTGCTGAATTCGATTCTGAGCCTCCTGGCCCTTCATTCCCTGCACCTGCAATGGTTCGGCAAGAATATCGCCAATTTCCATCGATGGGTTTAGTGAGGTGTATGGGTCCTGAAAAACTACCTGAACATCTTTGCTCAGCAGCCGGCGCTCGGAGCGGGTGGCGTGAGAGATGTCTTTACCCTCGAGGAAGATTTTCCCCTCGGTCACTGGAGCAAGACCCAGAATGGCTCGACCCAGAGTGGTTTTTCCGGAACCGGATTCACCCACCAGACCTAGGGTCTTTCCGTAATCGAGATCGATTGAAACATCGAAGAGAACTCGGGCGGGATGTCCGAAAAGACCCTTCTTGGGGTATTCGACGCTGAGGTTCTGCACCTCTAGTAGCTTGCTCACTTGTTCCCCTTTCCACTGGTTAGGAAGGTCATGGGTTCTTTATCCTCAAGCATCGAGGAGAGTAGGGTCTGGGTGTAGGGGTGCTTGGGTTTGAGGAGGATGTCTCTCACCGAACCCGACTCAACAACCTTTCCTAACTGCATCACCATGACTCGATCCGCGAGGTCGGCAACAACACCGAAGTTGTGAGTCACCAGCATAAGTCCAGTTCCGAGCCGCTTCTGCAGGTCTCGAAGCAGGTCCAGCACCTCGGCCTGGACGGTTACGTCAAGTGCCGTTGTGGGCTCGTCGGCAATGATCAAGTCCGGCTCGCAACTAATTGCTCCGGCAATCAATACGCGCTGAGCCATACCACCCGAAATCTCGTGTGGGTAGAGCTTCATAACCCGCTGCGGGTTGTTGATTCCAACCATGTCCAAGAGCTCTAGTGCACGAGCGTAGGCAGCCTGCTTTTTCATTCCCATGATTTTCATAAGTGGCCTTGCGAGCTGGTAACCAATCTTGAACGAAGGGTCTAGGTTGCTCATTGGCTCTTGGGGAATATAGGCAATTCTCTTACCCCGAAGCTTCGTGAAAATGGCCGTCGAGGCCTTAGTTCCGGTTGCGGAAAGTAGGGTCTCGCCATCGAATATGACCGATCCGGAGAGAATCTTCGCGCTCGTGGGAAGCAAACCCAAAACGCTGAATGCAGTTTGAGTCTTGCCGGATCCCGATTCGCCAACAATTCCCAAGACTTCTCCACGATCGATGTATAGCGAGACGTTCTCAACTACCGCTTTGACGGAGCCGTCTCCCTGCAGGTAACCAAGGCTCAACCCTGACACAGACAGTAGGTGGTCACCAGACACCTGAGTTTCCAGCTTGGCGGTAGCGTCAGAGAGCTTGTCAATGGCAACGGTGGCATCAGTGGGCGGGGCCTTCTTGGCTTTGACCTTCTGGGTGTCCTCTAGGGCATCACGGATGGCGTTTCCCAATAGCGCGAAGGCACCGATTGTTACCGAAATAACTATTGCCGGGGTCCAGACTAAATAAGGGGCTAAGAAGATGTTTCTAAATCCTTCGGAGAGCATCACACCCCAAGAGATTAGGCTCGGGTCTCCAACTCCAAGGAATTCCAAACCGGACTGAATGGTGATTCCAATTCCCGAGATCATCGCCGACTGAATAATGATGGGAGCGCGAACCACGGTAAAGATGTGACGGGCCATGATTCTAAAGTCACTCAGTCCTGTCACCCTGGCGGCATCGACATAGAGTTCATTTCTCACTCCCATCACTGCAGTTCTGGTGAGCCGGAAGAAACTCGGTGCAATCAATATTCCAAAAGCAAACATGCTCAAAAGCACCGATGCTCCGAAAGAGGAGCGCAGGGCCAAAAGCACAATGATTGCGGGAAGAGCAATAAGTGCAGAAGCGATCCAGTTTGAAACACCATCAAACTTTCCGCCGTAGTACCCTGCGATGAGCCCGGTGGGAACGCCGAAAGTAATGGCAGTTATCACAACAATAAGTGCCGAAATTAGCGTGGACTGGGCTCCATATAGAAGTCTTGCCAAAACGTCTCGGCCAGCCGAGTCGGTTCCAAGAATTCCTGCCTCACCGGGAGGTTTTAGAACATTTGCCAAATCTGTGACGTTGGGGTCAACCGGGGTTAGCAGCGGAGCTGCCACCGCGGCGATTGAAACCAGTGTTAGGACCACGACCGCAAAGAGACCGAGAGGGTTTCTAAGGACTCGCTTAACAACTGACTCGCGGACGATAGGGGAACCATGCTGTTGCGTCATTGCACTCTCACCTTCGGGTTTAGCCAACCATTCACAAGGTCAACAATGAGATTGACCACGATAACCACCACCACCGTGTAAACGACGACTCCCATAACAACCGGAGTGTCTCCCAGGAAGGTGGACTCTACCGCCAGGAATCCCATTCCTGGCAGGGCAAAGATTTGCTCGATGATGACTGTTCCACCAAGCATCCCCACAAACTGCAGGCTCAACACGGTTAGTCCAGCCGGGGCAGATGCTCGTAAAACATGCTTGAACAGGATCTCTGGTTCACTAAGACCGCGAGCGCGAAGGGTTCGCACCCAATCCATCTCGAGATTCTTCTTGATGGCGGAGCGGATTTGCTGGGCCGAGGAAGCTACCGTTGCTAACACCAGTGCCAGCACGGGAAGTATTAGGGACCTGATCCATAGCTCAGGAGATATCTGGAACGGAACCCAGCCGGTTGCTGGAAGCAGTTTCCATTGAATGGCAAAGAAGGTCACGGCGAAGATCGCGACCACAAAGTTAGGGACCGCGAAGCCCGCAACCGCGAGGGTCTGAACTGTGCGGTCAAGCCAACCCCCCTTCACGGCGGCTGCCATTCCTAGGGCGGTGGCAAATAGCGCTGCCAGCACGATTGTGATTGCAACCAGAGTTAGTGTCACCGGCAGGCGCTGAGAGAGTTGATCGACGATGGCTAGGTTCTTGAACCAGCTCTTACCGAAGTCCCCCTGCACCGCGGCGGCGAGCCAATCAATCCAACGCTCGAGAATCGGGCGGTCTAACCCAAGCTCGGCATTCTTTGCCGCCAGCTGCTCGGCAGTGGCGAGATCGCCAAGAATGTTAAGAGCCACGTTAGAGGTGGAAAAGAAGAGCAAGAAGTAGGTAGCCGAAGAGAGAACGAAGAGCAGGAAGATACCGGATAGCAATCTTCTAGCAATGAACAGTGCCATATCGACCCCTTTCTGTTGATTGAAGGTGACCTGGGGCCTCAATCCTGAGGCCCCAGGTCCTTCAGTTAGTTAGCTGGTGCGTAGTTGTATAGGTAAGGTGCTGCGTTTTGGAGCTGGTTAGCAACCTTGACCTTGGTGCTGTCGTAGAACAGCATTTGTGGAATGCGGTAGAAGGGAACCTGCCATGCATTTTCAACCAAGAATCGGTTGATGATCTGAGTCTGCGCTGCAACGTTCTCATCCGAACCGTCTGCCTTGATTGAGGCAACGGCGGCATCGATCACTGGATCTGTTGACTTCAGGACGTTCCAAGAGCCATCCTGAGTGGCAACCAGTCTGGTGTTGACCCACGAGGTGCCCTGGAAGAGCTGGAACCAGCCGGCAGCGTAAGCGCCTTCTCTCATCTTGTTACGGTACTCGCTGGCTGGAACCGACTCAATGGTGACATCGAAGCCAACTGCGCCAAGGTAGTCAACCAAGACCGCGTCGAGAGGAGGAATCAGTCCGCCTGGCAAAGTGATTGCGACTCCACCGTTTGGATAGCCAGCTTCTGCCAACAGTGACTTAGCCTTTGCTGGGTCGTAGCTGTAGTAGCCGTCTAGCTCTTCGATGTATGCGCTAGCGCCGGTTCCATAGACCTGGTTGGTGATCTCACCATAGCCCTGCTGGATGGAAGCAAGCATCGCTTCGCGGTCGAGTGCATAGGCAATTGCCTGGCGCACCCGAACGTCGGCAAGAGGGCTTCCCAGCTGGCCGTTGTGGTCGAAGATCAAAAGTCCCGACCAGTCAACGAAGTTGGTCTGCAGCGTCTTGCCAGCTGACTCGGCGGTGGGAGCAGACTGAATGTCCAGCACTGTCACATCGATCTGACCAGAAGCCAGGGCGTTTAGACGAGCCGCGACATCAGGCAGAATCACCATTGTGATTGCAAGGAACTTCTGCTTTGCCTTGTCCCAGTAATTCGGGTTGAGCTCGAAGATAATAGAGGACCCAGGAATTGAGGCGTCGCTCAAAAGGTATGGTCCGGAGCCAACTGGCTTGGTGGCCAGCTCCTCGGTGCCAAGTGCCTTAGGACTTGCCATGAAGCTTCCTGTGGTTGCAAGGTAGTAAATGAAGTCAGGGTTTGCTTCACTAAGTGATAGCTCAATGGTGTCACCGTCAACGACTGCCACACTAACCCCAGCCAAGGTGGCGGAGTAGGGACCGTTTCCATTGATGAAGTTCTCCAAGTTGGCCTTGGCAACCTCAGCGCTGAACTTCTCCCCATCGCTAAAGACAACATCGTTTCTCAGGTTGAGAGTCAATACGGTCTTGTCGTCGTTCCAGCTCCAGTCGGTAGCTAGGTTGGGTAGGTACTCACCCTCAGGGGAGCGAAGAATCAGGTTGTCATAGACACCCTGATAAAGAGGAATCAAGTGACCGATGTCGGCCTGAGATGGATCCCACGAACGAATGTCAATCAGCTGACCTACGTTCAAGGTGGCAGTTGCTGTTGGGGTGGAGCTTGCACAACCCGCCATAGATAACGCGACTGCAACGGCAGCCAATCCGGCACTGACCTTAGTCAGCAAGCCTTTTTTCATGGTTTTCTCCTGTCAGATAGCTAATGGTAAGTAGCTAAATGAGAATCTAGTGGGAAAACCCTAGTTTTGGCAATCGATTGTCAAAAAGAGCTATAACAAATTGATAACGCCCCTAGACAGCACTAAAACACTAGCTTATTGAAATGGCAAGCGGTTGTTGTTTAGCTTGGAAACAGGTGTGATATGGTCAAGTTTGGTGGATTCTTGGAAACTGATTGCTGTTAATGGCAATTGCCGGACTCTTTCCGATAGCTACCCGGATTCATTCTTTGTGCGCGAGGCGGGACTTGAACCCGCACGTCCTTGCGAACACTGGCACCTGAAGCCAGCGCGTCTGCCATTTCGCCACTCGCGCCAAAAGGCATTCAAAGGTTAGCAAAATCCTCAGCCTCGTAATAGGGCTGATAGCCCGATATACTTGTCTTCTGCCAACAAATAAAGGTATCGGTTTGGGTTTAGTAGACAAAATAGAAAAGACTCTGGAACGTAAAGTGACCGGTCTATTCTCCAAGACCTTTAAATCAGGCCTCGAGCCGGTTGAGATTGCCTCCGCCATAAGGCACGAAATGGACTCCCGAGCCTCAATTCTCACCAGGGAGCGAATCCTGGTTCCCAATCGCTACCTAATTCATCTCAGCCCGCAAGACTTTGAGAGACTTTCCGCGCTTGGCCAGCCCCTTATTGACGAGCTGACTGATTTGGCTAAGCAACACTGCAGCAAGCAGGGTTTTCAATATGGCGAAGTTTTAGCAATCGAGCTAAAAAATGACCCGAAGTTAGTTTTAGGGCAGCTTGAGGTAATTTCCGAGGGAGCCAATCTCGCAATTAGCTGGGTTCCGGTTTTGGAGATCGGTGGCAAAAGCCATGAGCTAACCAAGGCTCGAACTACGGTTGGTCGCGATGGTTCGGCAGATATTCAAGTCAATGACAATGGGCTTTCCAGAAAACATTTTGAGATTGTCTGGGATGGGAGCAAAGCAGCACTGGTCGATCTGAAATCGACCAACGGCACCAAGGTTTCCGGAAAGCGAGTCGAAAAGGCGATCCTTGGCAACGAGAGCGCAATTTCGGCTGGAAGAACCAACTTTCGCTTCAAGGTAATCGCGAGGGCCAAGTGAGCGAACTAGCGCTATTTTTGGTCCGCACTGGTTTTTTGGTGCTGCTCTGGTTATTCATCTTCAGCATCATTGCGGTGATTAGAGCAGATCTCTTTGGGCAAAAAGTTGTTAGTCGTGCAACTGAAGCTGCCATTCCGGCAGTTTATTCAGCACCGTTAGTGGCAAGCGAAGCCAAAGCGGCAGAGCTTTCAGCAACCAAACTTGTGATTACCGAGGGCGATAGAACTGGAACCGAGATTGCACTCTCTGGTCGCCAGCTAACAATCGGTCGAGCTGGTGATAGCGATCTAATTGTTGACGATGAGTATGCCTCCACACATCACGCCAAATTGGTTTTCATAAATGGTGATTGGATGATTCAAGATCTGGATTCAACCAATGGAACATATTTAGACGGAGCAAAAGTTACAACACCGATGGTGGTCCCCCTCGGAACTCAGGTTCGAGTTGGTCAAACCACCTTTGAGTTAAGGGCTTAGATTCTTGGCTATCAGAACAGTTTCTGCCGCCCTTAGCGATATAGGAAGAATCAGATCTTCTAATCAAGATTCTGGCTATGCAGGCCTAAATTTATTTTTTGTTGCTGACGGAATGGGTGGCCACGCCGGAGGAGACATCGCCTCCGCAATAACCGCTCAGCATGTTGCTTTGGCGGATGAGCCAGTTGAAAGCTCAGAAGCGGCCGAACAAAAACTGGTTGACTTCATCTGGCAGGCAAATGAAAAACTCTCGGATGCTGTGATTGGGCATCCGGAGATTGCCGGAATGGGTACCACCTTCTCGGGAATCATGTTCACCGACACCAAGGTAACGGTTGCTCATATCGGTGACTCCAGAATTTACCTAGCTCGCGATGGAGTTGTGAAACAGATAACCTCCGACCACACCTTCGTTCAAAGACTCGTTGACACCGGAAGAATCACCGAGGAAGAGGCGCTGGTTCACCCTCGACGAAGCGTACTGATGCGTGTGCTAGGTGATGTCGAGCAATTCCCCGAGGTTGATATCGAGCATTTCGAAACCCAACCGGGTGATCGCTGGCTGGTTTGCAGTGATGGGTTATCGGGTGTGATTCCAGTTGGAATCATGCAAAACATTTTGCTCGATAAGGTCTCCGCCAAAGAATCCGCCGAATTGCTGGTTGGAGAGGCCCTAGAATTCGGGGCTCCAGACAACGTGACGGTTGTGGTGATAGATGTTGTTGAACCGGGGCAAGAGGGCGATTACTCCCCCGCTAGAAACTTCGTTGGATCTGCTGCCAATGAGGTGGTTATCGAAGAGCGCAAGGGTAAGACGATTCTGCGCCTACTAAACCCGATGACTCTTATCGACCTACTAACCAAACCAGAGGATCCAGCTCGATACGCTCCGGAATCAGAAGAGCTGCTGGAAAAAATTCTCAACGAAACTCGCGGCAAGATTCGTGCTCGCCGCATCCGTCAGATCGCAACCTATCTATTGATTATCGGTATTTCTTGCTACGGAGTTTTCTTAGCCTACGAATACACCCAGACCAGATTCTTTGTTGGAACCAGTGACGGTGTTGTTGTGATTTATAAGGGAATCAAAGAAGACTTGGGGCCATTTAAGTTCTCGACCGTTTATGAGGTGTCGGATATCAGTGTGGATTCACTTACTGATTTTCAACGCGAGGCACTAGATCGTTCAATCGATGCAGAATCTCTCGATGATGCCAGGAGAATTTTGGGTCAGCTAGCAGGTGAGAAATGACCAGCGTGACAGAAGCACTGCAGATTTCTAAACTGGTTCGACTGGTTCCTAGAAATCGAAATCTCGAAGCCTGGCTTCTATTCTTTGCAGCGGGTTTGAATGCTTTTGAAATCGCTCAAATTCAACTGAGCATCTTGGAAAAAATTACTTTAGATCTTTTCACCTATTGGCTGCCGCCAATTGTTTTTGCATTCGTTCTGCATTTGATTCTCAGGCGCCGAGCACGCGAAGCGGATCCGTTTATTCTTCCAGTTGCGGTGGTGTTGAACGGACTGGGTATCGCCATGATTTACCGGCTGGATTTGGCAACTATTGCATCCGGTGGTGTTGAGTTTTTTGCCTTCCGCCAAATAATTTGGACGGCGCTTGCAATGGCGGTAGCCGCTGCCGTGATTTTGTATGTTCCATCGCAACTTTTCTTGCGCAGGTATGTTTACGTTTCGATGGCGATTGGAATTGTTTTACTTCTGCTGCCAATGTTGCCAATTATTGGAACCACTTTGAATGGCGCAACTCTCTGGATCACGCTTTTTGGAATTACCTTCCAACCCGGTGAGATAGCCAAAATCGCCCTGATTATATTTTTTGCTGGCTACCTGGTGAATCGAAAGGATTCCCTGGCGGTGGTGGGAAGAAAGATTTTGGGGATTCGTATCCCACGCGGTCGGGAACTGGGACCAATTTTGATGATTTGGCTTGCCAGCATTGGGGTTCTGGTATTGCAGCGTGATTTGGGAACCAGCATTCTCTATTTCGGTTTGTTTCTGGTGATGATTTACGTTGCAACCGGAAGAGCCTTCTATGTTGCAATTGGAATGGCGATGCTCATAACCGGAGGTTTGGTGGCTTCTCAGGTGCTGGGTTATGTTGCCAAGCGCTTTGACACCTGGCTGAATCCGTTTTCCAGTGAGAACTACGAAGCCTTTGGCGGCAGCTACCAAATCGTGCAGGGGATTTTTGGAATGGCCAATGGTGGGCTCTTCGGTCAAGGACTCGGTGGTGGTGTTCCGCAACTGGTGCCCCTTGCCGAGAGCGACTTCATCATCTCCTCGCTAGCCGAGGAGCTTGGGCTGATTGGTTTCTTCGCCATCTTGGCGCTTTACTTCTTGCTGGTGGCAAGAGGGCTAAAAGTGGCATTTTCACACAGCGATGAATTTGCCAAGCTGATGGCGGTTGGTTTCTCATTCGTTATTGCCCTGCAGGTATTTGTTGTTATTGGCGGAGTGACCAGGGTGTTACCACTAACCGGATTGACCACTCCGCTTCTAGCCGCCGGTGGTTCATCGCTACTTGCTAACTGGATAATCGTTGCCATGCTACTGAGGCTCTCCGATTCCGCTTCCGATAGAAATTTTGAGGGAGCGCTTAGATGACGAGAGAGCTCAGAAGGGTAACGCTTGCGGTAGCGGCGATGTTCCTAACCTTGTTTATTTCCGCAACTACAATTCAAAGTTTCAACACCGAGGCAATTGCTCAGGATCCAAGAAACGTCAGAAGTCTTTATGAAAGCTATAAGACCAAGCGTGGTCCAATTTTGGTTGATGGAAAGCCAATTGCTTCCTCGGTTGAGGTGAATGACGCTTTCCGCTACCTAAGGGTTTATGAGGATCCGATCTATTCCTCGATTACCGGTTACTTCTCGCTATTTCACGGAGTCACTGGAATTGAAGCTGCCACCAACACCTATCTAAGCGGCCAATCTTCGTCGCAATTTTTCGAACAGGTTAACGCGGTTTTATCCGGTAATCCAATCAGCGGTGCTGCTGTTGAGCTAACCATTGACCCGCTATTGCAGCAGGCCGCTTGGGATGCCCTTGGTGATTACAAAGGGGCTTTGGTTGCAATCGATCCGCAGACTGGAAATATTCTCGCGATGGTTTCCAAGCCCGGGTTTGATGCTAATCGATTGGCAGCTCACGATAACAAAAAGACCTCCAAGGCTTACTCTGATCTTTTAGCAAACAAAGCTAATCCGCTGATCAATAAAGCGATCTCCGGCGACCTCTACCACCCGGGTTCGGTATTCAAATTGGTAATGGCTGCAGCTGCTTTGGAATCTGGTCAGTACACAATCAATTCCAAATTAGAAAATCCGGTTTCAATTCAATTGCCAGGATCTACTGCCGAGGTATATAACTCCTCAAGAAACGCCTGCGGTCCTAAAAAGATGGTCAGCTTGATTTACGCAATGCGCTATAGCTGCAACGTTCCGTTTGTTGAAATTGGTTTAGCGCTGGGTCAAGATCGGATTCGGACTCAGGCGGAGTTGTTTGGTTTTGGAAAAGAAGTAAATATTCCACTAATCGCAACACCGAGTATTTATCCCCAAAATATGGACGATGCCCAACTCGCACTTAGCTCATTTGGACAGTTCGATGTTCGAGTCTCCCCATTGCAGATGGCTATGGTGTCGGCGGCGATTGCGAACGATGGAATTCTGATGAAGCCGAATCTGATCGAAAGCATCATCAGCGCCAACCTTTCGGTAATCAGCCAACCCGAACCGGAAATCTTTGCCCAGCCCATAACTGCCTCCACGGCCGAAGAAATAACCAAGATGATGATCAAATCCGTTTCTGCCGGCTATGCCAGCAATGCTTCGGTGTTTGGATATGACATCGCCGGAAAAACCGGTACCGCTGAAAACGGGGTTGGCGAAAGAGTAACTCTTTGGTTCACTGGTTTCGCACCGGCCGTCAACCCTAGAGTTGCCATCGCACTAGTTGTTGAGGACGGTGGCGGGCTGGATAGCGGTGCAAGTGGCAACCGCACCGCAGCTCCGGTGGCACGCAAATTCTTCCAGGCGGTGCTATCGCAATGAAGCCAGAAGCTGGACAGATCTATGGGGGGCGCTATCGCCTGGTCGATCGCATTGCGATTGGCGGGATGGGCGAGGTTTGGCGAGCCCACGATGAAGTGATTCTTCGCGACGTTGCAATCAAAATTCTCAAGCCCGAATACATGGGTGACCCCGGCTTCTTGGAGCGTTTCCGGGTGGAAGCCAAGCATGCCGCTCGGGTTGATCACGAGGGAATTGCCGACGTCTATGACTACGGCGAAGGATCGGGTTCGGCGTATCTGGTTATGGAGTTAGTGGCCGGAGATTCGCTGGCTCGTATTATCGAGAAGCGTATTCGTCTTGGTGAAGTTGAGGTTTTGAGCATCATCGAACAAACCGCCAGAGCGTTGCATGCAGCCCACGAAGATGGCCTCGTTCACCGCGATGTTAAGCCTGGAAACCTGTTGATTACCCCATCGGGAAGAGTAAAGATTACCGACTTTGGAATTGCCAGAGTTGCCGATCAGGTTGCTCTGACCGCCACCGGCCAGGTGATGGGAACAGTACAGTACCTATCCCCAGAGCAGGCAACCGGAAAGTCGGCAACCCCAGCAACCGACATTTATTCACTTGGCGTGGTTGCCTATGAAGCCGTTACTGGTCGAAGGCCATTCACCGGGGAATCTCAAATGATTATTGCCATGGCGCAAATCAATGACAAGCCACCGGCCATGGGTGATGACATCGATAAGCGAGTGCAAGATTTGATTTTGGCTTGCCTAGCTAAAAAGCCCAACCAACGCCCCGGCAGCGCATTGGATTTAGCTAATCGCGCCAAAGCATTGCGATTACAACTTGAAGGTGTTGCGCCAACCGAAGTCTTTGATGTTCCCTCTCTCGCACGCAACCAAAACTCTGATCCCGATCCCAAAACCGAACCTGCAGAAAAATTGCCAGTGATCTGGCCATGGCTGGTTCTAATCGGAGTGCTATTTGTCGCGGCTGCAGCGGTGATGGTGGTTATTGTGTTGAGCTTGATCAACGAAGGTGAGGGCGAAAGCCCAGCTCCAACCATTTCTTTCTCACCTAGCTCGAGCCCAACTCCATCCAGCTCGCTTCCAACCAATGCAACTGTCGTAGTTTTGCTGACAGACGTCATTGGGAAAAATGTTGCCGATGCATCGATATTCCTGAAGGAGCGCGGTTTGCTGGTGGAGGCGGTTCCAGGGGAAGCTCTTGACCCATCCGATTCTCGAATCCTCACGATTTATAAAGCAGATGGGCTTGGCCAGGTGGCGGTAGGTAGCACGGTAAGGATTTACTACTACATCCAGCAGAATACGGTTCCGAGTCCTTCCATCACGCCACCTAACCCATCTCCTTCAGAGACGGTTCCTGGTCCAACCCCAACTTTCACGCAGATTCCACAGCCTGGACCTTCTAGCCCATCTCCAAGTGGAAATGGTGGTTAGTCGTGGTCGCTAATATCGAAAGTAAGAACGGGGTAATGCAAGTTGTCTGAGCAGGATAGAGTACTGGCCGACCGATACCAGGTGGGGGCCTTAATAGGTCGCGGGGGTATGGCCGACGTCTTCGCTGGAAACGATCTGAGGCTAGGGCGAAAGATTGCCATCAAGCTGCTCAAATCAGATTTAGCTAATGATGAAACTTTCGAATCTCGTTTTGCTCAAGAGGCCCAGGCCTCGGCGAAGATGGCTCACCCGACAATTGTGAGAATTTACGATGCCGGCGAAGAAGTAACCGAAGACGCTAACGGTTCGGTTCGAAAGACTCCCTTCATCATCATGGAATACGTCAAAGGTCGTCTACTTCGCGACATCATGCACGATCGCCGTCTCGGATTAGACGAAGCAATCAACTACGCCAAGGGTGTGCTGACAGCTTTGGAATACTCCCACCGCGCCGGAATCATTCACCGGGATATAAAGGCCTCGAACATCATGATTACCGAAGAGGGCGCCGTCAAGGTGATGGATTTCGGAATTGCTCGGGCGATCTCCGATTCTTCGGCAACCCAGGCTCACACCTCCGGAATCGTTGGCACCGCTCAATACTTCTCACCCGAGCAGGCCAGAGGCGAAGCGGTTGATGCCCGAACTGACCTTTACTCAACCGGGGTATTGCTCTATGAAATGCTTGCGGGCCGGCCTCCCTTCAAAGGAGATACTGCGGTATCGGTTGCCTATCAGCACGTAAGTGAGAAGGTGGTTCCACCTTCAGAGCACAATCCGGAAATCACTGCCGAGCTTGATGAGGTAGTGCTGCACGCTCTGGCGAAAGATCGCGAGGAAAGGTTCCAAAGTGCCGAGGAATTCCGCGATCACCTAATTGCAGCGGCATCCGGAAACCCTGTCACTCGGACCTATACCCGAACCACCCCGATGGTTTTCGATTCACCAACCGAGGTGATCAGCGAAGCTCCGGTAAGTAGTGCTGATGACTTCTTCCGTGAGCTAGGAGTGGACCTAACTTCTGCTCCACAAACCACAGCTATTCCAACTACCACCGAGACCAAGAAATCCGATCGCCCATCAACTGGATTGCTCTGGGGAATCGGAAGTGGTGTCGGCGTTGTGTTGGTGGGATTAATTATTTGGTTGATCACAATAGGTGGCGCTCTAACACCTTTCACACCACCGAGCAACACTGGAATTCCGGTAGCCGATGTCACCGGAGCACTCTTCGACGATGGTGCTCAGGTACTGCGGGATCAAAACCTGTTGGTGTTGCGCCTAACTGAATCCAGTGACACCGTTGAAGCTGGATACATAATCCGAACCGATCCTCCAGCCGGAACAGCGGTTCCCGAGCGAACCACAATCGAAGTGTATGTTTCCTCGGGCAAGTTGGAAACCGGGGTTCCACTTCTTAGTGGTCTAACTGAAGAAGAAGCCAGGGCAGCATTGGAATCCGCCGGATTGGTCCTTGGGGTTATTACTCCTTCGAATTCAGCAACCATTGCTAAGGGCTTGGTAATCGAATCGGTACCAGCAGCTAACTCACGTTTACCGCAAGGTTCAACCGTAAATCTACTAGTTTCCGATGGTCAGGTTCAGGTTCCGAATGTTCGAAACTTGAGCGTTAGTGATGCCCAGCGCTTGCTGCTGGCACCGGAGGTTGGATTCACTGTTGTGATTGAGTCGCCACTTGACTGCCTTGGAACGGTTGGTTCAATTGTTGAAGATCAATCAATCGAACCTGGCCTTGCTAATCAGAAGTCAGAAATCATTCTGACTCTGAATTGCGTACCTAGCAGCTAGAACTTCACCATCGGTGAAAGTGATTTGGCTTTTTCAGCTGCACCAATAAGACCCACAGACTCAAGCCAGTTGCCCAGCATTTGGTAACCGCCTTCAGTCAAAACGCTTTCTGGGTGAAATTGAACTCCGTAGATAGGTTTTGAGGTGTGTCTTAGACCCATGATCACTCCACCCTTGGTTCGTGAAGTTACTTCTAGATCGTCTGGAACAGTTCCATCCAAAACCGCTAGTGAGTGATATCTGGTGGCTCGGAAAGTTTCTGGAACGTCTTTGAACAAAAGGGATCCGTTGTGCACCACCTCGCTGGTTTTACCGTGCATCAGCTCTTCCGCACTTCGCACGGTTGCCCCCATTGCCTCGGCAATTGCCTGGTGACCTAGACAAACTCCGATAAGTGGCTTTGAGGTTCGAAGGGCTTCCCTTACCGCTGGAATGCTGAGGCCAGCGTCGGCTGGGGTTCCAGGTCCTGGGCTAATTAGAACCCCATCAAAATTGGTCATTAGGTCAGCAAGTTCCTGCTCGGAAATAGCGTCGTTGCGTATGACTTCGGTTTCGGCTCCCAGCTGCTGCAGATAGCCATTGAGGGTATAAACGAAGCTGTCGTAGTTATCCAGCACGAGAATCTTGGTCATTGTGGGTTAAGCCTAGTTGTAGAATTGTGGGCATGTCTGAACTAAACAATTCCGCCAGCAAAAAGCGCTCAACCAAGCCAGCCAAGGTTCGCACCGAAAAGGATGGTGAAGCTCCAAACCCGGTTTGGTTCAAGCCCGTGATGTTTGGCTTCATGATTGTTGGCCTAGTTTGGATCATCACCTACTACGTCACTAGTGCCCAGTTCCCACTCGGTGCCGCAACCCCAATCAACCTTCAGAACTGGAACATTTTGATCGGCTTTGGAATTGCCATGGTCGGCTTCATGATGTCGACCCGCTGGAAGTAATTTAGGAAAAATAGGGAACTAGCCGGAACATCACTCCGGCCGCTGTAAAAAGCGCAATCGCTCCAACAACACCTAATACCCCAATTTTTTGAAGCATTCCGGGACGGAATCTGGTCTTGGCGTATACCCAAGTGACCGCCATGCCAGCGAGCAATCCACCCAAGTGTCCCTGCCAAGAAATTCCTGGCACAAAAAATCCAAAGGCTAAGTTAATTGCAATCAGGGCAACTAATTGGCCCGAGTTATCGCCAATGCTTCTAAGCATTATGAAGTAAGCACCCATTAGTCCAAAAAATGCCCCGGATGCCCCAACCACCGGAACCACTGGTTCGCTTAGCCAAAGCACCATAGCGGATCCGCCAAAAATGGAAATCAAATAAAGCGCTAGGAACCTTCCGGCGCCAAGCATTGGTTCAATTACTCGACCAAAAATGTAAATCGAATAGGCATTTATCAAAATATGCCAAACGCTATCCGGTGAGTGAACAAAACCGGCTGTGATCATTCGCCAAGGTTCCGCAACCGTGAGTAGCGGCGCATATAGCAACTGAGTGGTCAGCGTCGAACCTGGGATTACTTGCAGCAGCCAAACAACCAGGTTGATAGAAATCAACCAAACGGTTACTTTTGGTTGACCGGAGAGAGTTTTAGCCAATTAGGAATTAACTGCTTCGATGCTGATTGATTCAATGATGACATCGTCCATCGGCTTGTCACGGTGATCAGTTGCTACCGCCTGAATCTGATCAACAACTTTGCGACTAACCTCATCAACAACTTCACCGAAGATGGTGTGCTTACCAAATAACCAAGTGGTTGGGACTGTGGTGATGAAGAACTGAGAGCCATTGGTTCCAGGTCCGGCATTGGCCATAGCTAGTTTGTATGGTTCGTTGAAAGTTAGCTCGGCGTGAATCTCATCTCCGAAGTTATAACCTGGCCCACCCATACCGGTTCCGGTTGGGTCACCGCCCTGAATCATGAAATCAGGAATGATGCGGTGAAAGACCACTCCGTTATAAAGCGGGGTGCCAGTCTTTTTGGCTCCGGAGCGAGGATCAGTCCATTCCTTCTCGCCGGTGGCTAAACCAACGAAATTTTCGACGGTTTTAGGGGCGTGAAGGCCATAGAGGTTTACCTTAATGGCGCCGTGATTGGTGTGCAGGGTAGCTAGGTGAGTGTGTGAGGTCATGGTTACTATTGTGGCATGAGTTCAAATCGGCCGTTGGGCCGGATGCTGGTTTCAAAGGAGAAAGAGCGCTTCGTTGAAATAGACATCGAAAAAGTAGCCAGCGGTTCATTCTTTACTACCGAAACAGCCTGGCTAAACCAGCCCGTTAGAGATTTTCTCGAAATGGCACTTAGAGAAACCGGCGGAAAAGTATTAGACCCCTTCGCCGGAAATGGTCACCTGCTGGAGACACTCCAAAGTGATGCCACCCTAAGGCAGTTGGTAAAAGACACATTCGGTCTGGATATTGCTGGCCCATGGCCCAAAAACGACTCACTGCTTGGAATTCCAAACCCCGAAAAATCTCTGATACTGACCAATCCCCCCTATTTAGCAAACCACTCCGCTAAGCGGAAAGGAGTGGATTCCATGGTTCAGCCCTATTTTCAAAAAACCGGTATGGACAATTTATATAAAATTGCGTTGGCCAATTCCCTCGCCGCAGCAGAATTTGTAGTGGCCATTGTTCCAGAAACATTTTTGCTCTCGAATTTCCCCAAAGATCGGCTTGAGATTGCTGTGGTGATTGAAGATTCACTTTTTGGCGACACCGAGGCCCCAACCTTGGTTGCCTGCTTTGGTAGGAATTCAGACAAAGAGGTCTTTTTGGGGGAGCAGCGGATTGGGACTTTGGATGAACTACTCGCCTTGCGAAAACCGAAAGTGAAAAAGCACAAGGTGATTTTTAATGTTCCCAACGGTCGAATAGGGCTTAGGGCAGTTGATGGAGCAGATGGTAAATCACCCATTGCGTTTATGAAAGCAGCAGACTTTTTTTATCCGAGCTCTAAGGTGCGGGTGTCTAGTCGACTAATGACATATTTAGAAATTCCTGGACTAAAGGATTCAGAAATTGATTCCGTTATTGAAATTGCCAATTTTGAGTTAGCTAAACTTAGGTATGAGACAAGAGACCTAATCTTGGCACCATTTAAGGGAAATGATTTGGCTGGCAAGCGACGAAGAAGACTCGATTATGCACTTGCCAGAAGCTTGCTTAGTATCTCGATTGAACAAAGGAATAGTCTTCAAGCATGAGCGCAATTGAATTTTCCCACCTGGTTAAGCGTTATGGGAAACTTGCCAGCGTCGATAAGTTTTCTGCCAAGATTCAGAAAGGTAAAATCACCGGTTTACTCGGTCCGAATGGCGCTGGAAAAAGTACAGCTCTAAGGTGCTTGCTGGGTTTGGCTAAACCGACTTCCGGTCACGCAGTGATTTTCGGATCAAATTATCGTGACTTAAAAGACCCACTTAGAAAAGTTGGGGCGGTTCTGGATTCGCGAGGTTTTCACTCTGGACTCACTGGAAAACAAAATCTAAAAGTAATTGCAGCTTCAGCCGGAATTCGCGATAACCGAGTTGATGAAGTCATTGAGCTCGTCGAATTATCGGACGCTGCCAATAAAAGAGTCAAGGGTTACTCGCTTGGGATGAAACAGCGCCTTTCACTCGCTGGCGCGATTATCGGGGACCCAGAAGTGTTAATTCTGGATGAGCCAGCGAATGGCTTAGATCCAATTGGAATCGCATGGCTAAGAAAGTTTCTCAGAGAACTAGCCGACTCAGGAAAAACCATTCTGGTGTCTTCGCATCAATTAGCCGAAATGCAAAACACGGTTGATGACGTAATTATCATCAACAAAGGTCGGCTAGTTATTGCAGATCACATCGCCAATGTGATTGGAAACGGCTCCTTGGAAGAAGCATTTCTTAGTCTCACTTCAGGCGGTGCAAAGTGAAACTTCTTAAGGCTGAAATAAGAAAGCTTATTTACTCAAGGTCTAGTTATGGTATTTTGCTCGCCAGCATTTTGCTTGCTTGCATCGGAACCGTGATTACTCCAATCGTAATTTCCAACGATGAGACTGGGCTTCTTGGTTCACTCTCTGATGTTCAGATGGTTGACGGCGTTTACTCTAAAGCCATTAGCTCTTACATTTTTGCGATTATCTTGGGGATAATTTTGCTCTCCGGAGAATTCCGCCACGGAACCGCAGTTGCAACGTTTTTGGTTTCACCAAAACGATCAAAGGTGCTATTCGCCAAGTTGGGTGTTGCGGCATTAGCCGGTGCGGTGATGCAAACCACGGCATCTTTGGTTGCAATGGCTGGGGCTAACGTCACTCTTAGCTTTTTGGACGCCGCCAAACCAAGCGAGGATGTCTTTATCAACGTTCCACTGGCAGCAGCTCTTTCGGGAGCTGTGCTGGGAGTGGTTGGGGTTGCTATTGGTTCTCTGATTCGAAATCAATTAATCGCAATTGTTTCTACTTTGGTTTGGCTTTTTGTGGTTGAACCGCTTGTGGTCCTGTTGTTTGTGGATGCCGGAAAATACCTACCAACAGGTGCCATAACCGGAATGCTGGCGCTTGATATTCAAGTAGAAGAGGTTGGGGTTAACACAACCAATTTCCTTCCACCACAGCTTGCCGCCCTGGTCCTATTGGGTTATGGAGCCTTCTTTGCGCTGCTTGCTTTGTTCACAAGCTTGCAGCGGGACATTGACTAATTCTGAGGTTGCTTGAGAGACGCCACTGCGATTCGGGCTTTTAGCCTCACACCGCCACTTTTTACATTTTCTAACGACCAAGGATAAGCAATCTCATCAATGATCTGGCCACCCAGTCCTTTTCGATATTTGGGTTTCAGTCCTCGGCCATTGTCTTGAACCATAATTTCAACAAACCCTGGCTCTGGAATCGAGCATTCGATAGTCACTTCAGTTGCGGATCCGTGCCGCATTGAGTTACTTATCGCTTCTTTGATGATTTCATTAGCGCAGACACTCGCCCAGGTATCTGCCATCAGGACTTTGGCCCCTTCAGTCCTGGAGTTGAAGCTAACATCGACCATCCCCTCCCAAGTCTGTTTGATTTCCTTTATGGCCTTCTTGAAATCAAAGTTGCCAAGTTTTGGTCGAACTAACCCATCTCTGGCCTGGGCGATGTGAGCGCGGATCTTCTTCAATTCGGCATTTGATAATTCGTCATTGCCTCTCAAGCGGACAAGTGCTGCTGTAAGCGAAGCCTGAACACTGCCATGAATCGCCAGAGCCCACTGCCTTCTTTCCACCCAGATTTTCTGGTTAACCAAAGCTAACTCGCGTTCAATCTTGCTGTTGTTCTTTTCTAGCTCTTGGAGGAAGTGATCCCGGTTATTTTCATGAACAGCGACAAGAGCAAATCCACCAAATGTCAAAAATGAAATAAGAGCAATCCATATGGTTGAAAGAATTAGGCCCTCGCGAGGAAATGAGGTGTGATCTAGAGCAAGAAATTGAATCACAGTTGGCAGTTGAGATACAACTAGAAGTATTGGTGCGGCTAGCCAAAGTTTGACGAAGCCGATTTTCTCTAATCCGTATTTCGCTAAAACTACGGCAGCGAAATCTAAGATTGCAAGCAGTTGACCAACCGAGACCCAATTAATTCCAGCAATCAAATACATGCTAAATGGGACTACAGATAGGTAAGTAATCAGTAATAGAACTGGCCTGATTGCAAGCGATGGTAAAACTCGCTTCGGAAGCCTAAGCAAATTTAGACGACTGACTTTTCTAAAGCGCTTTGGATCGGAGAGCGCTTCAGAACTTCTCCTCAGGCTTTGGCTGAGCGGACGAACCTGACCTTCCAACAAGCTCTGGATGTCTTGATACACAGCTTCTTTAGCGTCAGGTCGCAAAGCTTTTTGATTTAGTGCAACTGTAATTTTTTCGAGTGCGGTACTAATAACTCCTTGGGCAACCGATTCGACCTCGGCCTGCTTAATTTTCAGGTTTTCTTTGGCTTGGCGTTTGAGATTTTGAAGACGGTGCCTAGTTTCAAGATGAGACCTTAGAGAATCTCTATAGTCCTGGCTTGATCCAAAGATGTTTTGTAAGAATCCAAAAAGTAATACTCCGAAAATTAGGCCCGCAACTATTCTGGCCCCC
This sequence comes from Actinomycetota bacterium, assembly GCA_046074425.1. Lineage (GTDB taxonomy): Bacteria > Actinomycetota > Actinomycetes > Actinomycetales > Microbacteriaceae > Rhodoluna. The sequence goes on from JBJTOG010000106.1 coordinate 30,725, forward strand.
AAATCGAATTGGTTATGCAAGCCCCAGAGTGAAGAAATATATCCAATAGATGTAACTCGAATCACTCCAAGGATTGAAGCAACTGCAAGATTTTGGAATGGATTGGGATTCTTGGCTTGCATTCGGTCTAGAAAGGCGTATCGGAATGCAATGGCAACCACTGTTGCTAAGAGGTGACCGATGGTCCACACCGCTATCCACAGCAGGTTTGGGGAATCGTACCCGATAATGTCGGAGAAAATCTGAGGAATGAGAGAGATTATGTAAGTCCACCAAAAAAATCTCATGTTGAATAAGGCAGGACCTGCCATTCTGTTGAGAAGTGTGGAATTTCTCCAAGTTATATTCAAGAACTAAGGAGCCTCTCTGCTGCTTCCAACTCAGGAGCGAGGAATCGATCTGGACCAACCCCCGCTACATCCTTTCGTAGTTTACTGAGCATCGAGGCGGTGGCGGGAGCAGGCTTCAGTGGTGATCTGAGCTCGAGAGCTCTAGCGGCAGTGACCAATTCGATTGCCAAGACGCGACGTAGGTTTTCAACTACTTTTCTCAGCTTTCGTCCGGCGTGCCAGCCCATCGAGACGTGATCTTCCTGCATCGCTGATGACGGAATTGAATCCACGCTGGCCGGTACGGAAAGCCGCTTGTTTTCTGAAACCAATCCAGCCTGGGTGTATTGGGCAATCATTAAGCCAGAATCGACACCAGCGTCTTCGGCCAAAAATGGAGGCAGCCCTGAGGAGCGATACTTATCCAGCATGCGGTCTGTCCTTCGCTCTGAGATTGAGGAAAGGTCGGTTGCGGCAATTGCCAGAAAGTCCAACACGTAACCAACTGGAGCTCCATGGAAGTTGCCATTAGAGGTAACCTCGCCATTTTCCAGTACCACTGGGTTGTCAATTGTCGCGGCAAGTTCCCTTTGGGCAACGGTTTCAGCATGCGTGATGGTGTCTCTGACAGCTCCGGTTACCTGTGGAGCACATCGAAGCGAGTAGGCATCCTGAACTTTATCGTCACCGATTCGGTGCGATGCAACAATCTCAGATCCTTTCATCGCTTCGAACATGTTTGCGGCGCTTAGTGCCTGCCCTGGGTGTGGTCTAAGGGGTTCGTGTAATTCGGGGCGGAAAACTTGATCTGTTCCCAATTGAGCTTCAACGCTCATGGCTGCAATCAAATCTGCTCTATCGCAAAGGTGGTTTAGATCATTCAGAGCAAGAATTAGCATTCCGAGCATTCCATCGGTTCCGTTAATTAGGGCCAATCCCTCTTTTTCTTTTAATTCCACTGGTTCAATTCCAGCTTCTTTCAAAAGATCCATAACTTGACGTTCTTTGCCATCCGGCCCAAAAGCTCTTCCTTCTCCCATCAGAACCAGAGC
>JBJTOG010000107.1:0-1730 GCA_046074425.1 Actinomycetota bacterium
TTAACCGTGGCATCATCACCCCTCCAGGGTTAGATGAGCAGTGGCTAGTTTCCTTTGCACACACCCAAAAAGACATGGACAAGCTCGTTGAGAGCTTTAGAGATTTGGCTAAGGCCTTGCGGTCCTAAAACCAAATAACCAATAGAAAAGGCGCCCCTAATAAGGCGCCTTTTCTAATTCTTAGGTCTTTAGTTTTGGGGGAAACCTAGGTTGATGCCTCCGTGGCTTGGATCCAACCAGCGGGAAGTGATCACCTTGGTTTGGGTGAAGAACCTAAATCCTTCAGCACCGTGGGCCCTAGAGTCACCGAAAAGCGAGTGCTTCCAACCGCCGAAGCTGAAATACGATACCGGAACCGGGATAGGAACATTGATTCCTATCATTCCCACTTGGACTTCGTTTTGGAATTTTCTGGCCGCACCACCATCGTTGGTGAAAATGGCGGTTCCGTTTCCAAATTCAGAATCATTTATCAGCTTTAGCCCCTCATCAAAGCTCTTTACCCGAACTACCGAAAGCACAGGACCGAAAATTTCTTCGTTATAAACTTTTGAGCTGGTTGATACTCGATCAATAAGTGTTGGACCAAGCCAGAACCCCCCAGAATCGCCATCGGGAGAAACTTTTCGCCCATCCACTACTACCGTGGCGCCATCTTGCTCGGCAGTTTCAATATATGAAGCGACTTTATCTCTATGCGCTTTAGTGACCAGCGGTCCCATGTCGCAGGATCTGCGGCCATCGCCAACTTTCAGACCACTTATTCTCTGAGCAATTTTTTCGATTAGTTGATCGGCAACCGGTTCAACGGCAACTACGACTGAGATTGCCATGCATCTCTCACCCGCAGAACCGAATCCGGCATTTACAGCGGAATCGGCGGTTAGATCCAAATCTGCATCGGGAAGCACCAGCATGTGGTTTTTGGCGCCACCAAGTGCCTGGACTCGTTTGCCGTTGGAGGCGGCAGTTTCGTAAATGTATTTGGCTATCGGAGTTGATCCAACAAAAGAGATGCTGGCAACATCAGGGTGGTTTAGTAGTCCATCAACCGCTTCCTTGTCGCCATTTAGAACATTGAAAACTCCATCGGGCAGACCTGCCTCTTTCCAAAGTTCGGCGAGCCATAGCGCTGCCGAAGGGTCCTTCTCGCTGGGTTTTAGGACAACGGTATTTCCAGCTGCAATTGCAACCGGGAAAAACCACATCGGGACCATGGCCGGGAAATTAAAGGGGCTAATAATTCCAACCACTCCAAGTGGTTGTCGCAGCGAGTAAACATCAACATTGGTTGAGGCGTTTTCTGAGTATTCGCCGGTCAATAAATGTGGCGCACCACAGGCAAATTCAACAACCTCTTGGCCCCGGGTTATTTCACCCATGGCATCGGATAGCACCTTGCCGTGCTCGGAGGTTATGATCTCCGCAAGCTCCGGCTTTTTTGCCTCCAGCAGCTCGCGGAAACGAAACATGATGGCCTGACGTTTGGCGAGCGATGTATCACGCCATTCTGGAAATGCTGCTTTAGCGCTTGCAATCGCAGCATTTATTTCCCCTTGGCCGGCAAAACTTACTTGTTTAGTTACCTTTCCAGTGGCTGGGTCAAATACTTCTCCCAAGCGGGAAGAGCTTCCCGCCAGCTGACTTCCGGAAATCAAATGACCCAAAATTTGCATGCCTAAACCCACTTCTATTTGCCAAGCAATTGACTTTAGCCTTGAGTTTACTCG